>NZ_QBUF01000010.1:0-263767 GCF_003058185.1 Pseudomonas sp. GV105
TCGAATCTTGCGTAACTCTTTGTTTACCAAGGAGTTTTCCGTTTCGACTGCGCCGGAAGTGGGGCGAATTATAGACGTCCAGGATTTGCCGTCAACCTTTAATTTCGCTTATCTATCCAATAGTTAGGATTGGCTAAAAAACAACCAACTTTCTTCTATATAGAGCCCTTAATGACGCTCTATATAGAAGAGATGACTCAGATAACCCCAGCTTCTTTTAAAGCAGCCACATTCGCCGGCATCAACCCCAGCACTTCCTGCAACACCCTGACCGTATGCTCACCCAATAAAGGAGGCGCGCTGCGGTATTCCACAGGGGTCTTGGATAACCGTATAGGACTGGCAACCTGAGGCACCATCCCCGCCAGTGCGTGAGGCAACTCAATCGCCAGCCCGCGCGCCTTGACCTGGGCATCCGCGAATACCTGCGCCAGATCATTGATCGGCCCGCACGGCACGCCGACTCGCTCCAGTTGCGACACCCATTCAGCCGTCGTCTTGAACACCGTCGCCTGGCGAATCAAGGGAATCAGTTCCGCGCGATTGGCCACCCGCACCTTGTTGGTCGCGAAACGCGGATCATCCGCCCACTGCGGCTGACCTGCCACCTGCGCAAACTTACGGAACTGCCCGTCATTCCCCACCGTCAGGATGAAGTCGCCATCGGCCGTGGGAAAATCCTGATAAGGCACGATATTCGGATGTGCATTGCCCAAGCGCTTTGGCGGCACGCCTGTCGTCAGGTAGTTCATCGCCTGGTTGGCCAGACAAGCCACCTGCACGTCCAGCAGCGCCATATCAATATGTTGCCCGCCGCCGTCACGCTCGCGATGAGCCAGCGCCGCCAGGATCGCCACCGTCGAATAGAGCCCCGTAAGGATGTCAGTCAACGCCACCCCCACTTTCACCGGGCCCGCCCCCTCATCACCCTCAGGCCGCCCCGTCAGGCTCATGAGTCCGCCCAACCCCTGGATCATGAAGTCGTAGCCCGCACGCGCCGCATAAGGCCCCGTCTGGCCAAACCCCGTGATCGAGCAATAGATCAACGCCGGGTTGACCTCCTTCAGCGAGGCATAGTCCAGCCCATACGCCGCCAGGCCGCCCACCTTGAAGTTCTCGATCAGGATGTCGGACTTGGCCGCCAGGTCACGCACCAGCTTCTGCCCCTCCGGCTGCGTGAAGTCGATGGTCACCGACTCTTTGTTGCGGTTGGCCGACAAGTAATACGCCGCTTCACTGGTGTTCTCGCCATACGCGTCCTTGAGGAAGGGAGGGCCCCAGGCACGCGTGTCGTCACCATTGCCCGGCCGCTCGACCTTGATCACTTCGGCCCCAAGGTCCGCGAGGATCTGCCCGGCCCAAGGGCCCGCCAGTACTCGCGACAAATCCAGTACCCGCAGATGCGAAAGCGCGCCCATGCCCGTGCTCCTATTAATAGAACGCCTGAAGACCGGTTTGCGCGCGCCCCAGAATCAAGGCGTGTACATCGTGGGTACCTTCATAGGTGTTCACCACTTCCAGGTTGACCAGGTGACGCGCCACCCCGAACTCGTCGGAGATACCGTTGCCGCCCAGCATATCCCGCGCCATGCGTGCGATATCCAGCGACTTGCCGCAGGAATTGCGCTTCATGATCGACGTGATTTCCACCGCCGCAGTGCCTTCATCCTTCATCCGCCCCAGGCGCAGGCAGCCTTGTAGGGCCAGAGTGATCTCGGTCTGCATGTCCGCGAGCTTCTTCTGGATAAGCTGGGTCGCCGCCAATGGCCGACCGAACTGATGCCGATCAAGGGTGTATTGGCGAGCGGTATGCCAGCAGAACTCGGCAGCTCCCAGCGCGCCCCAGGAGATCCCGTAACGAGCGGAGTTAAGGCAGGTGAAGGGGCCTTTCAAGCCACGCACATCCGGGAAGATGTTCTCGTCGGGCACGAACACGTTGTCCATGACGATCTCGCCGGTAATGGAAGCCCGCAGGCCGACCTTGCCGTGAATCGCCGGAGCGCTCAGACCTTTCCAGCCTTTCTCCAGGACAAAACCGCGGATATCGCCGGCATCGTCCTTGGCCCACACCACGAACACATCGGCGATCGGGCTGTTGGTGATCCACATCTTGGCGCCGGTCAGGCTGTAGCCGCCATCCACCTTGCGTGCCCGGGTAATCATCGCGCCCGGGTCGGAACCGTGGTTAGGCTCGGTCAGACCGAAGCAACCGATCCATTCACCCGACGCCAGTTTCGGCAGGTATTTCTGTTTTTGCGCTTCGGTGCCGAACTCATTGATCGGCACCATGACCAGTGACGACTGCACACTCATCATCGAGCGATAGCCGGAGTCGACTCGCTCGACCTCACGCGCAATCAACCCGTAGCTGACGTAATTCAGGCCACTGCCGCCGTACTGCTCGGGAATCATCGCGCCCAACAGGCCGGTTTCGCCCATCTCACGGAAGATCGCCGGGTCGGTCTTTTCATGGCGGAAGGCTTCGAGCACCCTTGGCGCCAACTTGTCCTGGGCGAATTGCTCAGCACTGTCGCGCACCATGCGCTCTTCTTCGGTGAGCTGTTGATCCAGCAGCAGTGGATCGATCCAGTTGAAGCTTGCCTTGCCAGCCATGAATAAGTCCTCGCAAAGAAATCAGAAGTCGTGGATGCAGACTAGGCTCGGCAAGCGCAGAGGGCAAACGAGGTTTTTGCATAGGCTTGTGCTAATTTCTCACTCCGTAACGGCCGAGAAGGGCGCAAACGCGCCTTATAAGTGAGAACAAGGTACATGCGCAGAAAAATCCCCAGCACCACCGCCCTTGTCAGCTTTGAAGCTGCAGCCCGCCACGAGAGCTTTACCAAGGCAGCACAGGAGCTTTCCATCACTCAGGGCGCCATTTGCCGACAGATCGCCAGCCTCGAGGAGTTTTTGAGTGTCGAACTGTTTCGACGCTCGCGGCGTGGGGTCAAGCTGACAGAAGCGGGCCTGTCGTATAGCCGTCGTGTCGCCACGCAATTGGACGCGGTGGAGCGCGACACCTTGTCCGTCATGGGACAGCAGGGCGCGAATGTCATCGAGCTGGCGGTGGTGCCAACCTTTGGCACCCAATGGCTGATCCCTCGCCTCAAGGACTTTCAGCGCCAGCACCCGGAAGTCACGGTCAACCTCACCAACCGCACGCGCCCCTTCCTGTTTGCCGACACCGAATTCGACGCCGCGATCTATTTCGGTGATGCCGACTGGTCCGGTACCGAATCCCACCGGCTGATGGGAGAAAACCCGGTCCCGGTGTGCAGCCCGCGCTTACTCGGCAGCCGCGCACACTTCAGCCCCCAGGAAATCGCAGAACTGCCGCTGCTGCAGCAGACCACGCGGCCCTATGCCTGGCGCCAGTGGTTCAACGCGCAACAACTGAACATACCCCGCGACATGACAGGCCCCCGCTACGAGCTATTCTCGATGTTGTCCCAGGCGGCCATGCATGACATGGGCATTGCGCTGATTCCACCGTTCCTCATCCAGCGCGAACTGAACGAGCACCAACTGGTGATCGCGAGCCCTGAAGCACTGAGCAGTTCGAAGGCGTATTACTTGATGATTCCTGACAGGAAAGTCGAATCGGCCTCCCTGCACGCCTTCAGGGACTGGCTGATCGACCAGTCCCAGCGCTATAGCCCAGTAATCTAAGGGCGGAGCGGCATTTGTTGACTATGTAGTCAGCTAAAATAGAATCCTACAGATATATATAAATGTCGCATTCCAGCAAACTGTACCTGTTCGGCGAAAATGAGGCTAAAAGCCATGATTCTCATGGTTTGTAGCAACTATTACCGGCTAATGCCCGACTATTCACAACGGCGAGGGCGAAACTACCAAAAAACCGAAATACACCTTTAACCACTTGTATTTAAATAAGTTATCTCAAGGCATTGCGACAATCAGTCACAGGGTGACTTGTAGTTAATTTTTCGTCACCCGTCATAATCCCTTGAAGGCCGTAAAGTTCGCCTGCAAAATGCCGCGCCCCGCTGTCATTTCAGCGGGATCGTGCTGATCGGCCGCCCCAGATGCGCCACTCACGGTGCGCTGGCCTTTTTACAATAAGATCAAAAGCAAAAAGATCATGCAGGAGATTTCACGTGCACATTGGTGTTCCTCTCGAAACCCAGACCGGTGAAACGCGGGTGGCTGCCACCCCGGAAACCATCAAGAAGCTGATCGGCCAGGGCCATAAGGTCACTGTACAAAGCGGGGCGGGCATTAAAGCCAGCATCGTCGACAGTGCCTATGAAACGGCAGGTGCAACCATTGGCAGCGCCAGCGATGCATTTGGCGCGGAGCTGATCCTTAAAGTGGTTGCCCCCAGCGACAGCGAACTGACACTGATCAAAAGCGGCACCGTGCTGGTGGGCATGCTCAATCCGTTCAGCAATGAAACCATCGCCAAGCTGGCCGAGCAGGGCATCACGGCCTTCGCGCTCGAAGCCGCGCCGCGGACTTCGCGGGCCCAGAGCCTGGACGTGCTGTCGTCCCAGGCCAACATCGCCGGTTACAAGGCCGTGTTGCTCGCCGCCCATCATTACCCACGCTTCATGCCGATGCTGATGACTGCCGCCGGTACGGTAAAAGCCGCCCGTGTGTTGATCCTCGGCGCTGGCGTCGCGGGCCTGCAGGCCATCGCCACGGCGAAACGCCTGGGTGCAGTGATCGAAGCGTCTGACGTGCGCCCGGCCGTGAAAGAGCAGATCGAATCCCTCGGCGCCAAGTTCGTCGACGTGCCTTATGAGACCGACGAAGAGCGTGAATGCGCCGTCGGCGTCGGCGGTTACGCACGCCCGATGCCGACCAGCTGGATGCAACGCCAGGCCCTGGCGGTCCACGAACGCGCCAAGCAGGCCGACATCGTCATCACCACCGCCCTGATCCCGGGCCGCAAGGCTCCGACCCTGCTCAGCGCCGACACGGTTGCCCAGATGAAGCCAGGCTCAGTGGTGATCGACCTTGCCGCAGCCCAGGGCGGCAACTGCCCGCTGACCGTCGCCGACCAGGTGGTGGTGGAAAACGGCGTGATCATTTGCGGCCCGACCAACCTGGCGGGTGCCGTCGCCGCCGACGCATCGGCCCTGTATGCGCGCAACCTGCTGGACTTCCTGAAGCTGGTCTTCAACAAGGAAGGGCAGTTTGAAATCAACCTCGAAGACGACATCGTCGCCGCGTGCCTGATGTGCCGCGACGGCCAAGTCATCCGCAAAAACGCCTAAGCAGGGATTCAGACGATGGAAGAGCTTATCTCCCCCGGTATCTACAACCTGATCATCTTCGTGCTGGCGATTTATGTCGGTTACCACGTGGTCTGGAACGTTACCCCCGCACTGCACACGCCGTTGATGGCGGTGACCAACGCAATCTCGGCGATCGTGATCGTCGGCGCCATGCTGGCCGCTGCGCTGACCGTGACTCCGCTGGGCAAGACCATGGGCACGCTGGCCGTGGCCCTGGCGGCCGTCAACGTGTTCGGCGGCTTCCTGGTGACTCGCAGGATGCTTGAGATGTTCAAGAAGAAAGCCCCGAAAGTAAAAGAAGAGGCGCCGAAGTAATGAGCATGAATCTTGTCACGACGCTCTATCTGATCGCGTCGATCTGTTTCATCCAGGCCCTCAAAGGCCTGTCGCATCCGACCACTTCGCGGCGCGGCAACCTGTTCGGCATGCTCGGCATGGCGCTGGCGGTGCTCACCACCGTGGGCCTCATCTATAAGCTGGGCGCTGAGCTTGCCACTGCCGGCATCGGCTACGTGATCGTGGGCCTGCTGATCGGCGGCACCGCCGGCTCGATCATGGCCAAGCGCGTGGAAATGACCAAGATGCCGGAACTGGTCGCCTTCATGCACAGCATGATCGGCCTGGCCGCGGTGTTTATCGCCATTGCCGCCGTGGTCGAACCGCAATCCCTGGGCATCGTCAAACACCTGGGCGATGCGATCCCGGCCGGTAACCGCCTGGAACTGTTCCTCGGTGCCGCCATCGGCGCCATCACCTTCTCCGGTTCGGTGATCGCCTTCGGCAAGCTGTCGGGCAAGTACAAGTTCCGCCTGTTCCAAGGCGCACCGGTACAGTTCGGCGGCCAGCACAAACTGAACCTGGTGCTCGGCCTGACTACATTGGGGCTCGGCCTGACCTTCATGTTCACCGGCAACCTCTCTGCCTTCGCGCTGATGCTGGCCCTGGCGTTCGTGCTGGGCGTGCTGATCATCATCCCGATCGGCGGCGCCGACATGCCGGTAGTGGTGTCGATGCTCAACAGCTACTCCGGCTGGGCTGCGGCAGGGATCGGCTTCTCGCTGAACAACTCGATGCTGATCATCGCCGGCTCGCTGGTGGGCTCCAGCGGTGCGATCCTGTCCTACATCATGTGCAAGGCGATGAACCGCTCCTTCTTCAACGTGCTGCTCGGCGGTTTCGGCAATGCGCCGGATGCCGGTGCGGCGGCCGGCTCGAAAGAAGCGCGCCCGGTGAAGTCCGGCTCGGCCGACGACGCCACGTTCCTGCTGACCAACGCCGATACCGTGATCATCGTGCCGGGCTATGGCCTGGCAGTGGCACGGGCACAGCATGCGCTGAAGGAACTGACCGAGAAGCTGACCCACCGTGGCGTGACCGTGAAGTACGCGATCCACCCGGTGGCCGGCCGCATGCCCGGACACATGAACGTATTGCTGGCCGAGGCCGAAGTGCCTTACGACCAGGTGTTCGAGATGGAAGACATCAACTCCGAATTCGGCCAGGCTGACGTAGTACTGGTGCTCGGCGCGAACGACGTGGTCAACCCGGCCGCCAAGAACGATCCGAACTCGCCGATTGCCGGCATGCCGATCCTCGAAGCGTTCAAGGCCAAGACCATCATCGTCAACAAGCGCTCGATGGCCAGCGGCTATGCCGGCCTGGACAACGAACTGTTCTACCTGGACAAAACCATGATGGTCTTCGGCGACGCCAAGAAGGTTATCGAAGACATGGTCAAGGCTGTCGAGTAACACTGCGCCAGCGCAATACCCGAAACCCTGGCCTGCAGTAGGCTAGGGTTTTTTATTGCAGCATGAAAACCGACCAAAGGCCCTAAATCGCTGCCCGGCATTCGACCATGGTAGCGGGCCGAAAACTTTTGAAATCACTAAACTGCGCACCTTGCCTCCGTATCTCGAGATAACAATCCATGTACCGTGATCGTATCCGCTTGCCTTCGCTGTTGAACAAGGTCATGAGCGCGGCTGATGCCGCCGCACTGATCGAGGACGGCATGACCGTCGGGATGAGCGGCTTTACCCGTGCGGGTGAAGCCAAAGCCGTCCCTCAAGCTCTGGCCGAACGTGCCAAGACGTCGCCGCTGAAAATCACCCTGATGACCGGCGCCAGCCTGGGCAACGATCTCGACAAGCAACTGACCGAAGCCGGCGTACTGTCGCGACGCATGCCGTTCCAGGTCGACAGCACCCTGCGCAAGGCGATCAATGCCGGCGAGGTGATGTTCATCGACCAGCATTTGTCGGAAACCGTCGAACAACTGCGCAACAACCAGCTCAAGCTGCCTGACATTGCCGTGATCGAAGCCGTTGCGATCACCGAACAAGGCCATATCGTGCCGACCACTTCCGTGGGCAACTCGGCCAGTTTCGCGATTTTCGCCAAGCAAGTGATCGTCGAGATCAACATGGCGCACAACCCGAACCTGGAAGGCCTGCACGACATCTACATCCCGACCTATCGGCCGACACGCACGCCGATCCCGCTGGTAAAAGTCGACGACCGCATTGGCAGCACCGCGATCCCGATTCCGCCGGAGAAGATCGTCGCCATCGTGATCACCAACAAGGCTGACTCGCCTTCCACAGTGACGCCGCCGGACGCCGACACCCAAGGCATCGCCAGCCACCTGATCAACTTCCTCAAGCAGGAAGTGGACGCCGGCCGCATGACCAACAAGCTCGGCCCGCTGCAGGCCGGGATCGGCAACATCGCCAACGCCGTGATGTGTGGCTTGATCGATTCGCCGTTCGAAGACCTGACCATGTATTCGGAAGTGCTGCAGGACTCGACGTTCGACCTGATTGACGCCGGCAAGCTGAGCTTCGCCTCCGGCAGTTCGATCACCTTGTCGGAGCGGCGCAACAGCAACGTGTTCGGCAACCTGGAGCACTACAAGGACAAACTGGTGCTGCGCCCGCAAGAAATTTCCAACCACCCTGAAGTGGTTCGTCGCCTGGGCATCATCGCGATCAACACCGCGCTGGAGTTCGACATCTACGGCAACGTCAACTCCACGCACGTGTGCGGGACGCGGATGATGAACGGGATCGGCGGCTCGGGCGACTTCGCGCGTAACGCGCACCTGGCAATCTTCGTGACCAAGTCGATTGCCAAGGCCGGGGCGATTTCCAGCGTGGTGCCGATGGTCAGCCACGTCGACCACACCGAGCACGACGTCGACATCCTGGTGACCGAAGTGGGCCTCGCCGACTTGCGTGGCCTGGCGCCACGGGAGCGCGCACGGGTGATCATCGACAACTGCGTGCATCCGGACTACCGCGATGCGTTGAACAAATACTTCAACGCCGCTTGCGCGATTGGTGGCCACACCCCTCACGTCCTGCGCGAAGCCCTGAGCTGGCACATTAACCTGGAAGAAACCGGGCACATGCTCAAGGATTGATCGATACACAACCGAGCTGATGCACACAGTTTCATCAGCTCGGTTGCACCACCCTCCTTTCTGTAAAAAACTGTACTGCTGTACCGGTCTTTTCCTACCGAAATATCCCACACCCTTCTTCTAAAATGCCATTTTTGCACTGTTTCAGTGCGGACAGGTACAGTTGCCCCATTTCCGTACAGTACAGCCGCTATAAACAGTTAACTGGCCCCTCACAATACAGGTGAACTGTATCTAGAGAGTCTTGCGCGGGAGGAGGATCATTGGCATCAGTTAAACCACTACCTAATCCCGCCACAAGCGGAAGGATGTCATCATGGAACGTACACTCAGTTCCGATCTGTTCTTTGAAGAAAAAGCTGTAAGCACCCAGGCTTCCCTGCCTCTGCGCGTTATCGCCAACCTGATGCTGTGGCAGCGCCGCATCTCCAGCCGCCATCAACTGGCTCGTCTGGATTCGCGTCTGCTGGCTGACGCAGGTATCAGCGAAGCACAACGCTACGAAGAGCTGAGCAAGCCGTTCTGGCGCTAATGAGCGCTCGCTGGCCCTGACCCACCGGGTCCCCAGCCAGCAACCTGATTCGTTAAGCAAAGCCCGCCCCGGGTCACCGGAGGCGGGCTTTGTTGTGTCTGGGCCCGGGTGTTTTCGGCCCCGAACAGATCGCTTGCAAAGCAACCAGTACAGTTAAACTATTATAACAATTAGGCAGTACAATTTAGCGCCGGTGTATCTGTATCGGTCGAAACGATCCGCTCAACATGGTCTTCCAAAAAAAAGACCCTGTAAGGCGCTCCCCATGCACCCACAAACCCCGCGCACCACGTTGTTACGCCGCACCGTCGCCACGCTCGCCAGG
Organism: Pseudomonas sp. GV105; assembly: GCF_003058185.1. Classification (NCBI taxonomy): domain Bacteria; kingdom Pseudomonadati; phylum Pseudomonadota; class Gammaproteobacteria; order Pseudomonadales; family Pseudomonadaceae; genus Pseudomonas; species Pseudomonas sp. GV105. The sequence goes on from NZ_QBUF01000010.1 coordinate 9,546, forward strand.
TGGCGGCAACAGGCCCGAGAACGACACCAACTGGCCCAGCTCGACCCGCGAGAGCTGTCCGACGCGGGTATCAGCCCCGGCGAGCGCCAGGTCGAGCTGTCCAAGCCGTTCTGGCGTGACTAGACAGTCAAGACGCTTTTCGAATGGACAGGCCGCGGCTTAATATCCGGTCACCACGTGGCGAACCGTGTAGAACGGGCGTCTGATGCTCAATGGCATCCACATCCGTTTCACAGTGGCCGCTGCGCGTGACCTTATTTGTTCATCTACAGGAGTAACCCCATGTCCCGTCTTCGCCTGCTGAGTGCCGCCGCCCTGTTGGCCCTCGCCGCCAACGCCCATGCGTCCAGCCTCATCGTGACGACCGACTCGATCGTCGGCGCATTGAAAGCCACCTCCGATGCCAGTTCCGATGCCACCTCCTCCCTGCGTGACAACAAGGTCGTGCGCGCCGCCCGTGACGACGCCGCCAGCTTCGTCGCCAGCCAAGGCGCCATTCGTGGGGTCAAACTGGAAAGCGCTCTGGCACAGATCCGCCAGCAAGCGCCACAACTGAGCGCTGCGACAGACGCACAACTGGCCCAGGCCATTCTGGCCATCTGAAAACCCGTCGGAACAAGGGAGCGCCAGCCGCTCCCGGATGCCTCGACGCTGGCTCTCGCCCGGGCATTGCGCTAGCCTTGGCGCTCGCTTTCAGTTGTCGAGTCCCATGGCTTTTTCATACCGCCTAGTGCTGGTTCCCGTGATGTTTGCTGCCGGCTGGTCGCCATTGGCTTCGGCCTTTGATCTGTCCACCCAGAGCACTGTGGTGAGCGCTTATGCCACCAGCAAAGTGACCTCCGCGCCGTTTGACCGAAAGTGGGTGCTGGCCGCCCAGGATGACGCTGCCGCATTCATTGCCACTGACGGCCGATGGCGGGGGGCTCGGCTGGAATCAGCGCTGGATCGTCTGCGCCGCAGCCAACCAAAACTTAACGCCAGCGACCTTGAACTGGCGCAAGCAATTCTCGTCCAATAATCATCTTTGTATTTCGGAGTCATTCCATGCGTAGCCCGCTGATCGCCGCCGCTCTCGGCCTGCTGTTGTTGACCGATGTCGCCCACGCGCAGACCTTGAAGGCCACCAGTAATATCATCGTCCGCGCCTCCGCGCGCACCATTGATTTCACCTCGGACACCACCACCTCCATCCGCGACTCCAAAATCGTGCGCGAAGCCCACGATGACGCCGCCAGCTTCGTCGCCAGCAACGGCGAGATCCGTGGCGCACAACTCGAAGCCGCCTTCGACACCCTGCGCACCCGCGTGCCGGAAGCCCGTGATGCCAGCGACCAGACCCTCGCCGAAGCCATTCTCGCGCTGTGAGGCGTCTCATCGCCTGGCTCCTGGCCGGGGCTGTGCTGTTGTGTGCCGGCGCAGCCCAGGCCAGCCTGCAACTGCGGCTCATTACCGAAGGTTTGAGCCCAGCCGAACAGCAGGCCAGCCAGGCGTTGCTCGATGAAGCGCTGCGCTCACTGCCGCCGCGCTTCATCGAACAGTTGGACCGGCGCATCGATGTCGGCTGGACCGACAAGATGCCCGCCAACGCCTACGGCCAGGCCTCCCTGGTGTCCGAGCTGGACCTCAACCGCAACCTGCTCGCCAGCCTGACCGACGGCAGCGCCGCCACCCGCAAGACCAACCGCCCCCACGGCACCGTGCGCCGGGAAATGCTCGCCACCGTGCTGCATGAACTGACCCACATCTACGACCGTGCGCGCCTGTGGCCCAGCGACGAGCGCGCGCTGATCCGACGCTGCAGCCGCCAGAACAACATCACCGGCCTGGTCGGACTGCCCGATCAATGCCGTGGCCAGAACGACCGCCGCTTCACCCTCAGCGACGACCCGCGCCTGCTCGACCTCGCCGGCTGGCCGCAATACGTCGGCCGCCGCGGTGAGCGCGAGCAGCACAACCGCCAGGTCGCGCGCAGCCCGGACCTCTACGAAACCAGCAGCCCGCTGGAGTTCGTCGCGGTCAATATGGAATATTTCCTCCTCGACCCGAGCTACGCCTGCCGCCGCCCCGCGCTGTTCCGCTATTACAAGGAACACTTTGGCTGGGCGCCGCCCGCGCAAGACACCTGCGCCAAGACCTACGCCTTCCTCAACGCCGGCAACGATTTCGCCAAGACGCCCCTGGGCCATGTCGACCCGGAACGGGTCTACGAAATCGATTACCTGCTCGCCGAAGCCAACCAGAACCTGGTCAGTCGCTGGGGCCACAGCATGTTGCGCCTGGTGATCTGCGCGCCGGGGCGCCCTCGCGGCCCGGACTGTCGGCTGGATCTGGACCAGCATCTGGTGTTGTCCTACCGCGCCTTTGTCGGTGACGTACAACTGTCGAGCTGGGACGGCCTGGTGGGCAAGTACCCGTCACGGCTGTTCGTGTTGCCGCTGGCCCAGGTCATCGACGAGTACACCAAGACCGAGTTGCGCGGCCTCGCCTCGGTGCCGCTGAAGCTGACGCGCCGGGAGATCGAGGACACCGTCGAACACGCGGCCGAAATGCACTGGAGCTACGACGGCAACTACTTCTTCCTGTCCAACAACTGCGCGGTCGAAGGCCTGAAACTGTTACGCAGCGGCAGCGCCAACCCGCAACTGACCGGTCTGGACAACATCACGCCCAACGGGCTGCTGGAGGTCCTGCAGGCGCGCGGCCTGGCCGATACCAGCGTGTTGAACGACAAGCGCGAGGCGCTGCGTCTGGGCTATCACTTCGACTCGTTCCGCGAGCGCTACCAAGCGATGTTCGACGTGCTGCGCAAGCGCCTGCCGATCCAACAGACCCAGGTCGAAGACTGGCTGTCCCTGAGCGCGCAAGAGCGCCGCCACTGGTTCGAGCAGGCCGACCTGCGCACCAGCGCCGCATTACTGCTGCTGGAACAGGCAAGCTTTCGCAAGCAATTGATGCTGGCCCAGGACGAAGTCAAACAACGCTACCTCGGCGCCCGCGAGCTGAAAAATGGCGGCATGGAGAAAGCCAACGCCACGCTGCAGCAGATTCTCGCCAACAGCGGCTTCCTCAGCCGCCCGGCAGAACTGCTGGGCAGCGGTGGCTACGGCTTGCCGCAACCTTCGGAGTCCAAGCGGCTGGAATCGGAAAGTGCCGAGCGCCAGAAACAGCTGCAATCCCTGACCGGCGAACTGGATAAAGAGGTGAGGGCGCTGCTGGACCCGTCCCGCGCCGCCGAGATTGCCGCGTGCGAAGCCAACCTCAAGCAGGTTGGCGAACATCTGCGCAAACTGCACAAAGCAGCGGGCGGCCTCGAATTGCCCTGAAAATTTGCGCATACACCAGCTGAATGTGGGAGCAAGCCCCCTCCCACATGTTGATCTGCGCAGGCCTGGAGACCGTGTGTCATTTCCACCTCACCTGTTTGATCAACGAAAGCTGGCTGAAAGCTTACGCGTCTAGGATCGCCCCCACTGCCGGCAACAGACCGGCTGTTAACAACAACAATGGTGATTCCCGATGTCCGCTCGCTCCCGCCTGTTCGCCCCAACTCCTCCCGTAAGCCTCGTGCCTCTCGTTCTGCGCTGACCCCACCCGGTTCGCCATTCCTTAGCCGCGCTACGCCTGGAGTATTCCTATGCTGACTTTCCTTGGCTTTGCCATGGTCATCACGTTCATGTTCCTGATCATGACCAAGCGCCTGTCCGCGCTGATCGCCCTGATCATCGTGCCGATTCTGTTCGCGCTGTTCGGCGGTTTTGCGCCGAAGATCGGCCCGATGATGCTCGAAGGCATCACCAAGCTCGCGCCGACCGGCGTGATGCTGATGTTCGCCATCCTCTACTTTGCCCTGATGATCGACTCCGGCCTGTTCGACCCGGCCGTGCGCAAGATCCTCAAGATGGTCAAGGGCGACCCGCTGAAAGTCTCGGTCGGCACCGCCGTGCTGGCCTTGGTGGTGTCCCTCGACGGTGACGGCGCCACCACCTACATGATCTGCGTGGCCGCGATGCTGCCGCTGTACCAGCGCATCGGCATGAGCCCGCGGATCATGGCCGGCCTGATCATCCTCGCCGGTGGCGTGATGAACATGACGCCCTGGGGCGGCCCGACCGCTCGCGCCGCGAGTGCGCTGCATGTGGACCCGTCAGACATCTTCGTCCCGATGATCCCGGCCATGGCCGCCGGCGTGGTCGCGATCCTGGTGATCGCTTACATGTACGGCAAGCGCGAACGTGCGCGCCTGGGTGAACTGCACCTGCAGGGCGACGAGATCGATCACAGCGAAATCAGCGTGTCGCAATACCCGGATGCCCGCCGTCCGAAGCTGATCTGGTTCAACGGCGTGCTGACCCTGGCGCTGATGTGTACGTTGATCGCCGGCCTGTTGCCACTGCCGGTGCTGTTCATGGTGGCGTTCAGTATCGCGATGATCGTCAACTACCCGTGCCTGCAACAGCAGAAAGACCGCGTCGCCGCCCATGCCGGCAGCGTACTGGCCGTGGTGGGGTTGATCTTCGCTGCAGGGATTTTCACCGGCATCCTGTCGGGCACCGGCATGGTCGACGCCATGTCCAAGAGCCTGCTGGCGGTCATTCCAGAAGCCCTGGGCCCTTACCTGGCGGTGATTACCGCGCTGGTGAGCATGCCGTTCACCTTCTTCATGTCCAACGATGCGTTCTACTATGGCGTACTGCCGGTGCTGGCCGAAGCCGCCAGTCACTATGGCATCACCGCCGTGGAAATGGCCCGCGCCTCCATCGTCGGCCAACCCGTACACTTGCTCAGCCCGTTGGTGCCATCGACTTACCTGCTGGTGGCCCTGGCCGGTATCGAATTCGGCGATCACCAGCGCTTCACCCTGAAGTGGGCAGTGCTGGTGTGCCTGTGCATAATGTTCGCGGCGTTGCTGATGGGGATTTTTCCGCTGTTCAGCACTCTATAATCGTACCGACTCACCGCGCGGCGCTGCAGCTGGCGCGGTTTAACACTCGCTTAAAGGAATACACATGGAATGGCTGACCAATCCGGAAATCTGGATTGCCTTCTTCACCCTGACGGCCCTCGAGATCGTCCTGGGCATCGATAACATCATCATGATTTCGATCCTGGTCAGCCGCATGCCCAAGCACATGCAGGCGCGTACCCGGATCTTCGGCCTGGCCCTGGCCATGGTCACGCGAATCCTGTTGCTGCTGTCCATCACTTGGGTCATGCGCCTGACCGACGACCTGTTCGTGGTCTTCGGCCAGGGCATTTCCGGGCGCGACCTGATCCTGTTCTTCGGTGGTTTGTTCCTGCTGTGGAAAAGCTCCCAGGAGATGTACCACGCCCTGGAAGGTGAAGACGAAACCCACGAAGAGCCCAAAGGCGCCGGTGGCAAGTTCATCTACACCATCATCCAGATCGCGATCATCGACATCGTGTTCTCCCTGGACTCGGTGATCACTGCCGTCGGCATGGTGTCCCACGTGCCGGTGATGATCGCGGCGATCGTGGTCGCGGTGCTGGTGATGATGGCAGCGGCCGGCACCATCAGTGACTTCATCGACAAGCACCCGTCGCTGAAGATGCTGGCGCTGTCGTTCCTGGTAGTGGTGGGTACCGTGCTGATCGCCGAATCCTTCGACGTGCATGTGCCTAAAGGCTACGTCTACTTCGCCATGGCGTTCTCGCTGGCGGTGGAAGCGGTGAACATCAAGATGCGTACCGCCATCGCGAAAAAGAAGAAACAGCAGGACCCTGTGAAACTGCGCAAGGACATTCCGGGTCAATAATCTTGATCCGCTGCTGAAATGGGGCGTTCGCGCCCCATTTTTTCATCTGCACAAAACTGACTTCATGACAGTTTTGTTTCAAACCCGACTTTAGCTATGCGATGCTGGCGCACAGCCCTTTCGCCAACTACAGCTTAAGTACAAGACGTAGAACGGCACGCGGCAATTCTCATTGGCTCCTGTTGGAGCCCACCCACACGGGGGGCCGAGCATGCTGACCTTGCTCAATCTGCTTTCCGCCGTGACCCTGCTGATCTGGGGCACGCATATCGTCCGTACCGGCATCCTGCGGGTCTACGGTTCCAACCTGCGCCACGTCATCGGGCAAAACATGTCCAAGCGCTGGCTGGCGTTCGTCGCCGGTATCCTGGTAACGGCCATGGTGCAGAGCAGCAACGCCACCGCCATGCTGGTCACATCGTTTGTCGGCCAGGGCCTGATGGGGCTGATGCCTGCCCTGGCGACCATGCTCGGCGCCGACGTCGGGACGGCACTGATGGCCCGGGTGCTCACCCTGGACCTGTCCTGGCTGTCGCCGCTGCTGATCTTTCTCGGGGTGATCTTCTTCCTCTCGCGCAAGCAGACACGGGCCGGGCAATTGGGTCGGGTCGGAATCGGCCTCGGGCTGATCATCCTCGCCCTGCAATTGATCGTCGAAGCCGCCGGGCCGATTACCCACGCACAGGGCGTGAAGGTGCTGTTCGCCTCACTGACCGGCGACATCCTGCTCGATGCGCTGGTCGGCGCGTTGTTCGCGATGATTTCCTACTCCAGCCTCGCCGCCGTACTGCTGACCGCCACCCTGGCCGGCGCCGGAGTGATCGGCTTGCACGTGGCCATCGGCCTGGTGATCGGCGCCAACATCGGCAGCGGCGTGCTGGCCTTCCTCAGCACCAACATGCAGAACGCCGCCGGACGCCAGGTGGCCCTGGGCAGCCTGTTGTACAAATTGATCGGCCTGTTGCTGATCATCCCGGTGCTCGACCCGCTCGTGTTGTGGATGGACAGCCTGGATTACAGCGCCCAAGGCATGGTCATCAGCTTCCACCTGCTCTACAACGTCAGTCGCTGCCTGATCCTGCTACCGAGCATCGGCCCGATGGCCCGGGTCTGCGCGTGGTTGCTGCCCGAACGGGAAGAGACCAACGGCAAGGCCACGCCGCGCCACCTGGACCTCGCCGCCCTGGCCACGCCAAGCCTGGCGCTGGCCAACGCGGTGCGGGAAACCCTGCGCCTGGGCGACCTGATCGACAACATGCTCACCGCAATGCTCGAAGTGCTGCGCGGCAAACAGACGGCCATCACCCAGGAAATGCGCAGCCTCAGCGACGACGTCGAGGCGCTCTACAGCGCGATCAAACTCTACCTGGCGCAAATGCCCCGCGAAGACCTCAGCGAACAGGACAACCGCCGCTGGGCCGAGATCATCGAGCTGTCGATCAACCTGAAACTGGCCGGCGACCTGATCGAACGCATGCTGCGCAAAGTCCAGCAGCAGAAAACGTCCCAGCGTCGCCAGTTCTCCGAAGTGGGCCTGGAAGAACTCACCGGCCTGCACAGCCAACTGATTGCCAACCTGCGCCTGGGCCTGTCGGTATTCCTCAGTGCCGACCCGGAAAGCGCACGCCAATTGCTGCGCGAGAAACGCCGCTTCCGCGCCCAGGAGCGGCGCCTGGCCCATGCCCACGTCAGTCGCCTGCAACGCAAGATCGTACAGAGCCTGGAGACCAGTTCCCTGCATTTGGAACTGATTGCCGACATGAAACGCTTGAACTCATTGTTTTGCAGCAGTGCTTATGTAGTCTTGGAAACGTCCGACACCGGCGCGCTGTCCGCCGAAGATATTGCCGACATCACACATTCGCCCTGAACGTAAGACGGCCGCTGAAGTCAGTTAACACTGACCTCACTCGCCAGGAAGCCAGTTATGCGTCGCCTGTTACTCGCCTGCCTGCTCATGGGCTCTGCACACGCCTTTGCCTTTGACCGCCTGCACGTCGAGGGTTACACCTTGCCCAACGGCCTGCAACTGCTGCTCAAACCGGGCACCGAACGCGGGCATGTGGCGATTCGCCTGGTGGTCGGCGTGGGCCTGGATGACTTCCGCTGCGAAGACAAGGAACTGCCGCACCTGCTCGAACACTTGTTGTTCAGCGGTATCGACGGCGGCGGCGAAGGCGACCTCGAAGAACGCATGCAAGCCCTGGGCGGCGAGTGGAACGCCTACACCAGCAACGCCGACACCACCTTCGTGATCGAGGCGCCCGCGCAAAACCAGCGCAAGGTCCTGGACCTGCTGCGGGCGATCCTCACCCGCACCGAACTGACCGACGCCCATATCAATGCCGCCAAGCAGGTGGTCGAGCGCGAAGACGGCGGCCATTACTCGCACCTGCAACGCCTGCTGGACCGCCAGGACCTGGGCCACACCGCCAGCAACCAATTGGCGGTCGAACTGGGCCTCAAGTGCGCCGAACGCGCCGAGGCCGGCCAGTTGACCCGCGACCAGTTGGAGCAACTGCGCAAAAACTGGTACGCCCCCAACAACATGACGCTGATCATCGTCGGCGACCTCGACAAACTGCTGCCGGCCTATCTGGAACGCACTTATGGCCAACTTGTCCCGGTCGAGCCCACCGAGCATCTGGCCCTGCCGGAAATCCAGCACGCCGCCGCCAACCGCCGCGATCTGATCCATGGCTGGGTCGGCAACGGCGCCAAACTGCACTGGTTGTTCCCCGAGCCGGTACTCGACGACCTGCATGACGAAACCTACAACCTGCTCAAGGACTACCTCGACTGGGCGCTGTATCGCCAACTGCGCCTCAAGCACGGTTTGTCCTACGGCCCGTGGAGCGAACGCGAAGTGCTCGGCGGCGTCGGTTTCCTCAGCCTGAATGCCGACCTCGAACGGGAAAACCTCGCCGAAGCCGAACAGGTGTTGCAAGACCTCACGGCCCAACTGCTCAAGGACGGCCTCGACCCGGCGGCATTCGCCCGCCTGCAAAACGCCGCCATCGCACGCCAGGCCTGGGCCGTGCAGGGCAACAGCGCGCTGGCCGACTATTACTGGAGCGCCTCGGGCGACTACGACAACGGTCACTTCAGCGACCCGGTCAAACGCATCAAGGCCGTGAGCCTGACGCAGACCAACCAGGCCATGCGCCAACTCTTCAAGCAGCCGGGCTACTGGCGCATCGAGAAACCGCTGCTGAGCTACGACATGCTGAACTGGATCGGCGCCGGTGTGCTCGGGCTGATCGCGATTGGAGTGATCGGCGTGCGCAGTTATCGCAAACGGATCGCGTAATGAGGCACCGCACCCAGGGCTAAGACGTTATTCTGTCTGGGATTTTTCCTACAAAGACTGTGACCGCCGAATGCCGAACCTGAACCACTACATCCAGCGCATCCTCGAACTGATGAAGCGCTACCCAGGGGTGATTGCACTCGGCGGTTTCATCTCGGGGGTGAGCAGCTTCATTCTGGTGGACCGCCAGCAGGGCATGGCCAGCTGGATCGCGGTGATCATGCTGGTGAGCTGGCTGTGGCTGATGCTGGAAAACAGCTTTACCCAGCTGTTCACCAAACTCTTCAAGCGCGAAATCCCCGAACCGCTGCTGCGTTACGCCACCCAGATGATCCACCAGGAAAGTCTGTTTTTCGTGCTGCCGTTCTTTTTCATCACCACCACCTGGAACAGCGGCCAATCGATCTTCACCGGGCTGCTCGGCGCGGCGGCGCTGGTGTCGATCACCGACCCGCTGTATTACAAGTGGCTGGCGCCCAAACGCTCGCTGTTCCTCGCCTTGCACACCTTGACCCTGTTCGCCGCGCTGCTCACCGCGCTGCCGATCATCCTGCACCTGACCACCGCCGAGAGTTACAAGCTGGCCCTCGGCGTGGCCATGGTCCTGTCGATCCCGAGCCTGGCCGTAAGCCTGCCGCTGCGCAGCGTCAAAGGCTGGGCGATGCTGCTCGGGGTCACGGCCGCGATTGGCTGTGCCGGATGGTTCCTACGCAGTTGGGTTCCACCGGCCACCTTGTGGATGACCGAAGTGGCGATCAGCACCCAGTTGCAAGACCGCACACCCGGCGACGATCTCAAAGAGGTCAGCGCCGCCCAACTGCGCAGCGGCGGGCTGTATGCCTATACCGCGATCAATGCCCCGCGCGGGCTGGATGAGCGGATCTACCATGTGTGGAAATTCAACGGCCAGGAAGTCGACCGCATCGCCCTGGATATCCACGGCGGGCGCAAGGAAGGCTACCGCGCCTGGACCCACAAGCAGAACTTCCCGGCCGACTCCGTGGGGCGCTGGCAAGTCCGGGTGCTGACCGAGGACGGGCAGGTGATCGGTGTGCTGCGCTTCAAAGTGACTGACACAGCACAAACGGACAACCCAAAGTAAGCTGTATCGTGCTATTACGTAGGCATTGTGGATAGCCAGACAAGCTCGGAGCTTATGACCACTCGTACCTCGGCCGGCACAGCCCACCTCGATACGTCCACCGCCCCCCCGTTACTCAGGATTACGGGGGACTGGACGCTTGCCCACTACACAAATCTGAAGAAGCTGTCGGACAAACTCGACGGCCAATACGACGCCGGCGCCCGCATCGACCTCAATGGCCTCGGTGCCCTCGACACAGCCGGCGCCTCACTGCTGGTGGAGCTGCTGGGCCCGGACCGCATCGAGCAATCTGCCGAGCAGACCGATTGCAGCCTGTCCGCCGCCGACCGCGCGCTGCTCAAGACCGTCTACCGCTCCCTGAACGATTTCTGCGTACCGGAAAAAGCGCCGGAAGAAGCCGCCGGCATCCAGTTGCTGGCGCGCATCGGTGCTGCGGTGGACACAGTGTGGCTGGACAGCAAGCAACTGCTGGGCTTTATCGGCCTGATCCTGGAAACCTTCGCCCGCAGCATTTTCCGGCCCAAGCGCTGGCGCGTGACGCCGATGGTTGCGCATATCGAACAGACCGGCCTCGACGCCGCGCCCATCGTCGCCTTGCTGACGTTTCTGGTGGGCGCCGTGGTGGCATTCCTTGGCGCCACGGTACTCAAGAGCTTTGGCGCGACGATTTTCACCGTGGACCTGGTGGCGTTCTCCTTCCTACGGGAATTCGGCGTCTTGCTCACCGCGATCCTGATCGCCGGCCGCACCGCCAGTGCCTTTACCGCACAGATCGGCTCGATGAAGGCCAACGAAGAAATCGACGCAATCCGCACCCTGGGCCTGGACCCGATGGAGTTGCTGGTATTGCCCCGGGTACTGGCACTGCTGGTGTCGCTGCCGATGCTGACGTTCCTGGCGATGCTCTCGGGGATTGTCGGCGGCGGGGTGGTGTGTGCGCTGACCCTGGATATTTCACCGGCGATGTTCCTCTCGCTGCTGCAGTCGGACATTGGCGTGAAGCATTTCCTGGTGGGCATGGTGAAAGCGCCGTTCTTCGCCTTCCTGATCGCCGCCATCGGTTGCCTGGAAGGCTTCAAGGTCAGCGGCAGCGCCGAGTCGGTCGGCGCCCATACCACCTCCAGCGTGGTGCAATCGATTTTTGTGGTGATCGTGCTGGATGCGGTCGCCGCGCTGTTCTTCATGGAGATGAGCTGGTGAGTCGCCGACCCCGAGCGCCCAGCGAGGCGGTGATCGAAGTCCGTGGGCTGTGCAATCGCTTTGGCAGCCAGAGCGTGCATGAAAACCTCGACCTGGATCTGTACAAGGGCGAAATCCTCGCCGTGGTCGGCGGTTCCGGCAGCGGCAAGTCGGTGCTGTTGCGCAGCATCGTCGGCCTGCGCCGGCCCAGCGCAGGCGAGGTACGGGTATTCGGCAAGGACTTGTCGAACCTGCCGGAGCATGAGCGCTCCCTGGTGGAACGACGCTTTGGCGTACTGTTCCAGAAGGGCGCGCTGTTTTCCTCGCTGACGGTGACCGAGAACGTCGCGCTGCCGCTGATCGAGCACGCCGGCCTGAGCCGCGCCGACGCCGAGCACCTGGCCGCAGTCAAATTGGCTTTGGCCGGGTTGCCGCTGTCGGCGGCCGACAAATACCCGGCGTCGCTGTCCGGCGGCATGATCAAGCGTGCAGCCCTGGCCCGCGCCCTGGCGCTGGACCCGGACATCCTGTTCCTCGACGAACCCACCGCCGGGCTCGACCCGATCGGCGCCGCGCAATTCGACCAACTGATCCTGACCCTGCGCGATGCGCTGGGCTTGAGTGTGTTCCTGGTCACCCATGACCTGGACACGCTGTACACCATCACCGACCGCGTGGCGGTGCTGGCGCAGAAGAAAGTGCTGGTGGCCGATGCCATCGATGTCGTCTCGGAAACCGACGACGCCTGGATTCACGAATATTTCCACGGCCCCCGGGGCCGCGCGGCATTGGATGCCGCTCAACCGCTCAACGAGGTATGACATGGAAACCCGAGCCCATCATGTGATGATCGGTCTGTTCAGCGTGATTGTGGTGGTCGGCGCGATGCTGTTCGGCCTGTGGCTGGCCAAGTCCAGCGTCGACACCGCGTTCCAGGATTACGAAGTGATTTTCAACGAGGCGGTCAGCGGCCTGTCCCAGGGCAGCTCGGTGCAGTACAGCGGGATCAAGGTGGGCGATGTCATCAGCCTGCGCCTGGACCCCAAAGACCCGCGCCGCGTGCTCGCGCGCATCCGCCTCTCCGGGCAGACGCCGATCAAGGAAGACACCCAGGCCAAACTGGCGCTGACCGGCATCACTGGCACATCGATCATCCAGCTCAGCGGCGGCACACCGCAAAGCCCGAAACTCAAGGGCAAGGACGGCAACCTGCCGGAGATCATTGCCTCGCCATCGCCAATCGCGCGGTTGCTGACCAACAGCAACGACCTGATGACCAGCATCAACCTGCTGCTGCACAACGCCAACGAAATGTTCTCCGCGCAGAATGTCGAGCGCATCAGCAACACCCTGGACCACCTGGAACAAACCACCGGCGCGATTGCCGAACAGCGCGGTGATATCAAGGTGGTGATGCAGCAACTGATGCAGGTCAGCAAGCAGGCCGGTGCCGCCCTGGAGCAGACCACTGCGCTGATGCGCAATGCCAACGGCCTGCTCAACGATCAAGGCAAGCAGGTCTTCGGCAGCGCCGAACAAGCGATGAAATCCCTTGAGCAAAGCACCGCGACCATCAATACCTTGCTGACCGATAACAAGGACTCGGTGAACAGCGGCATGCAGGGCCTCAACGAACTGGCGCCGGCCGTGCGCGAACTGCGCGAAACCCTCGGTTCGCTGCGCGCCATCTCCCGCCGCCTGGAAGCCAACCCCAGCGGTTACCTGCTGGGCAGCGACAAGAACAAGGAGTTCACGCCATGAAGCGTGCTTACCAACTGATCGCCCCCGTGGCCCTGGCGCTGGTCAGCGCGTGCTCGATCCTGCCCAGCCCCAACCCGTCCGACGTCTATCGCCTGGCCTCGGCCCCGGCGACCACCCAAGCGGCGCCGGTAGCCTGGTCGCTGCGCGTGACCAAGCCGCAGACCAGCGAGTTCCTCGACAGCTCGCGCATTGCCGTGGTGCCCCAGGGTGATCTGATCAGCAGCTACGCCAACTCACGCTGGAGCGACCCGGCGCCGGTGCTGCTGCGTAACCGCTTCATGGATGGCTTCCAGCGCGATGGCCGGGTGACACTGCTGAGCAGCGACGAGACCAACCTGCAGGCCGACTACGAGTTGGGCGGGCAATTGCAGGCGTTCCAGAGCGAATACCGCGGCAACGCAGTGGAGGTGGTGATCCGCCTGGATGCGCGGCTGGTGCGCGGCAGCGATCAGCGGATCATTGCCAGCCGCCGGTTTGAAGTGCGCCAGCCAGTCGGCGACAACAAAGTACCGGCGGTGGTGGCCGGGTTTGGGCTGGCGGGGGATCAGTTGAACAAGCAGGTGGTGGATTGGGTGGTGGCGCAGGGCAACACTGCGCCGAAGCGCTGAGGGCCTTATCGGGAGCAAGCTCCCTCCCACAGTTGACCGCGTTTCGTCAGGATGAATACGGTTGAGTGTGGGAGGGAGCTTGCTCCCGATAGCTATCCAAGCCTTAACCGAAAAACCAGTAGCACACCGCAATCGCCGCCACCACACCAGCAAACTCCGCGAGCAATGCACAACCCACCGCATGCCTTGCCCGCTGAATGCCCACCGAGCCGAAATACACCGCCAACACATAGAAGGTGGTCTCAGTACTGCCCTGAACCGTCGCCGCCACCAACGCCGGGAAGCTGTCGACGCCCTGGGTCTGCATGGTCTCGATCAACATCGCCCGTGCGGCACTGCCGGAGAACGGCTTGACCATCGCGGTCGGCAGCGCGTCGACGAAGCGCGTGTCCAGGCCGGTCCAGGCCACCACATGACGAATGCCTTCCAGGCCAAAGTCCAGCGCGCCGGACGCACGCAACACGCCCACCGCGCAAAGCATCGCCACCAGGTATGGCAGCAGGTTCTTGGCGACGTCGAAGCCCTCTTTGGCCCCTTCGACAAACGCCTCGTACACCTTCACCTTGCGCAACGCGCCGACCAGCAGGAACAGCATGATCAGACCAAACAGCGTCAGGTTGCCGAGGATCGACGACAGCCCGGCCAGCGCCGTGGCGGACAAGGTCGCCAGCAATGCCATGAAGCCGCCCAGCAGCAGTGCGCCCGGGATCAAATAGGCCAGCACCACCGGGTCCCACAGCCGCAGGCGCTGCATCACCGCCACCGAGAGCAAGCCCGTCAGGGTCGACGCGCTGGTGGCCAGCAGGATCGGCAGGAACACCAGCGTCGGGTCGGCCGCGCCTTGCTGGGCGCGGTACATGAAGATGGTCACCGGCAACAGCGTCAACGAGGACGCGTTGAGCACAAGGAACAGAATCTGCGCGTTACTCGCGGTATTGGGGATCGGGTTGAGTTCCTGCAACGCCTTCATGGCTTTCAGGCCGATGGGCGTGGCGGCGTTGTCCAGGCCCAGGCCGTTGGCGGCGAAGTTGAGGGTGATCAGGCCGATGGCCGGGTGGCCGGCCGGCACTTCCGGCATCAGCCGGCGGAACAGGGGGCCCAGGGCCTTGGCCAACCAATTGACGATCCCGGCCTTTTCGGCGATGCGCAAAAACCCCAGCCATAACGTCAGGGTGCCGAACAGCAACACCATGACCTCCACCGACAATTTGGCCATGGCGAAAATGCTTTCCACCATCGCCGCAAAAATCCCAGCGTTACCGCCCACCAGCCATTGCGCCAGTGCTGACACCATTGCCACGACAAAGAAGCCAAGCCACAGGCCATTGAGCATCAGTTGAATCCCCCGAAAGATGGGGCGAATGATAGCGGGGCTGGCAGAAACGACAAACCCCGGATTTCCCGGGGTTTGTTCGCATCAGGCTGGCCTCAGCCGCGGCTGGTCTCGCCGACCGGCAGCACTTGCTTGGTGCGCCAGTGCGGCAGGGAGTTCCAGTAGCGCTCGCCCTTGGCATCGTCGTACATGCCTTCCCAACGGGAGATAACCAGTACCGCCAGGGCGTTGCCGATCACGTTGAGCGCGGTACGCGCCATGTCCATGATTCGGTCGACGCCGGCAATGAACGCCAGGCCTTCCAACGGAATGCCCACGCTGCCCAGCGTCGCCAGCAACACCACGAAGGACACACCCGGCACACCGGCGATGCCCTTGGAGGTGACCATCAGCGTCAACACCAGCATCAGTTGCTGGCCGACCGACAAATCAATGCCATACAGCTGCGCGATAAAGATCGCCGCGATGCTCTGGTACAGGGTCGAACCATCGAGGTTGAACGAATAACCGGTCGGCACCACGAAGCTGCAGATCGCCTTCGGCGCGCCGTAGGCTTCCATCTTCTCGATCACACGCGGCAGCACGGTTTCCGAACTGGCGGTGGAGTAGGCCAGCACCAGCTCATCCTTGAAGATACGCATCAGCTTGATCACCGAGAAGCCGAACAGGCGTGCGATCAGGCCCAGGACCACAAAGGCGAAGAACAGGATGGCGACGTAAACCAGAATCACCAGCTTGGCCAGTGGCAGCAGGGAAGCGAAGCCGAAGTTGGCGACGGTCACCGCGATCAGCGCGAACACACCGATAGGCGCGTACTTCATGATCATGTGGGTGACTTTGAACATGCTCTCGGACACGCCCTGGAACATCGTCACCAACGGTTCGCGCAGCTCAGGCTTGAGGCTCGACAGGCCCAGGCCGAACAGCACGGAGAAGAAGATGATCGGCAGCATCTCGCCACGCGCGACGGCGGCAAAGATGTTCGACGGGATCAGGTTGAGGATGGTCTGGACGAACGCATGCTCATGCTGCACTTCCGCTGCGGTCGCCTGGTACTTGGAGATGTCCACGGTACCCAGGGTACTCATGTCGATGCCCGTACCGGGGTGGAACAGGTTGGCCAGCAACAGGCCGACCACGATGGCGATGGTGGTGACGATTTCGAAGTAAAGGATGGTTTTGACACCGATGCGCCCGAGCTTTTTCGCGTCACCGACACCGGCAATGCCGACGATCAGCGAGGAAATCACAATCGGGATCACGATCATCTTGATCAGGCGGATAAAGATATCGCCCGCTGGCTGCAGCACATTGCTGATCCACCAGGCCTTTTCAGCACTGAAATGGTTGAGCACGGCACCGATTGCGATACCCAGCACCAAACCGATGAGGATCTGCCAGGCGAGGCTTAGCTTTGCCTTCTTCATGTCATTACCCTTACTTCAAGTGAACTTAAGGCAAATGCGCCAGCTGCAACGCTCGGAAGCGAAAAAGTGTGTGCATCTGCCTCCGTAGAAAGTCATCGCCGCATGGCCGAAATGGCTTACTGGCAGGCGAAAAAAGGCGCAACTATTCCCATGCAAGGGGGCGACGTCTAATGCCGTAAACGCCTACCCCATGCCGAATCGGCATGGCTTTTTTTAAGAATAACTGTCCGAACGGTCAGTTCAAATGCGACATGTTGCCCGGTGAATATGCCGTGAACCGGTCAAATCAGGCTCGCTCAGAGATTCAGGAGACCTCAGGGCATTCGCGAAAATGCCTGTGTATTCAGGGGCCTGTTGTCTGAAATGTCCTATAGCGCAGGCAAAATTTTCTCGATAGATGGTCGCCCCGACATACCCAGTAATGATTGGGCTCGGGCGAAAAGAAGACTCTCGGCTATGAGCGGCATAAGAAGCGGGGATGAACGTCATAAGCGCGCCGCAAATCCAGCAAGCTCGAAAGCGGGTGGACTTGCGGCGCAGCTTTTCACCTGACCCGGCCCTTGCGCAGGCACTCCCTGTCCCCGTAGGTCGCGCCGATCGCGAAGGATCAGAGCAACCCGGCCCCCTGGTCATGCATCACCCTTGGCGAGCGATGCAAACAGAAAGAAGCGCACAGGCTTCTTTCTATGGACGCCAGTCCCGTAGACGACAAATGCATCAGACGGAACCTAGTACCAATTCGGATCTTTCTTAAGCTGCTCCATCAGCAGTTTTTGCATGCCTGCGTCCGGCTTACCGATAAACCGGTAATCGGCGTGCCGGGTCGGGGACTTGTCCGCCGGCAGGCCGGCCGGGACTTCCACCAACATGGCGTAGGCATCTTCCTTGTCGTAACTGAAGGCGACGATCAGGCGCTTGTTTCGGCAGGTGTCTGCGGTTTCGCAGAGCGGCCCGACCAAGTACTTGTCGCCACCTTCTTCGACGGCATTCATTTGCTCGGCGGCGCCAGACAGGTTCATGACCCATTCTGGCAGGCGCTCTTCTTTCTTCACCACGCTTTGCCAGGTTTCACGGTACTGCGGGTCCGCGCCGAGCAATTCGTTGGCGCGGCTCTGGCCGTCGTGAGCGGCCATCGCCAAGCCGCTGCCGCCCAGGAGCAGGACGGCAGCCATGGTTTTGAGGGACAAACGGGTCATATTCAGCCTCGGCCACGACGACCAAAGAAGAACGAAGCGATGAACATCACCAGGAAGACCACAAACAGGATCTTGGCGATACCCGTGGCGGTGCCCGCGATACCACCGAAGCCCAGGACTGCAGCCACAATGGCGATGATCAGAAATGTGATTGCCCAACTCAACATGGTGATTCTCCTTACGCTTTTATAGGGGGTGACAGCGGTACTGCCGTGCAATCGCTCAACTCAAGCGACCTTTTATTGCCTAGAACACCCAACGTTCCTGGGATGGCAGTTCATTCAGGGCAGACGCCTGGTCAACCATCCGCAGTTGGGGAACGGTTACATCGGCAGAAACGCTGCCAACGGAACGGCTATCAATGGAACGAAAGTGGGTCTGGGTCATCGCCGGACGTTCGAAATGCGGGGTTTGCTGCTGACTCTGCTGCCAATGCTGCAGCTGCTGGCCGCCAATCAACGTGACCATCAAGGCCAGGCTGGCAAACAGGCCTTGTTGCAAGCGCAGTGGCGATACATGCAGTGAGCTGAGGCTTGGGCGAGTCATGCTGCTTTCTCCCGCATTTTGATTATTCGTTAGGAGAGCTATTGCAGAGCGCATGCCAGTTTTTTTACAAAATAATATTCAACTAAATCAATCAGTTAGATATATGCGACCGGAGCAAAGCCCAGCATCCTGCACGATGGCCGCCTGGGCGCCGTGCGAAATGCACGATCGCCAGCGGTCGGATCGACGGATAGAAAACCCATCGCGCGTTGCCGAAGTGGCAAGAAGGCATGAAAACGCCATTGGGCGCAGGCTTTGTAGGAATGCAGGCAGATAGCTGCACGACGTTGCGTTTTATCGATCAGAATGAACCATGCAACTTGCCCGATTATTCCGGGACTAAACACCATCATTCATATTAAGGAGCGCGGGACAGATGGAATCAGCCAAGGAACTTCAAGGCCGCATTCTTTTGGTGGACGACGAATCCGCAATCCTTCGTACCTTCCGTTATTGCCTGGAAGATGAGGGCTACACCGTAGCCACCGCCAACAGCGCCGCCCAGGCCGATGCCTTGATGCAACGCCAGGTGTTCGACCTATGCTTCCTCGACCTGCGCCTGGGCGAGGACAACGGTCTGGATGTGTTGGCGCAGATGCGTATCCAGGCGCCGTGGATGCGCGTGGTGATTGTGACCGCGCATTCCGCCGTCGACACCGCGGTGGATGCCATCCAGGCCGGCGCGGCTGATTATCTGGTCAAACCGTGCAGCCCCGACCAGCTGCGCCTGGCCACCGCCAAACAGCTGGAAGTGCGCCAGCTCTCCGCGCGCCTGGAAGCACTGGAAGGCGAAGTGCGCCAACCGAAAGACGGTCTCGACTCCCACAGCCCGGCGATGATGGCGGTGCTGGAAACTGCGCGCCAAGTGGCCGGGACTGACGCCAACATCCTCATCCTCGGCGAGTCCGGCACCGGTAAAGGCGAGCTGGCGCGGGCCATTCATGGCTGGAGCAAGCGCTCGAAGAAATCCTGCGTCACCATCAACTGCCCGTCGCTGACGGCGGAGCTGATGGAAAGCGAACTGTTCGGCCATAGCCGCGGAGCCTTTACCGGCGCCAGCGAAAGCACCTTGGGCCGGGTCAACCAGGCGGATGGCGGCACGCTGTTTCTCGACGAGATCGGCGACTTTCCCCTCACTCTGCAACCCAAGTTGCTGCGTTTTATCCAGGACAAGGAATACGAGCGTGTGGGCGACCCGGTCACCCGGCGCGCCGATGTACGCATCCTCGCGGCCACCAACCTGAATCTCGAAGACATGGTGCGCGACGGCCGCTTCCGCGAAGACTTGCTGTACCGCCTCAACGTCATCACCTTGCACCTGCCGCCGTTGCGCGAACGCAGCGAAGACATCCTGGCCTTGGCCGACCGCTTCCTCGCCCGCTTCGTCAAGGAATACGCCCGCCCGGCGCGGGGCTTCAGCGATGAGGCACGCGAAGCGCTGCTCAACTATCGCTGGCCGGGCAATATCCGCGAGCTGCGCAACGTGGTCGAGCGCGCGAGCATTATCTGCCCGCAGGAAAAAGTCGAAATCAGCCACCTCGGGATGGCCGAACAGCCGACCAACAATGCCCCCCGTATCGGTGCAGCGTTGAGCCTGGACGAGCTGGAAAAAGCGCATATCGGCGCGGTACTTGCCACCAGCGACACCCTGGATCAGGCAGCCCGCACCCTGGGCATCGACGCGTCGACGCTGTACCGCAAACGCAAACAGTACAACCTGTGAGCGGCACCCTATGAAGTTAGCGATGACATTGCGCACTCGGTTATTCCTGAGTATCTCAGCGCTGATCACCGTCGCCCTGCTGGGGTTGATCCTGGGCCTGGTCAGCGTGATGCAGATGGCCAAGACCCAGGAGTCGTCGATCCGCAGCAACTTCATCACCCTCGACCTGGGACTCAAACTGCGCCAGAGCCTGGGCGATCAGTTGATGATGATGCTCGAACAGCGCCCCAATCCCGAGGCGCTGCAAGCGTCCGAACAGCGTTACTTCGAGCTGCTCGACCAAGGCATTGCGCATGAACAGCGCGACGGGAACAGCGGCGGTTTCAGCCGGGCCCGGGCCGACTATCAGCGCTTCCTGGCGGCTTTTGACGAGTCTCAACAAGCGTCCCCACCGCCCGGCAGCAAAGAGAAAATCACCGAAACCTTCAATGTCCTGCGCAACGGCCTGATCGCCGAGCACAAGCAGGCCTTGGAAAACATCAGCGCCAGCGAACATAAATCCCGCGAGCGCGCCTTGTTGATCGCCGGGCTGCTGGGGTTGGTTGGCCTCGCGGTGTTGATCATCGGTTTTGTTACCGCCCATGGCATCGCCCGACGGTTTGGCGCGCCGATCGAAGCACTGGCCAAGGCCGCCGACAAGATCGGGCAAGGCGATTTCGAAGTGACCCTGCCCATTTCTTCGGCAGCGGAAATGAACCAACTGACCCGGCGCTTCGGCATCATGGCCGAAGCCTTGCGCCAGCATCAGGCAACCAATATCGATGAGTTGCTCGCCGGCCAGCAGCGCCTGCAGGCGGTACTCGACAGTATCGACGACGGCCTGTTGATGATTGACCGGCAAGGCCGCCTGGAGCACCTCAACCCAGTGGCACAGCGCCAGTTGGGCTGGGACGAGGAACGTCTCGGCCAGGGCCTGGGCGAGGCGCTGGGTCGCCCGGAAATGGACGATCAGCTGCAACTGGTGCTGCGCGGCGGCAGCCTGGAGCGCGCGCCGGACGACCTGGAAGTGGAAGTCGAGGGCGAACTGCGCCTGCTGACCTACAGCCTGACGCCGGTGAGCCACACCCAGGGGCATATCCTCGGTGCCGTGATGGTGCTGCATGACGTCACCGAACAGCGCGCCTTTGAACGGGTACGCAGCGAGTTCGTGTTGCGCGCCTCCCACGAACTGCGCACGCCGGTGACCGGTATGCACATGGCCTTCGGTTTGTTCCGCGAACGCGCGAAGTTTCCTGCGGAGTCCCGTGAAGCGGACCTGCTGGATACGGTCAATGAAGAAATGCAGCGCCTGATGCAACTGATCAACGACTTGCTCAACTTTTCGCGCTACCAGAACGGCCTGCAGAAACTCACCCTGGCCCCGTGCGATGTCACCGACCTGCTGGAGCATGCACGGGCGCGCTTTGCCGAGCCGGCGAATGCACAACACATCGAACTGCTGGTAGAAGCCCAGCCCGACCTGCCTCGGCTGTATGCCGACCAGGCGCAACTGGAACGCGTGCTCGACAACCTGTTGGGCAACGCCCTGCGCCATACCGCCGAGGGCGGGCAGATCCGTCTGCAGGCACGACGCCATGGCGAGCGGGTGATCATCAGCGTCGAGGACAACGGCGAAGGTATCGCCTATGGCCAACAAGGGCGCATCTTCGAACCCTTCGTGCAGGTGGGCCGCAAGAAAGGCGGCGCCGGCCTGGGGCTGGCGCTGTGCAAGGAGATCGTGCAACTGCACGGCGGCCGCATGGGCGTGTATTCGCGGCCGGGGCAGGGCACGCAGTTCTACATGGCGTTGCCGCTGTAGCGATTAACGCCGGTCGAGGGCACGCAGGATCGCGGCACTCTCGGCGTCCGGCGTGCCATCGAACAGCGCAGGGCGAAAGTGCATCTGGAACGCGGCGAGCACATGGCGCGTGGCGACGTCCAGCTCACCGGTCTGCGGCGTCTGGTAGCCCAGGTGCGCCAACGCTTCCTGGAACCAGGTGATGCTCGGCAGGTCCGTGGCGTACTGCGCCTGGAAGCGTGCCACCGCCTGCGCGTCGGGCCAGATGCCCAGGCCTTTCTCGGCCAGGCGCTTCCATGGGAACAACGGCCCCGGGTCCAGCTTGCGCAGCGGCGCGATGTCGCTGTGACCGATGATGTTTCGGGGGTCGATGCCGTTGCGCGTGCTGATGTCCTTGAGCAACACCTCCAGGGATTTCACCTGCGCTTCGGAATACGGGTACCACACGCGGCCCGTCGGCGTGTCGCGGAACCCCGGGTTGACGATCTCGATCCCGATGGAGCTGGAGTTCAGCCAGGTGCGGCCCATCCACTCGCTTTCCCCGGCATGCCAGGCGCGCTGGCTTTCATCCACCAGCTTGTAGATGGTGCCCGAAGCGTCGTCGCCGATCAGGTAATGGCTGCTGACCTGACCATGGGTCAGCAGCGCCAGGGAGCGTTCGAGGTTGGTCGAGGTGTAATGGACGACCACGAACTGCACGCGGTTGTCATGGTTGACCGAAGGGTGGCTGGTATCCAGGCGCGGGCCGCTGGCGCAGCCGCTGAGCAGGAGGAACACAAAGGCGAAGTACACGGATTTCATGGCGGATAACGTTACGCTGAAGACGATAATGCAACAGTGTAACGTACCGTTTGTGGCCCGAACGTCAAATTACAAAATGGAACATCTTTTAGGCCGCCTGCACCCGGTTACGTCCCGCTGCCTTGGCCCGGTACAACGCCTCGTCGGCGCGCTTGAGCGCCAGGTCGCTGCGCTCGCCGGGCTGGAACTGCGCCACGCCCATCGACACCGTGATCGTCACCGGCTCGCCCTTGAAGTGGAACGGGCAGACTTCAATCGCCGCGCGCAGCACTTCGCCAGCGCTCAGGGCATTCGCCAGGGGTGAGTCGGGCATCAGCAACACAAACTCTTCGCCGCCGAAGCGCGCAATGAAGTCGCCGGGGCGCAGGCGCTTGCGCAGCACGCTGGCAATGATTTTCAGCACTTTGTCGCCGGCCAGGTGCCCGTAACCGTCGTTGATACGCTTGAAGTGATCGAGGTCCAGCATCGCCAGCGACAGGCTGTTGCCGCGCTGATGCCAGAGGTTGACCTCATGGTCCAGGCGCTCGCTCCACGCGGCACGGTTGGGCAAGCCGGTAAGCGGATCGACCAGCGCTTTCTGGCGCTGCACTTCGAGGTGATCGCGATAACCCTGGGCCTCCTGCTCCATATTGGCGACGCGTTCGGCGAGCCCTTTCAAGCGCTCCGCCACTTCCTGCTCGCGCAGGTCACGCTGCTGCTGGTGCTGGTCCATGGTGCCGAGCAGGCCTTCAAGGTGGCTTTCCAATACCTGCTTGAGGCTGTCCAGGTCGGCGGCGCCCTGCACACTGTTTTGCAGGCCGTCGACCTGTTCGCGGATTTGCGTGTCCAGCTCACGGGCGGCCGAGCGACTGTCGGCATAGCCTTCGCTGGCCGTCTGCAGATGGCCCTGGAACGCTTCGAGGCGTTCGTTGAGCTGCTTGAGGTAGGCCTCGAACTCATGCTGGCCACTGTCGGTGATCGCCAGCATCAGCGTGGCCAGGTCATCGAGGATCGGCAGCAGTTCGTACCAGTTCAAACCATGGGCCAGGCGCTCGCGCATGGCTTCGGCCTGGGGCCGGTGGCGCTCGGGCAGGGACAGGTCTTCCAGCAGGCCAAGCAAGGTGTCTTCAATGTGTTTGGCCACGGAGCTGTAGGACGGCTCCGGCGAATCGGGCAGGGCGTAGATTGCGTCCGCCAGCAGCTCGTCCGGGTCCGGCGCGTCCAGCACCGGCGGCAGTGACAGGCTGCCGATGACGGTTTGTTGCGGTGCATCGACCTGAACCGGCGGTGGTTCGATAAGCGCGGCGAGTGCGCTTTCGGCGCCAGGTTCTGGCGCCGCTGCTGGAAGCGCGGCAGGCGCCGCCACTTCGACGGGCCGGGCGATCGGCACGGGCTGGGGCGCGGCTTCGGGGGCGACGACCGGGCTCACGACCTCGGCCACCGTGGCCGCCTTGGCTGCCGCCACCGGTTCCGGCGGTTCCGGCGGGGGCGGGGCCGAGCCTTGCGGCAACGGCGCGAACGCCCGCAGGGCCTGGGCCAACTCGTCGGACTGGGGCGGCGGTGCCGCCTCGGCGACGGGTTCGGGCACCGGCCTGGCGGCGGCGGGCGCAGAGGGCGCAGAAGGCGGCGGCGCGGGCTCGCCGGTCGGCGCCTCACTCGCAACTTCCTTGGCGCCAAACAGACGTTGCAGCAGGCCGGGACCGGGGCGTGGGGTTTCGCCGTCCGGTTCCAGGTTATTCAACGCCTGCCCTTGCAGGTTGCTCAACTCACTGAGCAACAGCGGGATCTCGCGCGCCTGGCCCACGCGGCTATCCAGCTGCTTGGCGAAGGTTTTCAACGGGCGGGCCACCTCGCGGGGCAGCGGCAGTTTCTGCAACTGCGCAACCAGGGCCGTGAGCGCGGCGCTCATCTGGTCAATCCGGGTTTCGCGACGCTGCTCCGAATCCAGTACGGCTTTTTCCAGGCGCGGCAGCAATGCGGCGAGGGCGGCATCCATGTCGTCGCTGCGCACCACGTCGCGCATTTCCTTCATGCATTGATCGACCGCGCGGTCGGTGCCTTCAGCGGCCAACGTACTGCGCACCAAGCCTCGGCGCAGCAGGTCGAGGCGGGCGGCCCAGCGGCGTTCGAGTTTGTCTTGTTGATCGATGCTTTTAAGGTATTTCTCTTTCCAGCGCTGGGCTTCGTCGCTCATGCAAGGGGTCCGCGAGGGCCGGGGCTCAACGCGGGCAATGCATCCACCGTGAGCGAACCCGGCAGACGAATCTCTACCGCGACCGGCAGGTGATCGGAGATGGGCTGCGCCAGCACCTGCACACTTTCAAGCGTGAGGGTCGGACTGAGCAGGATGTGGTCAAGACAGCGTTGCGGGCGCCAGCTGGGGAACGTGGCTTCGACTTGCGGCGCCAGCAACCCAAGGTCACGCAACGGGGAATTCTGCAGCAGGTCGGTGGCATGGGTGTTCATGTCCCCCATCAACACCTGATGCTTGTAGCCGCCAATCAACTCACGCACGTAGGCCAACTGCAGGTTGCGGGTCCGCCCCCCGAGCGCCAGGTGCATCATCACCACCACCAGGGCTTCCGAACCTTCGCCAAAACGCACGAGGATCGCGCCACGACCCTTGGGGCCCGGCAATGGGTGATCTTCGATGGCCGATGGCTTCAGGCGGCTGAGCACGCCGTTGCTGTGCTGCGCCAGACGCCCGAGGTTGCGATTGAGTTGCTGATACCAGTAGGGAAATGCACCCAACTGGGCCAGGTGTTCCACCTGGTTGATGTAGCCGGAGCGAATGCTGCCGCCGTCGGCTTCCTGCAGGGCGACCAGGTCGAAGTCGCCCAACAGGTCGCCGATCTTCTGCAGGTTGCCGGCCCGCCCGTTGTGGGGCAGCAAGTGCTGCCAGCCACGGGTGAGGTAGTGCCGGTACTTCTCGGTACTGATACCCACCTGGATATTGAAGCTGAGCAGCCGCAGGCGGCTGTCCGCCGGCAGGCCCGTGGATTCCAGGTGAGCTTCGTTGACCTGCGGGTCATGCAGACCGACAACGCGTTCGGTACCCCAGCGACGCATGGCAGGCCCCTTACTTGGCGGCGCGTTCTTTGGCGATCAACTGGTCGGCCACATTGAGGGTCGCTTCAGGACCGCCGGTGGTGCCCAGGTCGAAACGGTACTTGCCGTTGACGATCATGGTCGGAACGCCTTGCACGCCATAAGCCACGGCGAGTTTCTTGGCGGCTTCGATCTGGCCCTTGATGGCGAAGGAATTGAAGGTGGCCAGGAACTTGTCCTTGTCGACACCTTGGGTCGCGACGAAGTCAGCCATGTCCTCAGGCTTGGTCAGGCGCTTGCCTTGTTTCTGGATCGCCTCGAAGACAGCGTTGTGAACCTTGTGCTCGACACCCATGGCTTCCAGGGTCAGGAACAGTTGGCCGTGGGCATCCCAGGGGCCGCCGAACATGGCAGGGATGCGTTTGAAGTTCACGTCCTTGGGCAGTTTCTCAACCCATGGGTTGATGGTTGGCTCGAAGGCGTAGCAATGCGGGCAGCCGTACCAGAACAGCTCCACCACTTCGATCTTGCCCGGCACCGAAACCGGCACGGGGTTGGCCAATTCCACGTAGGTTTTACCGGCTTCAAGCGGCACGTCGGCGGCTTGTGCGGTCATGCCGAAGAGGCTGGCGGTGACGAGAGCGGCGCTGAGGATCAGATTACGCATGCTTTACTCCTGGACAAATAAAGTCGCCTCACGCGACCTTTGTTGTGACAGGTCTGCGCGGGCATGAGTTCGTTAGTGTAACGGCACCGGCCACAAAAAAGGGCGGCCTAGGCCACCCTTTTTATGCTTGCATCAACGGATTAATCGAGCGTTAACGCAGCCCTCGATCAGTGCAGCCCCTGAATGTATTGGGAAACCGCTTCGATGTCCTTGTTGCTCAGCTTGGCGGCAATGCTCTGCATGATTTTGGTATCGCCGTCGTTGGTGCGATTACCTTCACGGAAGTCCGTCAGTTGCTTGGCGACGTACTGCGCATGCTGGCCACCCACATGCGGGAAGCCCGCAGCGGCGTTGCCCACGCCGTTAGGCGAGTGGCAACCGATGCAGGAAGGCATGCCTTTGTCGAGGTTGCCGCCACGGAACAGTTCTTCGCCACGGGCCACTTGCTTCGGATCAGCAGCTCCCACACTGCCTTTCTGGCTGGAAAAATAGGCCGCGATATCGGCCAGGTCCTGATCGCTGAGGTTAGTCAGCAAGCCGGTCATTTCCAGGACCGTGCGCTTGCCGTCCTTGATGTCGTGCATCTGCTTGGTCAGGTAACGCTCACCCTGGCCGGCCAGTTTAGGGAAGTTCGGCGCCGGGCTATTACCATCCGGTCCATGGCAAGCACCACACACGGCGGCTTTCGCCTGACCCGCAGCAGCGTCGCCTGCAGCATGGGCAACACCGGTGATGCCCAAGGTCAACAGCAGACTCACGATCAGTTTGTTCATCAGCTAATCCAACTACGGCTAAGGGTTTAAGAGTTATCTAACCGGGTTTACTCACCATCCACTCAATGATGGCCTGGTAATCCTCGGTACTGCAGTCCATGCACAAACCACGCGGCGGCATTGCCTTGAAACCCTGGGTCACGTGTTGCACCAGCGTGTCCATGCCTTGCGCCAGTCTGGGCGCCCAGGCTGCCTGGTCACCCCGCTTCGGGGCGTTCGGCAGTTGGCCGGCATGGCAAGCCACGCAAACTCGGTTGTACACCGCTTCCGGTTCCTGTGTAGCCTGAGCGCCGTAAAGCGGCATCAAGACACCGACAGCAAGCAACCATCTGGTCATACATCGACCTTTTCAGGGTTTGGGAGCGTTTTGCGTTCTAATGCGCAATAAAGGTCTATCGCTCCCGTGAACTTCATCCTTCGCTGGGACAAAGCACACACAAAATCTGCGGCATTATATACTGGCGCTACTGAAACGGAAACGACACCGCTTGCCGCACCCTTTTTCGGCACCGCCCATATCGGAAATCTCATGCAACTCAAGAACCCCATCCTCGGCCTGTGCCAACAGTCCACCTTCATGCTCAGCGCCGCCAAAGTGGACCAATGCCCCGATGACGAGGGCTTTGAAGTCGCCTTTGCCGGCCGTTCCAACGCGGGCAAATCCAGCGCCCTGAACACCTTGACCCATGCCAGCCTGGCGCGCACCTCGAAAACCCCGGGCCGCACGCAGTTGCTCAACTTCTTCAAGCTAGACGATGATCGGCGTCTGGTCGACCTTCCGGGCTACGGTTATGCAAAAGTACCTATCCCGCTGAAGCTGCACTGGCAGCGTCACCTCGAGGCTTACCTGGGTGGCCGGGAGAGTTTGAAGGGTTTGATTCTGATGATGGACATCCGTCATCCAATGACCGACTTCGACCTGCTGATGCTCGACTGGGCAGTCGCCAGCGGCATGCCGATGCATATCCTGCTGACCAAAGCCGACAAACTGACCTATGGCGCCGCCAAGAACACGCTGTTGAAGGTGCAGGCGGAAATCCGCAAAGGTTGGGGTGACACCATCACCATCCAGCTGTTCTCGGCGCCAAAGCGTCTGGGCCTGGAAGAAGCCTACACCGTGCTGGCCGACTGGATGGAATTGGCCGACAAGGGCGCAGAAACCGCGGAGTGACTTTTGCGCAGGCAAAAAAAACCCCGGACTTCGTATGGGGAGGGGAAGTTCGGGGTTCAAGCTCCGGACCGCTAGGGCGGGGTCCAGATATCTGCCAACACTTAACACAACATAGGAGCATTGAAGGGCTTCACCGCCCATTCAGTAACTCTGAGTGGCATTTCATGAGTTAAGTTCCGGCAGGTACAAAAAACTATTTGCAATAAGCGACGGCGTTTTCGGATCTAAAGCGTTCTGCCACCACCCTCGGCGGTGGCAGAACCGCGCTATCAGTGCGCTTCGTCCCAGTTATCACCCACGCCCACTTCCACCAGCAGCGGCACATCCAGCGTCGCCGCGTGGCTCATGTGCTGGCGGATCTCGTCACGCACTTGATCGACCAGATCCTCGCGAACCTCCAGCACCAGCTCATCGTGTACCTGCAGGATGACTTTGGCATCCAGGCCTGACGCGGTCAGCCAGTTATCCACCGCCACCATGGCTTTCTTGATGATATCCGCCGCGGTGCCCTGCATCGGCGCGTTGATCGCCGTGCGCTCGGCGCCTTTGCGCAGCGCCGGGTTCTTCGCGTTGATGTCCGGCAGGTACAGGCGGCGACCGAAGATCGTCTCGACATAACCCTGCTCGGCCGCCTGGGCGCGGGTGCGCTCCATATAGGCCAGCACGCCCGGATAGCGGGCGAAATAACGGTCGATATAGGCCTGGGACTGTTTACGATCGACACCGATCTGCTTGGCCAGGCCAAACGCGCTCATGCCGTAGATCAGGCCGAAGTTGATCGCCTTGGCGCTGCGACGCTGATCGGTGGTGACCGCGCCCAGCTCCACGCCAAATACTTCGGCGGCGGTGGCCTTGTGTACGTCCAGGTCATTGCGGAAGGCGTGCAGCAAGCCTTCGTCCTTGGCCAGGTGCGCCATGATCCGCAGCTCGATCTGCGAGTAGTCCGCCGCCAGCAGCTTGTAGCCTTTTGGCGCGACGAACGCCTGACGAATCCGCCGGCCTTCAGCGGTGCGGATCGGAATGTTCTGCAGGTTCGGATCACTCGACGACAAACGCCCAGTGGCCGCTACCGCCTGGTGATACGAGGTATGGATGCGCCCGGTGCGCGGGTTGATCTGCTCAGGCAAGCGGTCGGTGTAGGTGCTTTTCAGCTTGCTCATGGAGCGGTACTGCATCAGCACCTTGGGCAGCGGGAAATCCTGCTCGGCCAGTTCGGCAAGCACCGCTTCGGCGGTCGACGCCTGGCCCTTGGCGGTCTTGCTGAGAACCGGGTGGCCGAGTTTTTCGTAGAGGATCGCGCCCAATTGCTTGGGCGAGCCGAGGTTGAATTCCTCACCGGCGATGGCAAATGCCTCACGCTCCAGTTCGACCATCTTCTCGCCGAGCTCAACGCTCTGCACGCCGAGCAACTTGGCATCCACCAGTGCGCCCTGGCGCTCGATACGCGCCAGTACCGGCACCAGCGGCATCTCGATATCGGTCAGCACGCTGACCAGGCTCGGGATCGCCTGGAGTTTTTCGAACAAGGTCTGGTGCAGGCGCAGGGTGACGTCGGCATCTTCAGCCGCGTAAGGGCCGGCCTGTTCGAGGGAGATCTGGTCAAAGGTCAGCTGTTTGGCGCCTTTACCCGCAATATCCTGGAAGCTCACCGTGGTGTGACCCAGGTATTTCTGAGCCAGGCTGTCCATGTCATGCCGTGTGGCGGTGGAGTCGAGGACGTAGGATTCGAGCATGGTGTCGTAGGCAATGCCCTGCACCGTGATGCCACAATTCTGATCGCCACCGATGGCACAGTTGGCCAGGATATTCATATCGAACTTGGCGTGCTGGCCCACCTTGAGCTTGCTCGGGTCTTCGAGGATCGGCTTGAGCGCGCGCAGCACCGTGTCGCGGTCCAGCTGCTCCGGCACGCCCATGTAGGAATGGGTCAGCGGGATGTAGGCCGCTTCGTAGGGCTGCACCGCGAACGACAACCCAACCAGCTGCGCTTGCTGTGCATCGATGCCGGTGGTCTCGGTATCGAAGGCGAACAGCTTGGCCTCGCCGAGCTTCTTCAGCCACACATCGAAACGCGCCTGATCGAGGATGGTCTCGTACTTGAGCTCGGTGCTGACGACCGGCGCATTCTCGGCGACCGGAGCCGCCACCTCCAAGCCGGTGCGCTTGGCGTCGCGCTGCACTTCCTCGAACCAGCTTTTGAACTCCAGGAGGGTGTACAGCTCCAGGAGTTTTTCGCGATCCGGCTCGATCAGGTGCAGATCATCCAGGCCCACGTCCAGCGGCACGTCGATCTTGATCGTCGCCAGTTGATAGGAGAGGAAGGCCATGTCCTTATGCTCTTGCAGCTTGGCCGGCAGGGTCTTGGCCCCACGGATAGGCAGGCTCGGCACAATATCCAGATTTTCATACAGCTCTTTCAGGCCGCCATTGACGCCCACCAGCAAGCCAGAAGCGGTCTTCGGACCAATGCCCGGAACGCCAGGGATGTTGTCGGACGAATCGCCCATCAACGCCAGATAGTCGATAATCTGCTCCGGAGCGACGCCAAATTTCTCCTTTACGCCCTCCACATCCATGGCGCTACCGGTCATGGTGTTGACCAAGGTAATGTGCCCGTCCACCAGCTGCGCCATGTCTTTGTCGCCGGTCGAGATCACCACCGGGCGGTCCGCGGCTGCGCTGCTGCGGGCCAGGGTGCCGATCACGTCATCGGCTTCGACGCCTTCGACGCACAACAGCGGGAAACCCAGGGCAATCACGCTCTGGTGCAGGGGCTCGATCTGCAGGCGCATGTCGTCGGGCATGCTTGGGCGGTTGGCCTTGTATTCGGCGTACATTTCGTCGCGAAAGGTCCCACCCTTGGCGTCGAACACGACCGCGAACGGGCTGTCCGGGTACTGCTTGCGCAGGCTCTTGAGCATGTTCAACACGCCCTTGACCGCACCGGTCGGCAGGCCTTTGGAAGTGGTCAGCGGTGGCAGCGCGTGGAAGGCGCGGTACAGATATGAAGAACCGTCCACCAGGACGAGGGGGGCTTGGCTCATGAGCAGGATCAACCTTTTCGGCGGGTCAGGCGCTAGAATAGCCGGACCACAGACAACAAAGGGACAAGGTTATCATGCGCTCATTCAATCGCCTGCTGTTGACCGGCTTGTTTGCATTCGCTCCGATGGTTGCCATGGCGGCCGACAGTGCGCCTTCGGGTGATCCGGAAGTTACCATTCGCACAGAGGGCGACAGAACCATTCAGGAGTACCGTCAAAACGGTTTCCTGTACGCAATCAAGATAACGAAGAAAGGCTTCCCACCGTATTTCCTGGTGCGCGCGGACGGAACCGATGCGAATTTCATCCGCTCTGACCAACCGGATATGCTGATCCCGTCATGGAAGATCTTCGAATGGAAATGATTTCTTAACTTCAATTGGCGCCGCACACCGCGGCGCCCGTACTGGCAGTTTTAACCATGTCTGTGTTCACCCCCCTGGCTCGGCCCGAGCTGGAAACCTTTCTTGCCCCTTACGGGCTCGGCCGCCTGCTTGATTTCCAGGGGATCGCCGCGGGTAGCGAAAACACCAATTTCTTCATCAGCCTGGAACAGGGTGAGTTCGTCCTGACCCTGGTCGAGCGCGGCCCGGTGCAGGAAATGCCGTTCTTCATCGAACTGCTCGACGTGCTCCACGACGCCGACTTGCCGGTGCCTTACGCCCTGCGCACCACCGACGGCGTGGCCCTGCGCGAATTGGCCGGCAAACCGGCGCTGCTGCAACCGCGCCTGGCCGGCAAGCACATCAAGGACGCCAATGCCCAGCACTGCGCCCAGGTCGGCGACCTGCTTGGCCATCTGCACCTGGCGACCCAGGGCGACAAGGTGCTGGAGCGCAAGACCGATCGCGGGCTGGACTGGATGCTCAGCGAAGGAGCGCAGTTGATTTCGCACCTGGACGCAGCGCCGCAACGCCTGCTGCGCGACGCACTGGATGAGATCGAGGCCCACAAGGCGCAGATCCTCGCCCTGCCGCGCGCGAATATTCACGCGGATCTGTTTCGCGACAACGCGATGTTTGAAGGCACGCACCTGACGGGCTTGATCGACTTTTACAACGCCTGCTCGGGCCCGATGCTGTACGACGTGGCGATCGCCCTGAATGACTGGTGCTCGGACGCCGACGGCGTACTCGACGGCCAGCGCGCCCGCGCACTGCTCGGGGCTTATGCGGGGTTGCGCCCGTTTACCGCGAAAGAAGCCGAGTTGTGGCCGACGATGTTGCGCGTGGCGTGCGTGCGGTTCTGGTTGTCACGCCTGATCGCGGCGGAGTCGTTTGCCGGGCAGGATGTGTTGATTCATGACCCGGCGGAGTTCGAGCATCGGCTGGCGCAGCGCCAGCAGGTCGCGATCCAGCTGCCGTTCGCGCTCTAAAATGCGGGAGGGGGCTTCTTGCTCCCTCCTACAGACGTTATGCCTGGGCTTTCAGAGCGACTCCAGGCAGCCCGCCAAGTCATTGCCCAGCTTGTCCAGCACCTGTTCGTAACCTTGAGCGGAAGCCGGGGTGTACCCCCCCAACGCATCCAGCTCCGCCAATTTCACCGGCAAACCGGCCACCAGCGTTTCCGCCAGGCGCGGACGCAGCGGCGGCTCACTGAACACGCAGGTCTTGCCGACTTCCTGCAAACGTGTACGCATCGCCGCCACATGCTGGGCACCGGGCTGCACTTCGGCGGCCACGCTGAACACACCGGCGTGCTTGAGGCCGTAGGCCTCTTCGAAATAATCAAAGGCTTCGTGGAACACAAAGTAAGGCTTGTCGTGGATGCCGGCCATCCGCGCTTTCAAGCGTGCGTCCAACGCATCCAGTCGGCTCACGAACGCCTTCACGTTGAGCTGGTAGCGCTCGGCATTGGCCGGGTCCGCGGCGCTGAGGTCGGCGCCCATGCGTGCGGCAATCACCCGGGCGTTGAGCGTCGACAACCACAGATGTGCATCCAAAGTGCCTGGGCGATGATCGTGGTCATGTTCGTCGGCATCGTCGGCGTGGGAATGGCTATCTTCGGCGAAACGACGGAGTTTCATGCCCGGAAGATCCTGCACGGCCACCGTCGGCAGGCTGCGCCCCTTGAGGACGCGGGGCAGGAAGCCTTCCATGTCCGGGCCGATCCAATACAGCAAGTCCACCGACTGCACGCGCCGCACGTCGGATGGGCGCAACGCATAGTTATGCGGCGAGGCCCCCGGCGGCAACAACACCTCGGGAACCGCCACGCCGTCCTGCACAGCCGCAGCAATCAACTGCAGCGGCTTGATGCTGGTCAGCACCTTGACCTCCGCCTGAGCGGCACCCGCGGTGAGCAAACTGGCGACAAATACGACAAAAACGGGAAAAAGTCGGGACACGATGACCACTCAATGGCGTAGGAACGGGTAACATAATAACGTCTCTATCAAATATCTGTCGCCGCTCATGCCTATAACACCGCTTGCCAGCCGTCCCCACGACCACTCTCACTGCGTGCATACCGCGCTGTCGGAGGCCGACACCCTCTGCGCACGGCAGGGTCTGCGCCTGACCGCCCTGCGTCGGCGCGTGCTGGAACTGGTCTGGCAGAGCCACAAGCCGCTGGGCGCCTACGACATCCTCGGCGTGCTCAGCGAGCAGGACGGTCGCCGCGCCGCGCCGCCCACGGTGTACCGCGCGCTGGATTTCCTGCTGGACAACGGCCTGGTACACCGCATCGCGTCACTCAACGCCTTCGTCGGCTGCAACCACCCGGAACACGCGCACCAGGGGCAGTTCCTGATCTGTCGCAAGTGCCACGCCGCCATTGAGCTTGAGCAAAGCAGCATCAGCGACGCCATCATCCAGAGCGCCGCCGACGTCGGCTTCAAGGTGGAAGGGCAAACCGTCGAAGTCGTCGGGCTCTGCGCCGGTTGCCAGGGGGCTTGATGAGCAACGCGTTAATCCGCCTGGAGCAGGTCGGGGTCACGTTCGCTGGGCAAAACGTGCTGGATAACATCGCGCTGAGCGTCGAACCGGGGCAGATCGTCACGCTGATCGGCCCCAATGGCGCCGGCAAGACCACCCTGGTGCGCGCCGTACTCGGCCTGCTCAAGCCCGACACCGGCAGTGTGTGGCGCAAGCCCAAGCTGCGTGTCGGCTATATGCCGCAAAAACTCTTCGTGGACCCGACGCTGCCCTTGTCGGTGCTGCGCTTCCTGCGCCTGGTGCCGGGCGTGGACCGCGCCCGCGCGCAAGCCGCGCTCAAGGAGGTCGGTGCCGAACAGGTCATCGACAGCCCGGTGCAAAGCATCTCCGGCGGTGAAATGCAGCGCGTGTTGCTGGCCCGCGCCCTGTTGCGCGAGCCGGAACTGCTGGTGCTCGACGAACCGGTGCAGGGCGTCGACGTCGCCGGCCAGGCCGAGTTGTACAGCTTGATCACCCGCCTGCGCGACCGCCTTGGCTGCGGCGTGCTGATGGTCTCCCACGACCTGCACCTGGTGATGAGCACCACCGACCAAGTGGTGTGCCTCAACCGCCACGTGTGCTGCTCCGGCCATCCGGAGCAAGTCAGCGGCGACCCGGCGTTCGTCGAGCTGTTCGGCAAGAACGCGCAGAGCCTGGCGATTTATCACCACCATCACGACCACGCCCATGACCTGCATGGCGCCGTGGTCGACGATCCCGCCACACCCCACACTCACGTTCATGGAGATAGCTGCAAGCATGGCTGATTTTCTGCTCTACGCCCTGCTGGCAGGCTTGGCTCTGGCGCTGGTGGCGGGCCCGCTGGGCTCGTTCGTGGTCTGGCGGCGCATGGCCTATTTCGGCGACACCTTATCCCACGCCGCATTGCTGGGCGTGGCCCTGGGCTTTCTGCTGGATGTGAGCCCGGCCATCGCCGTGACCGTCGGCTGCCTGCTGCTGGCGGTGCTGCTGGTGACCCTGCAACAGCGCCAGCCGCTGGCCTCCGACACGTTGCTGGGCATCCTGGCGCCCAGCACCCTGTCCCTGGGCCTGGTGGTGCTGAGCTTCATGCATGAAGTACGCATCGACCTGATGGCTTACCTGTTCGGCGACCTGCTGGCGATCAGCCCCACGGACCTTGCGTGGATTCTCGGCGGCAGCGCAGCCGTGCTGGTGCTGCTGGTGACGCTGTGGCGCCCGCTGCTGGCAATCACCGTGCATGAAGAACTGGCCACGGTGGAAGGCTTGCCCGTGCCCGCGCTGCGCATGACCTTGATGTTGTTGATCGCCGTGGTGATCGCTGTCGCGATGAAGATTGTCGGCGTATTGTTGATCACGTCACTGCTGATCATTCCCGCCGCCGCCGCCCAGCGCCACGCCCGCTCGCCGGAACAGATGGCGATCGGCGCCAGCGTACTGGGGATGCTGGCAGTGTGTGGGGGCCTGGCGCTGTCCTGGTTCAAGGACACGCCGGCAGGGCCGTCGATTGTGGTCACGGCGGCCGCCCTGTTTCTGCTGAGTTTTGTCCTGCCCCGTCGAGGGGTGTAGACTTGCTCGCTTTTTGCGCAAATAGAGAGTCGCAGGAATGAAGCCGTTCACCTCCCGTTATCTGCTCCTTGCCGCATTTTCCCTGCTGCTGGGCGCTTGTCAAAGTACCCCGCCCGCCGCCCCCGAGGCCCCGGATGCACGCGCTGTCGCCATCGCGCAACTGGAGCAAAACCTGGCCAGCAGCGAGCTGGCCACCGCCGAAGACCAACTGGCCGCGCTGCAAGCCCAGTCGCCCAACGATCCGGCGCTCGAGGCTTACCAGCGTCAACTGGCCGAGGCCTACCTGCAACGCAGTCAGATCGTGTTGCAAAAAGGTGATGTCAACGCCGCCGCTACCGCCCTCAGCCGCGCCCGCGCATTGATGCCCAAGGCTCCGGCGCTGACCGGTGGCGTCAACAGCGCCATCACCCACGCGCGCAAAGCCGAGCTGGACAAAGCCGAGGCCGCCCTCAAGGCCGCCGAAACCAAGCCCGTCGCCAAGGTCATCGACCCGGCCGCGCAGAGCACCACCGTGGCGCTGAACCTCACAGACATCGAAGAGCTGCGCCATCAGCTGGATGCCATCGCCACCGACGTGGTGAATTACCAGTGCGATGTGACCATCCAGGCACCGCGCACCCAGGATTACCCGTGGCTGGCGACCTTGCTGAGCAAACGGGTCAAGCGCATTGATTCGGGCTACGACCTGACGATTCACCGGCAGATCCTGAAGACTATTCCGGCGCAGGTTGTGCTGATTCCGCGCAAGGCGGAATAAAGCCATCGGGGGCAAGCCCCCTCCCACATTTTGAACGGTGAATACATTCAAAGTGTGGGAGGGGCGGTGCGACGATTCGACTTGCCCCCGATGGCGATCTAACCAACAACAGATGACTTAAGCCGGAACCGCCTTGGCCTTCGGCTCACGATCCCAGACCCGATGCTGGGCAATCGCTTTAAAGAACGCCTTGAACGCCTTGGCATCCGCCCCCACGATCAACCCCGCATCCGCCTCGAGCTTGAGCAGATCGAGCAAGGGCTGCGCGTCACTGGCCACGGCAATCGCCTTCAGGTGCTTGTAGGCCTCCAGCAGGTAGTGCAACGCCACGCCGTCCCCACTCAACGCCTTGATCGACGCCTTACCGCCGGGCACGAACACCGCATCAAACGCAATCGAGGGCAGGCCTGCCATCGACGCATCCACCGCCAGATGCTTGCCATCGGCCGTGGTGACCGGCGCCGAGGTCGGCCCGAGCAACTTGGCGTGTGCGCCCTCGGCTTGCAGCGCTTTCTTCAATGCAGCAATTGCCGCGCCGTCGACACCATCGGCCGCCAGAATCGCCACTTTGCGCGTTTTGATATCGCCCGACAGCAGGTTCACCTGGCTCAACGCCGGCGACGCTTTCACCGACGCCTTGCGCGGCGGCACCGTGCCTTTGGTCGGTGCGGGCAGACCCAGGTTCTGTGCAACGCGCCTGGCCAGTTCCAGGTCGATGTTGGCCAGAATTTCATTGACCTGACGGGCACGGATAACCTCGCGCTCCACCTTGCCCAACTCAAAACTGTAGGCCGCAATGATGTGCTCTTTCTCATGGTGGCTCATGCTGTTAAAAAACAGCGTGGCCTGGGAGAAGTGATCGCCAAACGACTCACTGCGCTCGCGCACCTTGTTGGCATCGACGCGCTCGTAATAGGTTTCGAAACCACCCTCCTGAGCCGCGGGCGGCGTTTCTTTCGGCCAACCGCCATCGATCGAATTCGGCTCATACGCAGCCCGGCCCTTATCGATCACAGTGCGATGCTGGGCATCCCGCTGACCATTATGGAAAGGCACTACAGGCCGATTGATCGGCAGCTCATGAAAGTTCGGCCCACCGAGTCGGCTGATCTGGGTATCCGTGTAGGAAAACAGGCGGCCTTGCAGTAGCGGGTCGTTGGTGAAGTCGATACCCGGCACGATATGGCCAGGGCAAAAGGCGACTTGCTCGACTTCGGCAAAGAAGTTGTCGGGGTTGCGGTTAAGCACCATCTTGCCCAGCGGCGTAATCGGCACCAACTCTTCGGGGATGATCTTGGTCGGATCGAGCAGGTCGAAGTCGAACTTATGCTCGTCTTCTTGCGCAACGATCTGTACACCCAACTCCCACTCAGGGTAGTCACCGCCCTCAATCGCTTCCCACAGGTCGCGACGGTGGTAATCGGTATCTTTACCGGCAAGCTTTTGCGCTTCGTCCCACACCAGGGAACAGGTGCCGACTGTTGGATGCCAGTGGAATTTCACGAAGCTCGATTTACCTTCGGTATTGATCAAGCGAAAGGTGTGAATACCGAACCCCTGCATGGCACGCAGGCTTTTCGGAATAGCCCGGTCAGACATGGCCCAGATCACCATGTGCGCCGATTCCGGCTGCAGCGAGACAAAATCCCAGAACGTATCGTGAGCCGAGCCACCGGTAGGCATTTCATTGTGCGGCTCAGGCTTTACCGCATGCACAAAGTCGGGAAACTTGATCGCATCCTGAATGAAAAATACCGGCATGTTGTTGCCCACCAGGTCGAAGTTGCCTTCCTCGGTGAAGAACTTCACGGCAAAACCGCGCACGTCGCGCACCGTATCGCCCGAACCACGCGGGCCTTGCACGGTGGAAAAACGCACGAACACCGGGGTTTTATGCTCGGGGTTACGCAGGAAACCGGCCTTGCTCAGCGCCGAATGGTTCTCATAGGTCTGAAAATAGCCATGCGCGCCCGTACCGCGCGCATGCACGATGCGCTCCGGGATACGTTCATGGTCAAAATGCGTGATTTTTTCACGCATGATGAAGTCTTCCAGCAGCGAGGGGCCGCGGGCACCGACTTTCAAGGTGTTCTGGTTATCGGAAATCTTCACGCCTTGGTTGGTACGCAGCGCCTGGCCGGTCGCGTCGCTACGGAATGCCTCCAGGGCCTGCAGCTTGGCGTTGGTGTTGCCACGGTCCAGGGTATCGGTGCCCGCCAGTTCACTCTTCGGCGGGATGGCTGGCTTGTGGGTACTCATCAGACAAAACTCCTTATTCAAAGTGGCCAGAGCGGTCCCCGGCTCGTTTGAGCAAAACCCCAGGCACGGCACCCGGGAAATCGAGTTGCTGAAGTAGTGACTGACACGAATTTGCACCGTTCCTTTTTTATGACCTTTGATCGCGTTATTGCCAAATCACTGGTTGAATGCGAAATAAATGCTAAGAACCGCTATACGGACAGGCTAAAATGCGCGCCCGGCTAACCGCTGATCCCTTTTCCATGCGCCCCACAAGGTTCGCTACGTGATCGAGTTTCATAACGTCCATAAAACCTACCGCGTCGCCGGTAAGGAAATCCCCGCGCTTCACCCCACCAACCTGCGCGTCGAGAACGGCCAGGTGTTTGGTCTGATTGGCCACTCCGGTGCGGGAAAAAGTACCTTGTTGCGCCTGATCAATCGCCTCGAGCAACCCAGCGGCGGGCAGATCAACGTCGATGGCGAAGAAGTCACGGCCCTGGATGCCAACGGCCTGCGCCGTTTCCGCCAGCAGGTCGGGATGATTTTCCAGCACTTCAACCTGCTGGCCTCCAAGACCGTCGCCGACAACGTGGCGCTGCCGCTGACACTGGCCGGCGAATTGTCGCGCAAGGCCATCGACCAGCGCGTCGCCGAACTGCTGGCGCGCGTCGGCCTGTCGGACCACGCCAAGAAGTACCCGGCGCAACTGTCCGGCGGCCAGAAGCAGCGCGTCGGCATTGCCCGCGCCCTGGCGACCAAGCCGAAAATCCTGCTGTGCGACGAAGCCACCAGCGCCCTTGACCCGCAGACCACCGCCTCGGTGTTGCAACTGCTGGCCGAGATCAACCGCGAGTTGAAGCTCACCATCGTACTGATCACCCACGAAATGGACGTGATCCGCCGCGTATGCGACCAGGTGGCCGTGATGGATGCCGGCGTGATCGTCGAGCAAGGCTCGGTGGCCGACGTGTTCCTGCACCCCAAGCACCCGACCACCAAGCGCTTTGTCCAGGAAGCCGATCAGGTCGACGAAAGCGAGCAGCGCGATGACTTCGCCCATGTACCGGGCCGCATCGTGCGCCTGACGTTCCAGGGCGAAGCGACCTACGCACCGCTGTTGGGTAACATCGCCCGCGAAACGGGTGTGGACTACAGCATCCTCGCCGGGCGTATCGACCGCATCAAAGACATCCCCTACGGGCAACTGACCCTCGCCATCACCGGCGGTGACATGGAAGCGGCCTTTGCCCGCTTCACCGCCGCCGACGTCCACATGGAGGTGCTGCGCTAATGGAAGTCCTGATGAGTTTCTTCGCCAATATCGACTGGTCCGAAATCTGGCTCGCCACCGGCGACACCATGACCATGCTGTTCGGTTCGCTGTTCTTCACCGTGCTGCTCGGCCTGCCCTTGGGCGTGCTGCTGTTTCTGTGCAGCCCGCGCCAGCTGTTCGAGCAAAAAGGCCTGTACGCGTTGCTGTCGCTGAGCGTGAACATCCTGCGCTCGCTGCCGTTCATCATCCTGTTGATCGTGATGATCCCGTTCACCGTGCTGATCACCGGCACCTCGCTGGGCGTGGCCGGTGCGATTCCGCCGCTGGTCGTGGGCGCAACGCCGTTCTTTGCGCGCCTGGTGGAAACCGCGCTGCGTGAAGTGGACCGCGGCATCATCGAAGCCACCCAGTCCATGGGGGCCAGCACGCGCCAGATCATCACCCATGCTTTATTGCCTGAGGCCCGCCCCGGCATTTTCGCGGCGATTACGGTGACGGCAATTACACTGGTGTCCTACACCGCCATGGCCGGCGTCGTCGGCGCCGGCGGCCTGGGCGACCTGGCCATCCGTTTCGGCTACCAGCGCTTCCAGACCGATGTGATGGTCGTCACGGTGGTGCTGTTGTTGATCCTGGTGCAAATTCTGCAAACCGTCGGCGACAAGCTGGTGGTGCATTTTTCTCGAAAATAACGACTATTGCCGGCTATACGCCGATAAATGCCCGAACAAGGAGCTTGCTGGATGAAAAAACTACTGGTTGCTTTCGCCGCCGTCGCCGCGTTTTCGGCCCACGCCGAGACCATCACGGTTGCCGCCTCGCCGGTGCCCCACGCGGAAATCCTCGAATTCGTGAAGCCGGCACTCGCCAAAGAGGGCGTGGACTTGCAGGTCAAAGTCTTCACCGACTACGTGCAGCCCAACGTACAAGTGGCCGAAAAGCGCCTGGACGCCAACTTCTTCCAGCACCAGCCGTACCTAGATGAGTTCAACAAAGCCAAGGGCACGCACCTGGTGAGCGTCGGCGCGGTCCACCTCGAGCCCCTGGGCGCTTACTCCAGCAAGTACAAGACCCTGGCCGACCTGCCTGACGGCGCCAACGTCGTGATCCCGAACGACGCCACCAACGGCGGCCGTGCGCTGTTGCTGCTGGCCAAGCACAACCTGATCACCCTGAAGGACCCGACCAACATCCTGTCGACCATCAAGGACATCACCGCCAACCCGAAAAAACTCAAGTTCCGCGAACTGGAAGCCGCCACGTTGCCGCGCGTGCTGACCCAGGTCGACCTGGCGCTGATCAACACCAACTACGCGCTGGAAGCCAAACTGGACCCGTCCAAGGACGCTCTGGTCATCGAAGGCAGCGACTCGCCTTACGTGAACATCCTGGTGACCCGCGAAGACAACAAAGACTCGGACGCCGTGAAGAAGCTGGTCGCAGCCCTGCACACGCCTGAAGTGAAGAAGTTCATCGAAGAGAAGTACAAAGGCGCGATCAAGCCAGCGTTCTGATCCGACTCGCTCCCCAACACACCGCAGATCAAACAATGTGGGAGGGGGCTTGCTCCCGATAGCGGCAGTTCAGTCGATGCATACGTTGACTGACCCACCGCTATCGGGAGCAAGCCCCCTCCCACCTGTGTTTTGTGTTGCCTGTTATTTGCGCTGCAACAGCCCTGGCAACTGCGCCACCAGCTTCTGGTTGTTCAGCGGCGCACGAACGAACCCACGCTGGGTGCCATCCGGACCGATCAGCGCGAGGTTGCCGCTGTGGTCGACCGTGTAGTTCGGCTTGGTCGTGTCCGCCGGAATGAACGGGATGCTCA
Organism: Pseudomonas sp. GV105; assembly: GCF_003058185.1. Lineage (NCBI taxonomy): Bacteria > Pseudomonadati > Pseudomonadota > Gammaproteobacteria > Pseudomonadales > Pseudomonadaceae > Pseudomonas > Pseudomonas sp. GV105. The sequence goes on from NZ_QBUF01000010.1 coordinate 51,330, forward strand.
CCGCGTTCGACACCTTCTGCACATCGTCCACATTCGCGCCGGTCAGGCCTTCGAATTGCGGGTCGAAATAGCCCAGGTATTGCTTGAGCTGAGTCGGCGTGTCGCGGTTCGGGTCGACGCTGACCAGGATCACCTGCAACTTATCCACAGCCTCTTTGGGCAACTCGCTCTTGATCTGGCGCAGTTGGGCGAGGGTGGTGGGGCAGATGTCCGGGCAGAAGGTGTAGCCGAAGAACAGCAGGCTCCACTTACCCTTCAACTCGTTGACCAGCACCGGCTGGCCGTCCTGGTTGGTCATGGTCACCGGCGGCAATTGGCGGCTTTGCGGCAGCAGGATGATGCCGGCATCGATCAAGGCGGTCGGGTCGCCCTGGCCCTTGCCCGAGAGCACTTTGTTGACGGTCAGGCCCATGATCAACGCGACAATGGCCACCAGAATGAAGACAGTTTTTTGGGTTCGGGTCATAGGTTCAACAGTAAGTAGTGGTCTACAAGCAGGGCGATAAACAGCAGGAACAGGTACCAGATAGAGTACTTGAACGTGTTGATCGCCGCGTGCGGCTGAGCGCCACGGTACAGCACCCAGGCCCATTGCAGAAAGCGTGCACCCAACACCAGCGCAGATCCGAGGTACAGCAGGCCGCTCATATGGATGACGTAGGGCATCAGGCTCACCGCCAGCAGGACGCAGGTGTAGAGCAGGATATGCACCTTGGTGTAGTGCTCGCCATGAGTGACCGGCAGCATCGGAATATCGGCCTTGGCGTATTCCTCCTTGCGGTGAATGGCCAGGGCCCAGAAGTGCGGCGGGGTCCAGGCGAAGATGATCAGCACCAGCAGCAGCGGCTCGGCGCTGACATGCCCGGTGACCGCAACCCAGCCCAACAGCGGCGGCGCCGCGCCGGCCAGGCCACCGATGACGATGTTCTGCGGCGTCGCGCGCTTGAGAAAGCCGGTGTAGATCACCGCATAACCGAGCAACGAGGCCAGCGTCAGCCAGGCCGCCAGCGGGTTGGTGAACGCCAGCAGCAGCGCCAACCCGGCAACAGCCAGAAACAAAGCAAAGGCCAGCGCCGCTCCGGGCGACACACGCCCCTGGGCGATCGGGCGCTTTTGCGTGCGTGCCATCAGCGTATCGATGCGCCGATCGACGACATGGTTGACCACCGCCGCGCCACCGGCACACAGGGCGATCCCCAGGTTGCCGAAGATCAGCACCGCCCACGGCACCCCGGCGCGGGTGGCGAGGAACATGCCCACCAGCGAGGTGATGAGCATCAGCACCACCACTTTCGGCTTGGTCAGCTCCAGGTAGTCACGCCAGATCGCCTGGCCGTGACGCGCGCCGATCAAGGTCGCCATGGCATCTCTCCTTTGAGGGTGATAAGGCCCGATACGTGTTTACGCGGGCTGAAGCGCCAGCCGAACGGCATCTGGCGGCGCACCCGGACCAGGCTGGTACGGGCGTGATAATTGACCAGTACCAGGGTCAGCAACAAGGCTGCGCCACCGGCGTTGTGACCGACCGCCACCGGCAGCGGCAGGTGGAAATACACGTTGCTCAGGCCGAGGCCGATCTGTGCCGCCAGGGCGATCAGCAGCAGGCCCGCGAGCCGGGTCATGCCCACCGCGCGCAGCTGCCAGGCCAGGCCCAGCAATACCAGGGTGACCAGCAGCGCGCCGATGCGGTGGGTCAGGTGAATGGCCGTGCGCGCGTCGCTGTCGAGCTGGCCGCCGAGGTAATTGGGGCCGATGTGCTGGGTCAGGTGGAAGCCATTGGCAAAGTCCGCCGCCGGCCACCACTGGCCATGGCAGGTGGGCAAATCGATACAGGCCACCGCCGCGTAGTTGGAACTCACCCAGCCGCCCAGTGCGATCTGGCCGATCACCAGCACCAGGCCGGCGGTGGCCCAATATTGCAGGCGCTTGGGCACGATCAGCGCGGGCAGCACGCCGGACAGGCGCAGGGTCAGCAGAAACAACAGGCTCAAGGTCGCAAAGCCGCCCAACAGATGCCCGGTCACTACTTGCGGCCAGAGCTTGAGCGTCACCGTCCACATACCGAACGCCGCCTGGGCGAACACCACCGCCAACAGGAACAGCGGCAACTTCACCGGCTGGCCGGGGTCGCGCCGATGCCGCCACGAGCGCGCCGCCAGCAGCACGATCAGCAGGCCCAGGGTGCCGGCAAAGTAACGATGGACCATCTCGCTCCAGCCTTTGTCGGCCTCCACCGGCGTGTCCGGGAAATGCAGCTCGGCATGGGCCAACTGGGCGTCGCTTTGCGGCACGCTGATAAAACCGTAGCAGCCCGGCCAATCCGGACAACCCAGGCCGGCGTGGGTCAGGCGCGTATAGGCGCCGAGCAATACGACAATCAGCGCCAGCAAGGTGGCAAACAGCGCGAGGCGAAATCCAGGTTTGGCCATAACGATGCCCTTATCCGATGTTCGACAGTTTCAACAACTGGCGCAGGTCGTTGAGCAAGTCCTTGCCCTTGACCGTCGTGTCGTAGCGCAGCACCAGGTTGCCGTGGGGATCGACGATCCACAGTTGCGCCTCGCCCGGTGCGGCAGCGGCTTTGCCGAAGGTCGTCAGGTCCAGCGGGTAGCGTTGCAATTGCGGGTATTCGGCCTTGAGCCTGGCCTCGTAATCGGCGCCGACCGGCTGTGCACTGGCCAGGGCATGACTGGCCCGGGACGCATCGCGGCCGAGGCCGATCTGCAGCTGCCGCGCCAGGTACACCAGTTGCCGGCACTCGGCGGCGCAGGCGCTGGGCGCGGTGACGAGCAACTGCCAGCGCTGTTCGTCCGCCTGCACGCCGATATCGGCGCGGGTCTGGCCGTTGCCGATCAGTTCGCCGTGGTAACTGCGACTGTCCGGCACCCAGAACTGCAGCTTGTACATAAAGGTGGCGAGCGCCATCGGGCCGATCACCATCAGCAGGATCAGGATCAGTTGCCAGCGGCCTTTGCGCCGGTCGGGCGTCGCTGGCGCATCAGACATGTTGAGTGGATTCATGGCCGCTCCCATGGTGCTTCTCCTTTGCGTTGTGCCATCCGAGGTAGAGGTAAAGGCTGAGCAGCGCCAGCGCCATGGCGAACCATTGCACCGCATAGGCCAGGTGTTTTTCCGGGCCCATGGCAACGATGGGCCAGGTGGTTTCGTAGGTGCCGGGGCCGGCTTCGGCGCGCAGTTCGTAGGCAAAACCGCTGCGCCCCAGCTCGGCCCACAGCGTGGCCGGATGCAGCGCGGTGAGCAGGCGCGGCCAGTGCGTGGTCGCCGGGTCGGCGTGCAACTGGAAGGTTTCGCCGGGCGCGACATACACCCAGGCGTCAAGATTCACCGGCTGTTCCGGCGTGCTGAAGACGGGCGGCGCGCGCCGATCCGGCCAGGGCAACCAGCCGCGATTGAGCAGCAGCCACAAGCCGCTGGCCTGGTCGTGAAACGGTTGCAGCAGCTCGACGCCGGCCTTGCCATTACGCATGCGGTTGTCGAGCAACACACTGTGCTCGCCGTCGAATTGGCCGCGCAGATGCACGCGACGGAAGGCCGGATCAGCCATGCTGTCGAGTTGGGCACTGCCCACCGGCTCAGCGGCGCGGCGCTCGGCATAGCTGTCCACCATCAGCTGTTTTTCATGGCCGCGCGACAGTTGCCAGAACCCCAGGCCCACCATCAGCGGCAGCAACACGAGCACCACCAGCGTCGGCGCGATACCGGGGCGAAAGCGCTGGATGGCACTGGCTATACTGGATTTCATCGCCCCTCCCCTATAAGCCCTGGAGCCAGACCATGCTCAAAGCCGCCATTGCCCTGATGCTGATCGCGACCGTCGCGAGCCTGTTCAGTGGCTTGTTCTTTCTGGTCAAGGACGAGGGCCACTCCAACCGCCTCGTCACCGCCTTGACCGTGCGTGTCGTACTGGCCGTGATCACCGTGGCGTTGATCGCCTGGGGCTTTTTCAGCGGCCAGTTGGTGTCGCATGCGCCTTGGTAGCGCGCCTCACAGCACATACACGAAGAAAAACAGGCCGATCCAGACCACATCCACAAAGTGCCAATACCAACTGGCCGCCTCGAAACCGAACTGGTGCTCGGCATTGAAGTGCCCGCGCAAGATACGCATCAGCATCACGAACAAAATAATCGTGCCGATGGTCACGTGGGCCCCGTGAAAACCGGTGAGCATGAAGAAGGTCGCGCCGTACACGCCGGAGCCCAACGTCAGGCCCAGCTCTTTGTAGGCGTGGATGTATTCCTCGGCCTGGAACCCAAGAAACCCCAGGCCCAGCAGCACCGTGATCGCCAGCCAGAGCTTCAGCGCACCGCGATGGCCTTTGCGCAGCGCATGGTGGGCGATGGTGATGGTCACGCTGGAACTCACCAGCAGGATGGTGTTGACCAACGGCAGGCCCCACGGGCTGATGGTGCCTTCGGGCGCGGGAAACAGCGTGGGATCGGGGTTGTTGAGCAGCGGCCAGACAAACTCGAAATTCGGCCACAGCATATGCGCGATGCCTTTGGAGCCTTCGCCCGCCAACCACGGCGCCGACATATGCCGCACATAAAACAGCGCACCGAAGAACGCGATAAAGAACATCACTTCGGAAAAGATGAACCAGGTCATGCCCCAGCGGAACGAGCGGTCCATCTGCGCGCTGTACAACCCGGCACGGCTTTCCTTGATCACCGCGCCGAACCAGCCGAACAGCATGTAGGCCAGCAACAGGCCACCGACGAAAAAGATCCACGGCCCGTGGGATTCCGGGCGCGCAGCCTTCAGGTCGTTGAACCACACGCCCAGGCCATACACGGTGATCAGCAGGCCAACCGTGGCAATTATCGGCCATTTGCTTTGCGCTGGTACGTAGTACGTATCATGAGTCGACATGTATTCGCTCTCCTGATTGAGCGGGCAAACAGTAGCTAGCCGCCGCTATGGACAGCCACGGGCGGTTGGCGCGCGGTGATATCAAACAGCGTGTACGCCAGGGTCAAATGCTTCACATCCTTGGGCATGTCGCGATCGACAATGAAGCGCACCGGCATTTCGATGCGCTCACCGGGTTGCAGCACTTGCTGGGTGAAGCAAAAACACTCGGTCTTGTGGAAGTACATCGCCGCTTCAGCCGGGGAAATGCTCGGGATCGCCTGGGCGGTCATCGGCTTATCGCTGGGGTTGTAGGCCACAAAGAGCATCTCGTTGACCGCGCCGGGGTTGACCACGATCTCGTCGGCCTTGGAATGGAACTCCCAGACCATGTCGATGGCATTGGTGGACAGGAACTGCACCCGCACCTGCCGCGACGGATCGACGATCTGCTCGCCCTCATACTGCCCGGCCGTCTTGCCGTTGATGCCGAACGCCTTGCACATCACGTCGTAGATCGGCACCAGGGCAAAGCCGAAGGCGAACATCGCCAGCACCAGGATCAACAGGCGGGTGACCAGGCGCTTGAGTGGCACGGAGTCAGCCATGGCGATCACCCGACAGTGTGGGAGGGGATTTGTGGAAGCCGGTTCATTTGACCTCCGGTGGCGTGGTGAAGGTGTGGTACGGCGCGGGCGAGGGCACGCTCCACTCCAGGCCTTCAGCGCCGTCCCACGGCTTGGCCGGTGCTGGCGGGCCGCCGCGGATGCACTTGATCACGATAAACAGGAAGAAGATCTGCGTGGCACCGAACATGAACGCGCCGATGGACGAGACCATGTTGAAGTCGGCGAACTGCAGGTTGTAGTCCGGCACCCGACGCGGCATGCCGGCCAACCCGACGAAGTGCATCGGGAAGAACGCCATGTTCATGCCCACGAAAGACAGCCAGAAGTGCAGCTTGCCCAGGGTTTCGTCGTACATGTGACCGGTCCATTTCGGCAGCCAGTAGTAGGCCGAGGCGAAGATGCCGAAGATTGCGCCAGGCACCAGTACGTAATGGAAGTGCGCCACCACGAAGTAGGTGTCGTGGTACTGGAAGTCTGCCGGCGCGATGGCCAGCATCAAGCCGGAGAAACCGCCGATGGTGAACAGGATCACGAACGCCACCGCAAACAGCATCGGCGTCTCGAACGTCAGCGAGCCTTGCCACATGGTGCTGACCCAGTTGAACACCTTCACCCCCGTCGGGACGGCGATCAGCAGGGTGGCGTACATGAAGAACAACTCGCCCACCAGCGGAATGCCGACCACGAACATGTGGTGCGCCCACACGATGAACGACAGGAACGCGATACTCGCCGTGGCGTAGACCATCGAGGTGTAGCCAAACAGCGGTTTGCGCGAAAAGGTCGGGATGATCGAGCTGACGGCGCCGAAGGCCGGCAGGATCATGATGTACACCTCGGGATGGCCGAAGAACCAGAACACATGCTGGAACAACACCGGATCACCACCGCCGGCGGCACTGAAGAAGCTGGTGCCGAAGTGGATGTCCATCAGCATCATCGTCACGCAGCCGGCCAGCACCGGCATCACCGCGATCAGCAGGAAGGCGGTGATCAGCCAGGTCCACACGAACAGCGGCATTTTCATCAGGGTCATGCCCGGTGCGCGCAGGTTGAGAATGGTGGCGACCACGTTGATCGCGCCCATGATCGAACTGATGCCCATCAGGTGGATGGCGAAGATGAAGAACGTCACGCTTTCCGGGGCGTAGGTGGTGGAGAGCGGGGCGTAGAAGGTCCAGCCGAAATTCGGCCCGCCACCCGGGGTGAACAGGGTCGAGACCAGTAGCAGGAACGCCGCCGGCAGCAACCAGAAGCTGAAGTTGTTCATGCGCGGCAGGGCCATGTCCGGCGCGCCGATCATCAGCGGGATCATCCAGTTGGCCAGGCCGACGAACGCCGGCATCACCGCGCCGAACACCATGATCAAGCCGTGCATGGTGGTCATCTGATTGAAGAACGCCGGCTCGACGATCTGCAGGCCGGGCTGGAACAGCTCGGCGCGGATCACCATGGCGAACGAGCCGCCGAGCAGGAACATGGTGAAGGCGAACCACAGGTACATCGTGCCGATGTCTTTGTGGTTGGTGGTCAGCACCCAGCGCATCAAACCCTTGGCGGGGCCGTGGGCATGGTCACTGGCGTGGCCATGGTCATCGATCACAGCGCTCATGGCCGTTCTCCTGCAAACGAGTGGGCGGGGCGGTTCAGCGCATTCGCAATGAAGTGAGTCATTTGCTTTCCGCCTGTTTCAGAGCCAGCACGTCTTTGGGCGTGACCATGTCGCCTTTGTTGTTGCCCCAGGCGTTGCGCTCGTAGGTCACCACCGCGGCGATATCCACTTCCGAGAGTTGCTTGCCGAAGGCGGCCATGGCGGTGCCGGGCTTGCCGAAGTAGACGCGGTGCAGGTGGTCTTCCTTGCTTCCGGTGGCGATCGGCGAGCCTTTGAGTGCCGGGAACATCGGCGGCAGGCCCTGGCCTTCGGCCTGGTGACAGGCCACACAGGTGGTGTGGTAGACCTTGTCGCCACGGGCGACCAGTTCGTCCAGCGTCCACTCCTTGGAGGTCAGCTCCTTGAGCTGAGCGGCCTCGGCCTTGCGCTCGCCGAGCCAGGTGTCGTAGTCGGCCTTGGACTTGACCTCGACCACGATGGGCATGAAGCCGTGGTCCTTGCCGCACAGTTCGGCGCACTGGCCCCGGTAGATGCCGGGCTTCTCGATACGGGTCCAGGCCTCGTTGATGAAACCGGGGATGGCATCGCGCTTGACCGCAAAGGCCGGCACCCACCAGGAGTGGATCACGTCCGCGGCGGTCACCAGAAAACGCACCTTGGCGCCCACCGGCAGCACCAGCGGCTGGTCGACTTCCAGCAGGTAATGTTCGCCTTTGGTGGCCTTGTTGTGGATCTGCTCGGCGGGAGTAGCCAGGTTGCTGAAGAACTCCACATCCTGGCCGAGGTATTTGTAATGCCACTTCCACTGATAGCCGGTGATCTGGATATCGATGTCCGATTCCGTGCTGTCGTAGATGTTGATCAGAGTCTTGGTCGCCGGAATGGCCATCGCCACCAGGATCAGCAAGGGCACTACGGTCCAGAGGATTTCCACGGTGGTGCTTTCGTGGAACTTGGCGGCCACCTGGCCCGTAGACCGGCGGTGAAGGATCATCGACCAGAACATCGCGCCAAATACGACAATGCCGATCACTACACAGATCCAGAAAATGGTCATGTGCAGGTCGAACACGGCGTGACTGACTTCTGTCGCCCCTGGCGCCATATTCGTTGTCCAGGCGGCATGCGCCTGACCGAATACTGACCACAACAGGAGGCCCATCCAAACATGTGGATGTCGCGTCATTGCGGGTTCCCCTTATCGTTCTTGTTATCCCGCCGGTGTGCACCTGCGTCGAAGGGAGCGGCTTCCATACTGCTTACAACCGCTTAGCCTCACCTGCTTATGCAGTCTGGCGTCATCAGCTAATCGCGTACAAAACCGAGTATAGACAGCACCTGCCACCCCGCAATGTGCAGGGGCAAATGAGCTGAAACAGACGGACGGGGCCCATAAGACCGGGGGGCGGAATCGTTTATCCGACGAACGATGGCAATTCGATATAACAGCGGCGCATAACCATGAAATAATTATGACAAATGCGTCTTAGACGCTTGTATAAACGAACTACCTTGTCCTTTCCCTTTTCCTACGCCTGCTTCACTGGAGCTTTCATGAACACCGCCGCATTGCGCGAGCAGATTTCCCTTGCCCATCAACACGAAGCCAGCACCGGCCAACTGGCCCAGCAACTCGAGAAACAATTACCGCACCTGCATTCGGCCATTACCCTGGCGGAGGGTGATCGTAACCTCGTCATGACACGCTTTGTCACTGCCTACGTCGACCTCGTCCCAGACCTGCTGGACGCCGCCAACGACGTAGCCCGCGAGGCCGGTATCGAAAGCCAGGTCAAGCCGGTACTGAAGATTGCCGAGCAGTTTTTCCTGCAACCGCCAGCGATTCTGGCGGGCCATATCGGTCTCGACGGCCTGCTGGACGAGGCCTACCTGGCCCATCGCCTGGTCGAAGAGGTCAATGACCTGTATATCAAGCATTTCGGCCAACCGTTGATTCCAGCGGACACCACCGTGGCCAATCTGATTGCCCATCAACTGATCGGTGAAACCTTTGCCAACCAGTTGGACGAAGCCGTACACCATGCGGTAGATGAAATGCTCAGCGAAGACAGCTTTGCGCTGGAATCGGTCGAGGCCTACCGCGAGCAGCTCAAAAGCCTGGCAACGGAAGCAGCGTGGAAGCGCTGGCCGTGCCTGTCGCGCAAGTTGGGCATTGAGTTGGAACTGGATCAGCAGGCCTGAATCTTCGACCTGACGCTAAACACATGCGGGAGAGGGCAAGCCCCCTCCCGCATTTTTGATCCGGTTCCGTCAGTTGGTAAACGGTGCCGAACCGATCCCCGTCGTGGTCCGCACCCGACCTTCCAAGCGACGCTTCAACCCCCGCGCCTCGATCACCAGCTTCGCGCCCTTAGCCGCATTGGCCCGGCCCCACTCCTCCAGCAACTCCAGGCAAGAATGGTCGATGTAACTGAGGTTGTTCAGCGGTACATGCAGGGTGGTTCCCGCCGGCACCGTCGACAGCACGCGGGTTAATGCCGGCACTTTCAGAAAAGTCGCCGCGCCGCTCAAACGCAATTCCATTTCACCGTGGCCGGGCAAATCGATCAGGCTGATTTTCAGGCGCGAAGCCTTGAACGCCAGTTTCAGCAACGTCAGCCCGAAACCCACCAGCACGCCGGTCAGCAGGTCGGTAAAGACGATCGCCAGCGCCGTGGCCGCGTAGGTAAACATCGGCATCCGCCCGTAGCGGCCCAACGCGCGGAACGCCTTGACGTCCACCAACTTGATCCCGGTGTACACCAGCACGCCCGCCAGGCTCGCCACCGGAATGCTTTGCAGCACGCTCGACAGCAACAGCACGAACCCCAGCAGCCACACGCCATGGAACATCGCCGACAAGCGCGTGGTGGCGCCGGCCTGCACGTTGGCCGAGCTGCGCACGATCACACCCGTCATCGGCAAGGCGCCGACCAGGCCGCAGAGCATGTTGCCTACGCCTTGCGCGGACAATTCCTTATCGAAGTCAGAACGCTGACCACTGTGCATGCGGTCGACTGCGGCGGCCGAAAGCAGGGTTTCGGCACTGGCGATAAACGCCACGGCGAACGCGGCGATCAACAATTGGGGATCGGCCAGGTTCAGCAAGTCGCTGGGACGCAGCCAATCGATGGCGTCGGCGAGGTTTTCCGGCACCTCCACGCGCTTGACCTGCAACGCCAGTACCAGGCTGGCCAGCGTTGCCAGGCCCACACCCAACAAGGCGCCCGGCACAAACCGCAGCGGTTGCGGGCGGAACTTATCCCACAGGTACATCACCAACATGGTCGACAGCCCCAGCAAACCGGCCTGCCAGCCAAGGCCGCCGCCCAGGGTAGGCACCGCCGCTGCCAACGCGGCCGGGAAGCCCGCCAGGTTGTCCAGCCCTGATGGCTGGGGCGCACCGTCGAGCATCACATGGACCTGCGACAGCACAATCAGCACGCCGATCCCCGCCAGCATGCCGTAGACCACCGCCGGCGCCGTGACACGGAACCAGCAGCCCAGGCGCAAACGCCCGGCCAACAGCTGCAGCAAGCCGGCCAGCAGCAGGATCGGCCCGAGCATCGGCATGCCGTGCTGGCGCACCAGTTCGAACACCAACACCGCCAACCCCGCCGCCGGCCCGCTGACTTGCAACGGCGACCCCGCCATCCAGCCCACCACCAGGCCCCCGATGATCCCGGTGATCAGGCCCTTGGCCGGCGGCATGCCGGAAGCGATCGCGATCCCCATGCACAAGGGCAGGGCGACCAGAAACACTACCACGGAGGCCAGCAGCTCCCGAGGCAACACAGCTTTTAATTGAGCAGCACGCATGATGACTCTCCCGAGGCATTCGCCGGGCGCGGCAAAGCCTGGCTGCATCCATGGCAGCCACCGCTCTACCCGGCAGGGAAGTGTGTTAGAAGCGCGCTTTAGGCGTCGCGGAGGGGATTGGCTCGGTGCCGTTCAGCGGTCGAAACGCCGCCTTTTCCGCATCGTAGGCGCGGATTTCACTGGTCTCGATGTTGTAGATCCAGCCATGGATAAACAAATGACCATTGGCCATGCGCGAGGCCACGGACGGGTGGGTGCGCAAATGCTGCAACTGGGCGATGACGTTTTCTTCGGTCAGCATCTTCATGCTCTCGCCTTCATTGGCGCAGTCGCAGTTGTCGTGAACCATGGTCTTGGCGACTTCGGCGTGCCGCAGCCAGGCCTTGACCGTCGGCATCTTCTCCAGGCTCGCGGGGTTGAGCACCGCGCGCATCGCGCCGCAGTCGGAGTGCCCGCACACGATGATGTGCTGCACGCCCAGGGCAAGGACCGCGTATTCGATGGCCGTGGAAACGCCGCCGTTCATCTGCCCGTAGGGTGGCACCACGTTACCGACGTTACGGGTCACGAACAGGTCGCCGGGCGAGCTCTGGGTAATCAGCTCGGGCACGATGCGCGAGTCGGCGCAGGTGATGAACATCGCCCGAGGGTTCTGGGCCGTGGCGAGTTTCTTGAAGAGTTCTTCTTGCTGAGGGAAGACGTCGTGATGGAAATGCAAAAAGCCGTCAACGATGTGCTTTAGCGCTGCATCGGCGGACTCCGCCACTTGAGCGGCTGAAGCCGACGCAGCCAACGGCTGTTTATCCTTGTCACTCATGATTCATCCTCTTGATTAATGCAGGGGAGGGTTCAGGTCAATTCGACGCCGGGCCGATGGAATAGTTTTAGAACGCCGCAAAGCCGGGTGCCAACTCGTCAGTCACTCGCTGAACAAAGTAGCCGTCGAAACTTAACTCAAACTGAATCAACCGCTCTAGATCGCGGGTTTCAGTGATGTCAAAACGCGACCACCTCTACGATCACAGTGCGTATTTGCCCAATAGTCTACAACAACGCCATCTGCCTGCCCGGTGGGCAGAACGCCGTGCAATCCAGATTGAAGCCTTCCCGACGGTCGAGCCCAAGGCGCTTGATTGCCTTGCTGAAGCGCTGCGCCAGCAGGTCGGCAAACGGCCCCTCTCCGCGCATACGCACGCCGAAGCGACTGTCATACACGCCCCCACCCCGCACCTGGCGTACCAGGCTCATCACATGGGCCGCGCGCTGCGGGTAATGCGCCGCCAGCCACTCCTCGAACAGCGGCGCCACCTCCAGCGGCAGGCGCAGCATCATATACGCGGCACTTTGTGCACCGGCTGCATGGGCTTCGGTGAGCAGGCTCTCCAGCTCGCTGTCGTTGATCATCGGGATCATCGGCGAACACAGCACCCCCACCGGGATACCGGCCTCGCGCATCACCCGGATCGCCCGCAACCGCGCCTTGGGCGCCGCCGTGCGCGGCTCCAGGATGCGCTTGAGTTCGTCGTCGAGGCTGGTGAGGCTGATCATCACCGCCACCAGCCGCTGGCGCGCCAGTTCGGTGAGCAGGTCGAGATCGCGCAGGATCAGCGAGCCCTTGGTGATGATGGTCACCGGGTGCCGATAGCGCAGCAGCACTTCGAGGGTTTGCCGGGTGATCTTGTACTCGCGCTCGATCGGCTGGTACGGATCGGTGTTGGAACCCAGGTTGATCGGCGCACACACGTAGCCGGGCTTGGACAGCTGCTGTTCGAGCACGTCGGCGGCGTTGGTCTTGGCGATCAGCTTGGTTTCGAAATCCAGCCCCGGCGACAGGTCCCAATAGGCATGGCTGGGCCGCGCATAGCAGTAGATGCAGCCATGCTCACACCCGCGATAAGGATTGATCGAGCGATCGAACGGCAAGTCCGGCGAGTTGTTGCGCGTAATGATGGTCTTGGCCGTTTCGATACGCACTTCGGTGCCCTGGGTCGGCGGCACCTCCTGGTACCAGCCGTCGTCCTCGACCACGCTGACGGTGGGCGCGAAACGATTGTGCAGGTTGGTCGCCGTGCCCCGGCCACGGGGCGGCAGAGGTGCAGACATGAAAACGCCCCTATACTGTTTTTATATACAGTATAGGGGCGCAAGCTGGATGACCAGTGCCGTTTGGCGGTCAGTGCGGTTGCGTGACTTGCCCCAGGTCGTCGCCTGACGTCGTGTGCATGTCGTTCTTGCGCAGGTCGGCCACGTCACTGGCCTTCACCGCAGCACCTTTATTACCCCAGCTACCGCGCACAAAGCTGACGACATCCGCCACTTCCTGGTCCGACAGGCGCCAGGCAAACGCCGGCATGGTGAAGGTGGACGGCGCAGTGTGGGTGGCCGGCAAAGTGCCGCCGTTCAACACGATGTTGATCAGCGACGTGGCATCCGCCGTCTGCACCACCGGGTTGCCCGCCAGCGCCGGGAACACCCGCGTGTAGCCATGACCGTCGGTGCGATGGCAGGCGGCGCAGTTGTCGATATACACCGACGCGCCCGGCCGGCTGTCATCGCCTTTCCACAGCGCTTCGGCCACCTGCTTATCGTACTGGTGCGGCGGGTTTTGAGGGTCCATCGCCGGCAGGCTCTTGAGGTAGCGGGCGATCGCGGTCAGGTCGTCCTGGGACATGTACTGCATGCTGTGGACGACCACATCGCTCATGCCGCCGAACACCGCGCTGCGATCACTGCGGCCGGTCTTGAGGAATTGCACCAGTTGCTCTTCGCTCCAACTGCCGAGGCCGTCTTTGTGGTCGCCACGCAGGCTTTTCGCGATCCAACCTTCCAGCGGCGCACTGCCGGACAAAAAAGCGCTGCCGTCGGCCGCACTCAAGGCTTTTTCCTGCATGGTCAGCGCCCGCGGCGTATGGCACGCGCCACAGTGGCCGAGGCCCTCGACCAAGTAAGCGCCACGGCTGATCACCGGATCGGCGCCCGCCACTTCCGGGGTATCCGCCACGGGCGGGGCAAACATCCAGCGCCACGCCGCCAACGGCCAACGCATGCTCAAAGGCCAGGGAATGTCACTGGCCCGGTTTTCCTGGGCGACCGGTTCCACGCCCTTCATGAAGTACGCATACAGCGCCTGCATGTCGCTTTCACTGACGCGGGCGTAAGACGGATAGGGCATCGCTGGGTAAAGCGTACTGCCACTCTTGGCGACGCCATGGCGCACGGCCTTGTCGAAGTCCGCGAAGCTGTAGGCGCCCAGGCCGGTCTTGTCCGGGGTGATGTTGGTGGAATAGATCACGCCGATGGGGGTCTCCATCGGCAGGCCGCCGGCGAACGGCTTGCCGCCCTTGGCAGTGTGGCAGGCGACGCAGTCGCCGGCGCGGGCCAGGTATTCGCCTTGCTTGATCAGGTCGGCGTCGGCGGCGCTCACCGAGCAGTTGCCGAGCAACGCCAGGGACGCCGCGAAGGAGGCGATAACACGTGCTTTCATGGTCATCGTTCCTTATGCCTGAACCAGTGGGCCGGGATTTTTCAGGTACTGCTCGCGAATCGCTCGCGCCGACCAGTAGGTCAACGCCGCCACCAGGCCGGTAGGGTTGTAACCTAGACCTTGTGGGAAAGCGGACGCGCCGGGGACAAACACGTTGTGTACATCCCAGCACTGCAGGTAGCGGTTCAACGCACTGGTTTTCGGGTCGGTGCCCATGATCGCGCCGCCGTTGAGGTGGGTGGTCTGATAGGACGCGGTATTGAAATGCTCACCGACCTTCTTGCCCAGCACGGCAATGGCCTTGGGGTTCATCGCTTCGGCGATCTTGCCCATTTTCTCGACCATGAAGCGGTTCATCTTGATGTCGTTTTCCTGCCAGTCGAAGGTCATGCGCAGCAGCGGCAGGCCGTAGGCATCGTGGTACACCGGGTCCAGATCGAGGTAGTTACCGCGGTAGGATTGATGCGCGCCGTGGGCATCCATCGACACCTGATGGGTGTAGTAATCAGCGGTGGCACGCTTCCAGGCGCTGCCCCACGCCGGAGTACCGGGTGGGTTGGAGGTGCCGGCGATCGGCCGACTGCCGGCCTGGTTGACCCACATCGGCGAGCCCCCGACGAAGCCATGGGGCCCGTGGTCGAAGTTGTCGGCGTTGAAGTCATCGATGGCCACACCATTGCCGCCAGCACCGATAAAGTTGTTGGTGTGGGTGTCCTTGTCGAAGAAGGCCTTGATGGTCGCCATGTTCTGGTAGGCGAAGTTCTTGCCTACCACGCCTTCGCCGCTGATCGGGTCGTAGGGCTTGCCGATCCCCGACAGCAGCATCAAGCGCACGTTATGGAACTGGAACGCGCCGAGAATCACCAAATCGGCCGGCTGCTCGCATTCCCGCCCCTGGGCGTCGATATAGGTCACGCCGGTCGCCTTGCTCTTGGTGCTGTCGAGGTTGACCTTGAGTACGTGGGAATTCGGCCGCAGCTCGAAGTTCGGCACCTGGCGCAACGCTGGCAGGATGTTCACGTTCGGCGACGCCTTGGAGTACATGTAGCACACGTAGCCACTGCAAAAACCGCAGAAGTTGCACGGGCCCATCTGCGCGCCGTAGGGGTTGGTGTATGGCCCCGAGGTATTGGCTGATGGCAGGTTGTAGGGTTTGTAACCGACTGCCGTGGCTGCTTTCTGAAACAGCTGCGCCGACACCGTGTTCTTCTGCGCCTCCAACGGGAACGGGTTGGAACGATCCGGCGCATACGGGTTGCCGCCACGGCCTTCGCCGACCAACTGACCGTTGACGGTCCAGGCCTGGCCGGAGGTGCCGAAGACTTTTTCGGCGTAGTCGAAAAACGGCTCCAGCTCTTCATAGCTGACGCCGAAGTCCTGGATAGTCATGTCCTTGGGAATGAAATGTTTGCCGTAGCGCTCTTCGTAGTGGCTGCGCATGCGCAACTCGATAGGGTCGACGCGAAAATGCACACCCGACCAGTGCAGCCCCGCACCGCCGACGCCGTTGCCCGGCAAAAAGGCGCCGAGCTGACGGTTGGGCAGGGCGACGTCATTCACGCTATGGCGAATTGTCACCGTCTCCTTGGAGATGTCCTGGAAGAGTTTTTTACGCACGCTGTAGGTCAATTCGTCGATGACCTGGGGATAGTTGCCGTCCGGGTAAGTGTCCTGCATCGGGCCGCGCTCTAGCGCTACCACGTTGAGGCCCGCTTCCGTCAGTTCCTTGGCCATGATCGCGCCAGTCCAGCCGAAGCCGACGATCACCGCATCCACTTTTTTCATGATGGTCGCCACGTTTATGCCCTCTCGCCGCGAATGGAAACCGCCGGGAAGGGGTATTGCTCGTTGCGCTCCACCCAATCCATGAAGTCGGCGCGGGCGCCGGGGAAGCCGATCATGGTCCAGCCGACCAGGCCTTTATTGCCGCCGTGGATCGGATCGCAGAAGAAGCCTTCCTTGGTGTTTTGCAGCAGCAAATTGAAGAACATCTTCGGCGGCACCGCGTCGAAATGGGCACTCACCTCACTACCGCCAGCCTCCAGGCGGCGCAGCATGTCATCCTGGGTAGCGCTGTCTTGCGCAGCAAAAGCCTTGCCGTTGAACGCTTTCGACCAGGCATCCGTCGCGGCAATGCCCAGGCGATAGATGACCTTGGGTACCAACTTGCTCTGCCAGCCCATTTCCGGCGCGGCGTCGGCGTTGAACGGACCTTGCATGAACCACAGCGCGCCACTGGCGTAGGGCGTGTTCATCTGGCGGTCGATGTATTCCGCCGCACCGGCTTCCAGGGCGCCAGGGCCTTGGGCATCGGCGGGGATCAGGCGCGCCACGGCGGCGTTGATGAATGCCCATTCTTCGGCGCTGAAATAGCTCGGCTCATACGCCTTGTCGCTGACCGGCGGCGGAGCGGGGCTGGCTTGGGCCGGTGCGGGCGCGGCCATCAGCATCGAACCGCCAAGGCCGGTGCTGGCAACCGTGACCACCGGGATCAAGGTCAAGGATTTGCGCAAAAAGTCACGCCGGGGGTTGTCTTGATCTTGATCAGACATGGGTGTACCTCATCATGTGGTCACGGGTTTATCAGCCGCTTCTAGGAGCAGCTTGTGGTTTGGCAGCAGCAAGGTGGACCCCACCGATCCAAGCAGATAGAACGTAGCGGCAATCAATAGTTACAAATGATAGCAGGCTAAGTATAAAGAGAATCGATTCAGCGTCAAAACTGCACCATCGACGGTGATTCACATTTCTTTGACGCGCCCCTCACACCCCATTGACCGCGCCTGGCCGACTCTTGGCATCACCCGCCAACCCCCTATCGGTTACGTCGCCCATGTTCAATCATCAATGGCTACCGGCCCTCGGCCTTGCGTTCCTGGCACTGTTCACCAGCGCTCACACCTGGGCGGACGACAGCACATCCCTGCGTTCCCCCGAATGGGCGCAGCCGGTCGGCAATCAATACAACCTGCACCAGATGACGCCCACCCTCTACCGCAGCGCGCTGCCGGACAGCAATGCCGTGCCCCTGCTGGAAAAGCTCAAGGTCGGCACGGTGATCAACTTTCTGCCGGAGTCCGACGACAGCTGGCTAAAAAATTCTGATATCCGACAGATCCAGCTGATTTATCGCACAAATCATGTCGATGACGCTGACGTGCTGGCCGCACTGAGGGCGATCCGCGACTCCGAAGCCAACGGTGCAGTATTGATGCACTGCAAGCATGGCTCAGACCGCACCGGCCTGATGGCGGCGATGTATCGCGTGGTGGTTCAGGGGTGGAGCAAGGAAGAGGCGTTGAACGAAATGACCTTGGGCGGCTTCGGCAGCAGCAAGGGCTTCAAGGACGGCGTTCGCTACATGATGAAGGCCGATATCGACAAGTTGCGCACAGCCTTGGCCAATGGCGATTGCAGCACCAGCGCGTTTGCCCTGTGCTCGGTGAAAAGCTGGTTCAACACAGCCGGCAACAGCCATGTCGAACCTCAGAAAAGCACGCTGACGCTGACAACCCCCTGACAGGGTCTCAGTCTTTCTTCAGCTTGGGATTAGGAAAAAACTGCACCGACTGCACCGTCGGGTCCGGCGCTTTGAGCGCCGAGGTGTTGACCCGCGTGCCCAATTCCTTGGGCACTGACAAACCTTGATCATTCAAGGTGTCGGTATAGCCGCAGGCCACGCATTCGCGATGCGGCACGCTGTCCTCGGTCCACATCTTCAACTTGTCCGGCTCGCTGCACGCCGGGCAGACAGCCCCGGCGATGAATTGCTTTTTGGTAATCACTGGTACGTCACTCATGCTGCTGCGTCCTCACTCAGGCCGCTGTGGCGCAAGAGTGCGTCAATCGACGGCGCACGCCCGCGGAAATCGACAAACAACACCATCGGCGCCTGGGAACCGCCACGGGCCAGGATCGCCTCGCGGAAAGCACGTCCGGTTTCGGCATTGAGCACGCCGTCTTCTTCGAACTTGGAGAACGCATCGGCCGACAGCACTTCAGCCCACTTGTAGCTGTAGTAACCCGCGGCGTAACCACCGGCGAAGATATGCGCGAAGCTGTTGGGGAAGCGGTTATAGGCCGGCGGACGCATCACCGACACCTCGTCGCGCACGCTTTCGAGTACCTGCGCCACACTGCGGCCATCGCCATGGGTGGCATGCAATTCAAAGTCGAACAGCGAGAACTCCAACTGGCGCACCATCATCAGGCCGGACTGGAAGTTCTTCGCCGCGAGCATTTTTTCCAGCAGGTCCTGGGGCAGCGGCTCGCCGGTTTCATAATGGCCGGAGATCAGCGCCAGGCCTTCCGGCTCCCAGCACCAGTTCTCCATGAACTGGCTCGGCAATTCCACCGCATCCCAGGCCACGCCGTTGATGCCGGACACGCCGGCATGCTCGACACGGGTCAGCAGGTGATGCAGGCCGTGGCCGAATTCGTGGAACAGCGTCGTCACTTCGTCGTGGGTCAGCAGGGCAGGCTTGCCGCTGTCGGCCGGGGTGAAGTTGCACACCAGGTTGGCCACCGGGCTTTGCAGCACGCCGTCGATGGTGCGGCGACGGTCGCGGGCGCCGTCCATCCAGGCGCCGCCACGCTTGTTGGCGCGGGCGTACAGGTCGAAGAAGAAGCGGCCGACGTGCTGGCCGTTTTCCTTGATTTCGAACAGGCGCACGTCTGGGTGCCAGGTGTCGAAGCCCTTCTGCTCGGCGATCTCGATGCCATACAGACGCTGCACGATGGCGAACAGGCCACCAAGCACCTTGTCGATCGGGAAGTAGGCGCGCAAGGCTTCCTGGGACACGCTGTAGCGCTGCTCACGCAGTTTTTCACCGTAGAAACCGCTGTCCCAGCTTTGCAGGTCGGCGCAGCCTTGTTCGGCGGCGTAGGCTTTGAGCTGCTGCAGGTCCTGGGCGGCAAACGGCTTGCTGCGCTTGGCCAGGTCGCGCAGGAAGCTCAACACCTGGTCGCTGGAGTCGGCCATTTTCGTGGCCAGGCTCAATTCCGAGAAGGACGCATAGCCCAGCAGTTGGGCGAGTTCCTGACGCAGGTCGAGGATCTGTTCCATGACCGGGCCGTTATCGTTCTGACCGGCATTCGGGCCTTGGTCCGACGCTCGGGTGCAATAGGCTGCGTAGATTTCTTCGCGCAGGGCGCGGTCCTGGGCGTAGGTCATCACCGCGTAGTAGCTGGGGAATTCCAGGGTGATCAGCCAACCGTCGAGGCCTTTGGCCTGGGCCGCGGCGGCCATTTGCGCCTTGGCCGAGTCGGTCAGGCCGGCGAGGGTGGCTTCATCGGTGACGTGTTTGGTCCAGGCCTGGGTCGCGTCCAGCAACTGGTTGGAGAACTTGCTGCCCAGTTCGGAAAACTTGCTTTGCACTTCGGCGTAGCGTTTTTGCTGTTCGGGCGGCAGGTCGATACCCGACAGGCGGAA
This sequence comes from Pseudomonas sp. GV105, assembly GCF_003058185.1. Lineage (NCBI taxonomy): Bacteria > Pseudomonadati > Pseudomonadota > Gammaproteobacteria > Pseudomonadales > Pseudomonadaceae > Pseudomonas > Pseudomonas sp. GV105. Next base: position 71,177 of record NZ_QBUF01000010.1, read on the forward strand.
ATCGCGCAGCGAGTGTTCCAGGATGGTTTTTTGCGCCACGTCGAAACCGCCGGCTTCCGGGCTGCTGGCCAGGGCTTCGAAGGCCTGGAACAGTTCGCGGTTCTGGCCCATCTCGGTGGAATAGGCGCTCAACGCCGGCAGACATGCCTCGTAGGCTTCGCGCAGTTCGGCACTGTTGCACACGGCATTGAGGTGGCTGACCGGGCTCCAGGCGGCACCCAGGCGATCATTCAGCTCATCCATGGCGAGGACCAGGCCGGCCCACGTCGGATTTTTCCCCTGGCTTTGCAGGATGCCTTCGATGGCAAGCCGGTTGTCGGCGAGGATCTGTTCGATGGCCGGCTGAACGTGCTCGGCACGGATCGCCGAGAACGGCGGCAGGTCGTAGGGCTGCAGAAGAGGGTTGTTCGCGCTCACGGTTGGCACCTTGGCTGAAGAAACATGTAAGAACAAAGATGGGGCCATCTTAATTACAATCAACGTCCACCGCAGCTATCAGCAGAAGAGAGAGAGGCTATCGTGACCCTTCGCACCTATCAGAACCACACGCCAACCCTGGGCGCCGGGGCTTTTGTCGATATTTCGGCGGTGGTGATCGGCGATGTCGAAATCGGCGACGACAGCTCGGTTTGGCCGCTGACGGTGATCCGCGGCGACATGCACCGCATCCGCATCGGCGCGCGCACCAGCGTGCAGGACGGTTGCGTGCTGCACATTACCCACGCCGGGCCGTTCAATCCCGATGGTTTTGCGCTGCTGATCGGCGACGACGTGACCATCGCCCACAAAGTCATGCTGCACGGCTGCACCGTCGGCAATCGCATCCTGATCGGCATGGGCAGCATCGTGATGGACGGCGCCGTGGTCGAAGACGACGTGATCATCGGCGCCGGCAGCCTGGTGCCGCCGGGCAAGAGACTTGAAAGCGGCTTCTTGTACGTCGGCAGCCCGGTTAAACAGATCCGCGAACTGACTGACAAGGAACGTGCGTTTTTCACCTACAGCGCAGCGAACTACGTGAAGCTCAAAGACCTGCACCTGGCCGAGGGATTCGATCAATGACTCTGCACCATCAAACCGTACTGTTCGATCTGGACGGCACCCTGACCGACCCGCGCGAGGGCATTACCCGTTCGATCCAGTACGCGCTGGGCAAACTCGGTATCGATGAGCCGGACATCACCCAACTGGAACATTTCATCGGCCCCCCGTTGCTGCAAGCCTTCATGCAGTTCTACGATTTCGACGAAGCCAAGGCCTGGGAAGCGGTGAATTTCTACCGTGAACGCTTCAAAGTCACCGGTTTGTATGAAAACCGCGTGTTCGACGGGGTGATGCCGCTGCTCGAAGCCCTCAACAGCCAGGGGCGCCAGCTGTACGTGGCCACCTCCAAGCCGTGGGAATTTGCCCGCGAGATCGCCCGTCATTTCGATTTTGCCAAGCACTTCAAGGTGATCTACGGCAGCGAACTGGACGGCACGCGCACCAACAAGGTCGAGCTGATCGCCCACTTGATGCGCGAAGAACGCCTGGACCCGGCCACCACCTTGATGATCGGCGACCGCAAGCATGACTTGATCGGGGCGCGCAGCAATGGGCTGGATTCGGCGGCGGTCGGGTATGGGTTCGGCAGTTTCGAAGAGCTGAGTGCCGAAGCGCCGACCTGGCATTTCGAGACGTTGGCGCAGATGCATCAGGCGTTTTTGCAGCGGCCTTGAGGGCGCTATCGGGAGCAAGCTCCCTCCCACATTTTGATCCGTGTACGCAGGCCAAATGTGGGAGGGGGCCTGCTCCCGATGAGGCCCTACCGGCCAACACCTTCCAACTGCCTCAACGCCGCCTTACGCTGTGCCACCGGCAGTTGGCCCATCCGCTCCACTGCCGCATAGAACTTCAGCCAATCCCCGCCTTCCTGCCGGAACAACGCCGCAAACGCCGGCACCCACTGGTCATACAGCCCAAACGGTAAAAGCCGCGCATTGTTCATCGGCAGGTTCATCCAGGCGTCATAACGCTTGTCGCCGCCCCACTGACTGTCCCGCACCCGCCGGTAGTCGCTGCGCAAACGCTCGAATTCAGCCGCCTTGGCCCGCCGCATCGCATCGGCCGCCAAGGGCTGGGCGTAGAGTGTTTCCAGACGTTTGCGAGTATCGAGGAGCAACTGGGTAAATTGGTCACGCTGCTGCAGCGCCGCGCTGCCGATCGGCGCCAGGCCACGGGCGGCGCGCCATTGGCGCGTGCCTTCCTGCTCGACGAAGGTGGCAAAGGACTCGTTGAACTCGGTGTCGTCCTTCACGTAAAAGCGTTGGTGCGCCAGCTCGTGAAAAATCAACGTGGCCAGCCGCTCGTCGCCCCAGCCCAGCATCGAACTCATGATCGGGTCATTGAACCAACCCAAGGTGGAATAGGCCTCGACGCCGCCAATCGACACGTCCATGCCTTGTTGCTTGAGCAACGCCGCCTCACCCCGCGCCGCGCCCTGGCTGTAATAACCGCGATAGGCGACACAGCCAGCGATGGGAAAGCAGTGATTTTGCGCCGACAAGGAAAATTCCTGCGTGGCAAAAACATTCCAGACCACATAAGGCCGGCCAATATCGGCGTACAGCCGGTAACTCTGATTGTCAGGCAGGTGCAACTGCTCGCTGGCGAACGTGCGCGCCTTTTGCGATTGCACCAAGTGCTCACGTAACTGTTGCGGCCGCGCCGGGTCGGCAATCACCTTGGCCACCGGCTCCCGAGCCTGCAGCAACTGCCACTGGCCGCTGGCCAATTGGCCGTAGTAATCGACGCTGGAACAACCGCTGAGCAGCACCCACCACAACCCTGGAAGAAAACGCCTGATCATGCCGCGACTGCTCCTGGGTAATTGGCTCGCCAGCCTATCGTGACTGCCCGGCGTTTTTCCATGGCGTAGCGCGTTTATACTCAAGGCTCTCCTTGTGTTGAGTGCCCGCCATGCGCCAGCTAGTGCTTTCCATCGCCGCCCTGTTGCTCAGCGCCTGTGCTTTACCACCCATCCCGCCGATGGACGCGCAACAGGCCTGGGTCGATTTCGCCACCCCGACACCCGGGGCCAAGCTGGTGATGGCCCAACGTCTGGATGGGAAAAACCTCAACGACGGGCGCTTCTTCCAGGTCCCGCCGGGCAGTCACGAGTTGATGGTGCGGTTTGATTTCGAAGTGCCGACCGGCGGCAGCTTTGGCGGGTTGTCGCAGACCCAGGACCGGACCTGTTTCATGACCTTGCAGTACGACCACTTCGAGGCAGGCCAGCGTTATCGCCTGGAGGGGCGCTCGTTGTCCTACACACCGAATATCCGGCTGTACAACGCCGCGCGTCAGTTATTGGCGCAGGAGCGCAGCGTGAACTGCATCTGATCAGTCATTGTTCTTCTGGTAGATGATTGCCTTGGTACCGTTCTCACACGTGCCTACGACCATGGCGACATCGTGCTTGTCGGCTTCTTCCTTGCTGACGATTTCCAGGGTGTAGGACGGAATCGCCTTGGCCTGGATCTTCACTTCGATCTCTTTCCTGAGTTCTTCGCAGTCTTTGGGCGCGGCCACAGCCGATGTGGCCAATACACCGCAGATGATCGCCAAGACAAAACGTTTCATGTGTGAAGCTCCCTGAATGCACGCGCACGAATGTGCGCCTATGGCTGCATAGGCTATAGGACCACATCGGGGAAACACGAGTTCTGATTTAACGCACAACTGAATGTGGGAGGGAGCAAGCCCCCTCTCACCTAAGGCTGTGTCAGTCGACGAGGGTGGCGTCCAGGCTGATTTTCGCGTTCAGCACCTTGGACACCGGGCACCCTTCCTTGGCCTTTTTGCTCAGCTCATCGAACTGCGCCTGGCTCGCGCCGGGAATCTTGGCGTTGAGGATCAGGTGTACAGCGGTGATCGCAAAACCACCGTCGACCTGGTCCAGGGTCACTTCGGCCTGGGTGTCGATGCTGTCAGCCTTGAGCCCGGCGTCGCCGAGAATCATGGAAAACGCCATGGAGAAACAGCCAGCGTGGGCCGCACCGATCAACTCTTCAGGGTTGGTGCCCTTGCCGCCCTCGAAACGGGCCTTGAAGCCGTAGGGCGCTTCGCGCAGCACGCCGGTTTCCGTGGAGATGGAACCCAGGCCTGTCTTCAGATCACCTTCCCAATGCGCGGATGCTTTTTTAACGATACTCATAGCAGTCTCCTCAAACGATGGTTTTGCGTCAGTAAGGGTTCTGAGGATAGATGCTTTGGCAAAGTTCACTTGTAAGAGAAACCTAGCAACAAAGTAGGAAATTTCGCACGACCTATTGAATCTCGGGTATATGCCCTCATTGCATAGAACATGCACATGAAGCGGCAGGTTTTGGTTCGTCTAAGAAACCTGCGCCCTTATTGGAGAAGCAGGCTTATGAAATCGCTGTCCGACGTGAAGTTCTCGACCCTCGACCTGGTGCCCGTGCGGGCCAACGGCAGCGCCGCGCAGTCGTTGCGCAATTCCCTGGACCTGGCCCAGCATGTGGAAAAGTTTGGCTACAACCGCTTCTGGGTGGCGGAACACCACAACATGGACGGCATCGCCAGCTCGGCCACCTCGGTATTGCTCGGTTACCTGGCCGGCGGCACTTCGACCATCCGCGTCGGCTCCGGCGGCGTGATGCTGCCCAACCATGCACCGCTGGTGATCGCCGAACAATTCGGCACCCTGGAAAGCCTGTACCCCGGCCGGATCGACCTGGGCCTGGGCCGTGCGCCCGGTTCCGACCAGATGACCGCCCGCGCCCTGCGCCGTGAGCGCTCCGGCAGCGCCGACGACTTCCCCGAAGACGTGGCCGAATTGATGGCCTACCTCGGCCCGCGCACGCCCGACCAGCGGGTGATCGCGGTTCCCGGCACCGGCACCAACGTCCCGGTGTGGCTGCTCGGGTCCAGCCTGTTCAGCGCACAGTTGGCGGGGGAGCGCGGCTTGCCCTACGCCTTTGCCTCGCATTTCGCACCGCGCTTGATGCATGAGGCGATTCGCGTGTACCGCAATCACTTCAAGCCTTCGGCCGTTCTGGACAAGCCTTACGTAATGCTCGGCCTTCCGTTGGTCGCGGCGGATACCGACGAACAGGCCGATTACCTGGCCACTTCCGTCTACCAACGCATCCTGGCGCTGATGCGCGGGCAGAGCCTGGTGCAGCGTCCGCCGGTGGAAAGCATGGACGGCCTGTGGCTGCCCCATGAAAAAGACGCGGTGGGCAGCTTCCTCGGCCTGGCGATGGTCGGCAGCCCGGCGAAGATCCGCGCCAAACTGGAAGTACTGGTCGAACAGACCGGCGCCGACGAGCTGATCTTTACCTGCGACCTGTACGAACACGCCGACCGGATTCATTCCTACGAACTGCTCGCGCAGTTGATGAAGGGCTAAATCTGGCAGGCGAAAAAAAACCGACGCGCGCGCGTCGGTTTTTTATGTCTGCAACGCGCGATTAACCGCGCTTGTAGACGATTTCCTTGGTGCCGCCTTCACAGGTGCCAACCACCTTGCCGTCAGCCGCAGCGCCTTTAGCCACCACTTCCAGCGAATAACCCGAAGCACCCTTGGCGTCGATTTTCGCGGCAATTTCGCTTTTCAGCTCTTCACACGGCTTGCCCGCCGCCAGCACGGTGCCCGCCATGCTCAACAAACCTACTGCTAACAAGAACTTCTTCATCCGTCACTTCCCTTGCGCTGATCGAAACGAGCGTGCCGACGCTGGTCGCATCGGCCCCCATTGGTTGTAGCGCAGGTTATGGCAATCGGCCAGCCGGCAAGTTCAACGGTTTCGATCAACTACTGGCAATTCGGAACCCCACCTTCAACGTAACCTGGAAGTGCGCAGCCTTGCCGTCCTTGATATGGCCACGGGTTTCGGTCACCTCGAACCACTCCAAATGCTTGATGCTCTTGCTGGCTTCAGCCAGGGCGTTGTTGATCGCCTCTTCGATGCTGGTGGTGGACGAACCCACCAATTCGACTTTCTTGTAAGTGTGATGATCAGACATGGCGTTTCTCCTGAGGGTCGTCAATAAAGCCTAGCAGTCAAAGCTCATACTGCTTCTGGCGACCGTTCCTACTCGAAAGTTCAGATTTACTGCACTTTCTGAAATGGCCGTAGTCGGTATCTACACACGCCACCTAATCACTTCAGGAGAGTCCACATGGCCAACACCTCTTTACGCAAAGCGTCGCTGGAAAGCATGGAAGCCGAGATTTCGAGCCTGCTCAAGTCTCTTGAGAGCCTCAAGGACGACGCATCCGATGAGTCGCGCAAGACTCTGAAGGCCCTGAAAAGCAATGCCGAGAACGCGCTCAAGCATTCTCGTCACCTGATCAGCGACGCCTACGAAGAAAGCAAAGTCAAAATCCGCGAAACCGGCGTGGCGACCCGGGACTACGCACAAGAACACCCATGGACTACCGCCGGCGTTGCCGTTGGCGCGCTGGGCCTGCTGGCGGCTTACCTTTTGTGCAAACGCGGTAACTGATCTGCCGGCTATACCGGCTGGCGCGACAGCTCAGCCTTGAGCCATTGCGCCAATTGCCGAGCGCGCCCGTCCGCGGCGCGCTTGGGTAGCCACAACGCCAGGTGCGCCGGGGTTTGCGTGAAACCCCACGGCGCCACCAGGCGACCGGCGCGCACGTCCTCCGCCACCAGCGTCTCCGGCGCGATCGCCACACCCAGCCCCGCAACCGCCGCTTCCAGCAAGTAATACAAATGCTCAAACCCCTGGCCGAGTTTTAACGCACCGGGTTCGATCCCGTGTTGCTGCGCCCAGCTGGGCCAGGCCTGCGGGCGAGACGTGGTGTGCAACAGCGCTTCGTCGCACAGCGCCGTGGCCGGGGCGTCGCGCAGACGTTCGTAACCGGCGAAACGCGGGCTCATGACCGGGCCGATGCGTTCGCTGGCCAGCTCGTACACCTGCATATCCGCCGGCCACGGCGGTTCGGCGAACAACAGCAGGGCATCCAGGCCGGGACGGCGCGGGTCCAGATCACCTTCACCCGCCGACAGGTGCAAGCGCAGATCGGGCAGGTCGGCATTCAAGCGGCCCAGGCGCGGAATGAACCAGCGCGCCAGCAAACTGCCCGAACAGCCGAGGACGAACGGTGCATCGGCGCTGCTTTGGGTAATTTGCGCGCACACCTCCCTTAACCGCTCGAACGCCTCGGCACTCGCATCGCGCAGACGCACGCCGGCATCTGTGAGTTTGAGGCCGCGCCCTTCCTTGACGAACAGGCTGACCCCCAAATGTTCTTCCAGCACTTTAAGCTGGCGGCTCACGGCGCCATGGGTGACGTGCAACTGCTCAGCCGCCTGGCTCACGCTGTTGAGGCGGGCCGTGGCTTCGAAGGCGCGCAGGGCGTTAAGGGGCGGGAGGTCTCGGCTCATCTGTGAGTTTTCCTGACAGGTTGTAGCGATCTTATCGGTTTTCAGCCCTGAGCGTCAGGGGTAGAGTGAGCGTCATTGCTTCCCACCCGAATTCTTTTCCTGGAGCGTCCCATGACTCAGTCCCAGACCGATCTACGCAACGGCCCTGACGCCAACGGCCTGTTCGGCGCATTCGGCGGCCGCTACGTCGCCGAAACCCTGATGCCGTTGATCCTCGACCTGGCCCGCGAGTACGAAGCGGCCAAGATTGATCCTGCGTTCAACGAGGAATTAGCCTACTTCCAGCGCGACTACGTCGGTCGACCAAGCCCGCTGTATTTCGCTGAGCGCCTGACGGAGTTCTGCGGCGGCGCCAAGATTTACCTCAAGCGCGAAGAGCTGAACCACACCGGCGCGCACAAGATCAACAACTGCATCGGCCAGATCCTGCTGGCGCGGCGCATGGGCAAGAAACGCATCATCGCCGAGACCGGCGCCGGCATGCACGGTGTGGCCACCGCCACCGTGGCCGCGCGTTTCGGCCTGCAATGCGTGATCTACATGGGCACCACTGACATCGAGCGCCAACAGGCCAACGTATTTCGCATGAAGCTGCTGGGCGCTGAAGTGATCCCGGTGGTCGCCGGCACCGGCACTCTGAAAGACGCGATGAACGAAGCCCTGCGCGACTGGGTGACCAACGTCGACGACACGTTCTACCTGATCGGCACCGTTGCCGGCCCGCACCCTTATCCTGCGATGGTGCGCGACTTCCAGTCCGTGATCGGCAAGGAAACCCGCACCCAGCTGCAAGCCCAGGAAGGCCGTCTGCCGGACAGCCTGGTGGCGTGCATCGGCGGAGGGTCCAACGCCATGGGCCTGTTCCACCCGTTCCTGGATGACAGCAGCGTCGAGATCATCGGCGTCGAAGCCGCAGGCTTTGGCATCGAAACCGGCAAGCACGCCGCCAGCCTCAACGGCGGCGTACCGGGCGTACTGCACGGCAACCGCACCTTCCTGCTGCAGGACGACGATGGCCAGATCATCGACGCCCACTCGATTTCCGCCGGCCTCGACTACCCCGGCATCGGCCCTGAGCACGCCTGGTTGCACGATATCGGCCGTGTCCAGTACACCTCGGTGACCGACCACGAAGCGCTCGACGCCTTTCACAAATGCTGCCGCCTGGAAGGGATTATTCCTGCACTGGAAAGCGCCCACGCCCTGGCCGAAGTGTTCAAACGCGCACCGACCCTGCCGAAGGAACACCTGATGGTGGTCAACCTGTCCGGCCGTGGCGACAAAGACATGCAGACCGTGATGCACCACATGGAACAGTCCCAGCAGGAGAAACACTAAATGAGCCGCCTGCAAACCCGCTTTGCGCAACTCAAGCAACAAAACCGCGCCGCCCTGGTGACCTTCGTCACCGCCGGCGACCCCGGTTACGACACCTCGCTGGCGATCCTCAAGGGCTTGCCCGCTGCCGGTGCCGACGTGATCGAGCTGGGCATGCCCTTCACCGACCCGATGGCCGACGGCCCGGCCATTCAACTGGCCAACATCCGCGCGCTGAGCGCCAAGCAAAACCTGGCGAAAACCCTGCAGATGGTGCGCGAGTTCCGCAAGGACAACAGCGACACCCCGCTGGTGCTGATGGGTTACTTCAACCCGATCCACAAATACGGCGTGCCGGCCTTTATTGCCGACGCCAAGCAAGCCGGGGTCGACGGCCTGATCGTGGTCGACCTGCCGCCCGAACATAACGGCGAGCTGTGCGACCCGGCCCAGGCGGCAGGCATCGACTTTATCCGCCTGACCACGCCGACCACCGACGACGTGCGCCTGCCGACCGTGCTCAACGGCAGCTCGGGCTTTGTGTACTACGTGTCGGTAGCCGGTGTGACTGGTGCCGGTGCCGCCACCCTGGAACACGTCGAAGAAGCCGTGGCCCGCCTGCGTCGCCATACCGACCTGCCGATCAGCATCGGTTTCGGTATCCGCACGCCGGAACAAGCGGCCGCCATCGCGCGCTTGGCCGATGGTGTGGTGGTGGGTTCGGCGCTGATCGATCACATCGCCAACGCCAGCAACGACCAGCAAGCCATCGACGGCGTGCTGAGCCTGTGCGCGGCGCTGTCGGAAGGTGTCCGTAACGCACGTAAGTAAGCGCCTCGTATGCGGTAGGTAAAGTTCCTGATACACAGGAATCAACCGGCAACACCGTGGCCTAAACAACAAGACCAAGGGATTTCGAACCGTGTTCGCAATCCCTTTTTTTGTATGTGTGCCCCGAGGAATTCCCGATGAAAATGCGCAAATCCGTGATTGCTGGTTGTGGCGTCCTGGTGCTTGCCGCCAGCGCCCTGGTGCAAGCCGCGCCGCCTGACCAGCGCGGTGACGACCGTGGCGGCCCACAAGACCAGCACGAGCAACGTGGCGACGACCATCGCGGCCCGCAGGACAACCATCGCGGCGGCCCGCCCCAGGACTTCGGCCCGGTGCGCCAGATCATCCACGACAACCACGGCCAATTCGGCCGTGGCGCGCCACCGCCGCCGAATGTGCGCCTGGTCCGTGGCCGGCCGCTGCCCCACGGCTACTACGGCGAACGCCTCGACAACCGCGCCCTGGCGCGCCTGCCGTACTACGAGGGTTACGAATGGCGCCGTTCGGGCCCGGACGTGGTGCTGATCGCAGTGGGCACCGGCATCGTCTATGAGATTCTGGAAGGCGTGTTGAACTGACGCCACGGTTCCGCGATTTCTTCCGCTAGGCTTAAGGGGCGAACCGTTCGTTCCCCCTTAACGCACTTCATGCCTATTGCCGTCTAACCACCTCAGCAAGCCCCGGTATTTCTTGCGCTCCCGGTCGTTAAGTTAGCCGCATCAGAAGTCATTCTTGGCTCTATGGAGTACATCATGGCATTTGATCTCATCACCGAATCGGACCGCCGTCACGCCACCTTGCAAAAAGGCTTCAACCTGCGCTGGCCGTTGGGCAACGTGCAGGGCCAATCCTCGCCCAACGGCGCCAACCTGATTTACCTCTGTTACAGCCCCCAGGACATCATCGACGCCGCGGCGCAGGCCCTGGCCGTTGCCAATGGCCGGATTACCGTGCGCAGCGGCGGCCACTGTTACGAAGGTTTCGTCGCCAACAAGATGCCCAACAACCCCAATGAGGTATTGGCGATTCTGGATATCGGGCAAATGAAGCAACTGGACTACGACGCCGACGGCCAACTGCACTCCCAGTTGATGCCGACCTTGCCCTATCGCTACCGCTTTCGCCTGGAGGCCGGCGGGCAGAACTGGGACGCCTACGTCGCACTGTACACGTTGGCCAACAAGACCCTGCCCGGGGGTTCGTGTTATTCGGTGGGCCTGGGCGGGCACATCTGCGGTGGCGGCTACGGCTTGCTCTCGCGCAAACACGGCCTGGTGTGCGACTGGCTGTCCGGTGTCGATATTCTGGTGCCCAACGCCCAGGGCAACGGCCTGACAGCGCGTCATGTCTGCCGGGAGAGCACCGACCCGGACGAACTGGACCTGTTTGCCGCGTGCTGCGGTGCCGGCGGCGGGCAGTTCGGGATCATCACCAGTTATTACTTCAAGGACCTGCCGGACGCCCCCAAGGAGGTGCTTTGGCTGGTACTGGAATGGGACTGGGCGATGCTGACCAAACCGGCGCTCGACCGATTGCTGGTGGCCTATCAAGCCTGGTTCGCCCGACATCAGGCCGACCCGGACACCTGGGGCCTGGCGACCAAGCTGGAAATGCGCCACCAGCACACCGGCAACGTCACGCTGGGCATTCACTACGTGGACAAAGACGGCGAGTTGAACGATCAGGCGCCCTTCAACGATTTTGTCACGACGATGCTGGACGCCATCGGCATTGCCGCCAGCGAATCGGTGACACCGTTTCACGTGATCCACCTGCCGCGAAGCAACCCCACCGGGCGTGTCATCAACTCCTTGAGCACGGCGCAGGCCGTCGTGCGCCGTCTCGACTGGCTGCCGTGCCAGCAAACCCTCAACGGCTCCGGCGACAACCAGCGCGGGCGCTATAAGTCGGCCTATCAGAAAGGCATTTTCACGCCGCAGGTGTTATCCGCGATCTGGACCACGCTGACCTGGCCCGACCCGGCGAACGTGTTGACCCAAAGTCTCATACAGATCCAGTCGTTCGGCGGGCGCATCAACCAGCCAGATCCGGCGGTGCGGCGCGAATCGTCTGCGGCCCAGCGCGGCTCTTTCCTCAAGTGGCAACCGCAGTGTTATTGGCGCGATGCCAGTGCCGCCACCGACCAGGCACATGCCGATTGGATTCAGGGGCTGTTTTTCAACGCCTTCGCCAACGATCAAGGCGTGCCGCTCAACGCGGAGTTCGAGGGCTGCTACATCAATTACCCCGACCTCGACATGACGCACCTCGGCGGCAACCCGGCGAACGCCAAGAACCCCCAGTGGTACACGGTTTTCTTCCCCGACCTGATCATCGAAAGCCGGCTGCGGCGTACCAAGCAGCGCTGGGACCCGCTGAATATATTCCACAACGAAATGTCGGTGCCGTAAGCCGCAAATAAAAACGGGCGACCCCAAGGTCGCCCGTTTTTTTACAACTCGATCCGTTCGACCTTGCCCACCAACAAGATGTAGGAAAGCGCCCCGAGCAACGCCAGCACTGCGATATAGGTGATTGCCGGTGCGAACGAATCGCCGCTGGCCAGGAAGCCAATCACGATCGGCGTGGCAATCGCCGCCAGGTTGCCGATGAAGTTGAACACGCCACCGGTCAAGCCGAGCAAGCGAGCGGGTGCCAAGGTCGACACCAGCGACCAGGTGATCGACGCCAGGCCATTGCCGAAGAACGCCACTGCCAGGAACGCAATCACCCAGGCCGTCGAATCCACGTAGTTGGCGCCAATGATCGCGGTGGAAATCAACAGCCCGCCGATGATCGGCAACTTGCGCGCAAAGCCCACTGATGCGCCGCGGCGAATCAACCAGTCGGAAAAAATCCCGGAGCACAGCACGCCGACAAACGCCGCGAGGAAGGGCAGGGAAGCGAGCAGGCCGGATTTGATGAAGTCCATCCCGCGATATTTCACCAGATAGGTCGGGAACCACGTCAGGAAGAACCACAGCGTGGAATTCAGGCAGAACTGCCCCAGGTAGATGCCCCAGAGTTTGCGCTTGCTCAGCACGATGCCCAGGTCGACCCAACTGAACGGTGCCTTGGCGGTTTGCGCCTGCATGTCCACCAGCCCGCCGCCGGCACGGATCAGTTCGATTTCAGCGGCGTTGGCGCCTTTGAAGTCCTTCGGCTCGCGGTACACCGCGTACCAGATCAGCGCCCAGAGGATGCCGACGCCGCCGGTGGTGACAAACACCATGTGCCAGCCGTAGTGGTGCTGTAACCAGGCCAGCACCGGGGTGAGAAACGCCAGCCCGACGAACTGGCCGGAGGTGTAGAAGCCAATCGCCGTGGCGCGCTCACGCTCGGGGAACCACGTGGTGACCACGCGGCTGTTGATCGGATAGGCCGGCGCTTCCAGGGCGCCCACCGCCATGCGCAGGACAAACAGCGCGATGAAGCTGGCCGCAAAGCCGAGCATTACAGTGGCGATGGACCACAGCAGCAGGGCCACGGTGTAGAGGATGCGCGGCGGCACCCGGTCGACCAGCCAGCCGCCGGGGATTTGCATGGCGGCGTAGGTCCAGCCGAACGCCGAGAAAATCAGCCCGACATGCACCGGATCGATGCCCAGGTCGCTGGTCAGGGCCGGGGCCGCGATCGACAGGTTGCTGCGGTCGAGGTAGTTGATCACCACGGTGATAAACAGCAGCACCATGATGAAGTAGCGCTTTCTGCTAGGCGTGACTAAAGAAGCCTGCCCGGTGAGGGATTCAGGGTGCATGGGGTTGTCTCTTCTTATGTTTATTGAGGACGGACTTACTGACCAAACCAGCTCAAATGTGGGAGGGGGCTTGCCCCCGATAGCGGTGAACCAGCCGCCGAAGATGTCGACTGACACTCAGCTATCGGGGGCAAGCCCCCTCCCACATTTTTTGCCACATTTTTTCAGGCAGACATCACCACTCGGCAAAACTGCCGTCGGCATGGCGCCAGATCGGGTTGCGCCAGCGATGGCCGATGGCCGCGCGTTCGATCACGTATTCCTCGTTGATCTCGATGCCCAGGCCCGGCCCGTTGGGGATCTTCACGAAGCCCTGGTCATAGTCGAACACGCCCGGGTCGCGCACGTAGTCGAGCAGGTCGTTGCTCTCGTTGTAGTGAATGCCCAGGCTTTGCTCCTGGATAAACGCGTTGTAGCAGACCGCGTCCAGCTGCAGGCAGGCGGCCAGCGCGATCGGACCCAGCGGGCAGTGCAGCGCCAGGGCCACGTCGTAGGCTTCGGCCATGTTGGCGATCTTGCGGGTTTCGGTGATACCGCCAGCGTGGGAAGCGTCCGGCTGGATGATGTCGACGTAGCCTTCGCTGAGCACGCGTTTGAAGTCCCAGCGCGAGAACAGGCGCTCGCCCAGGGCAATCGGGGTGCTGGTCAGCGGTGCGAGTTCTTTCAGCGCTTCGTAGTTTTCGCTGAGTACCGGCTCTTCGATGAACATCAGTTTGTACGGGTCCAGCTCTTTCATCAGCACCTTGGCCATGGGCTTGTGTACGCGGCCATGGAAGTCGACGCCAATGCCCACGTTGGGGCCGACGGCATCGCGCACGGCGGCGACGTTGGCCAGCGCCAGGTCGACTTTTTCGAAGCTGTCGACGAACTGCAATTCTTCCGTGCCGTTCATTTTCACCGCAGTGAAGCCACGGGCCACGGCCTCTTTGGCGGCGCGGGCGGTGTCGGCGGGGCGATCGCCGCCGATCCACGAATACACGCGAATCTTGTCACGCACCTGGCCGCCCAGCAGGTCGCTGACCGACACGCCCAGGGCCTTGCCCTTGATGTCCCACAGCGCCTGGTCGATGCCGGCCAGCGCGCTCATGTGCACGGCGCCGCCGCGATAGAAACCGCCGCGATAGAGCACAGTCCAGATGTCTTCGATATTGCGTGGGTCTTTGCCGATCAGGTAATCGGACAGTTCCTCGACCGCAGCCGCCACCGTGTGGGCGCGGCCTTCGACCACGGGTTCGCCCCAGCCGGTGACGCCCTGGTCGGTCTCCACTTTGAGGAAGCACCAGCGCGGTGGGACGATGAAGGTAGTCAGTTTGGTGATTTTCATCTTCTTATCTCTCTTGTCGATGCAGCGCCCAAGGCGCCAAGCTTGCGATCAGTTCAAGGCGTTCCAGGCCGCGACATACGCCTGGGCACTGCTCGCCACCTCGGCCACGGACATGCCCGGCTTGAACAATCCGGACCCCAGGCCGAAGCCCCTGGCGCCGGCGTCGAAATACACCTGCATGTTGGCCGGGCTCACGCCGCCGACCGGCAGCAACAGCGTGCCCGCCGGCAACACCGCCAGCCACGCCTTGATCACCGCCGGGCCCATTTGCTCGGCGGGGAACAGTTTCAATACGTCGGCGCCTTCGGCCAGCGCGGCGAACGCCTCGGTCGGGGTGGCCACACCTGGCGACAGGTACAGGCCGGCGGCTTTCGCGGCACGCAAGACCTTGGCGTCGCTGTGGGGCATCACGATCACCTGGCCACCGGCGGCCTTGACCTGCTCGACCTGCGCCGGCGTCAACACCGTGCCGGCGCCGATCAGGCAATCGGCGGGCAGGCTGTCACGCAGGGTGCGGATGCTGGTGTAAGGGTCCGGCGAATTGAGCGGGACTTCGATCACGCGAAAACCGGCGCGGTACAGCACCTGGCCAACCGCCTCGGCTTCGTCCGGGCGCACGCCGCGCAGGATCGCGATCAAACCGTTTTGCGTGAGTGCTTGCTTGAGCATGTCAGGCCTCCATTGCTGGTTGAATGAGCCCGGCGGCCAGGGCCAACTGCCAGAGACCGCGTTCGCTGGCCTCTTGCGCCAGGCTGACGTGGGCGAAGCCGCAGAGGCCGAGGGCACGCTGGTAACGTGTACAGAGCGGTGCGGCGCCGACCAGGATGATCGGCTTATGTTGGGCGGCACCGGGCAAGCCGGCGAGTTCATGGCCGATCAACAGACCGGAAAGGTAGTCGGGCTGCTGGTCCGGGGCGAGTTCGCCGGTCAAGCCCAGGGTGCGTGCGCTGAACAGCGTCGACAGCACGCCGCGCTGGCCGTCTGCCGACAGCGCCACGCGCACGCCGCGGTCGAAAGCCGCCGCCTGGAAGTGTTCGGCGGGTTGTTGGGTGCGCCCGAGCAGGCTGTGCTTGCTCAGCACCGCGAACAGCTCGCCGGTCATGAAGGTGTCGAAATGGGTGATACAGCCATCGACCACCTCGACCCATTTGGAATGGCTGCCGGGCAGGCCGATCAAGACCTCGGCGCCAAGGCCTTGCAGCACGCCGAGTACCTGGGTTTCTTCGCCGCGCATCACGTTGGGCAAGCCGACCTGCTCGATCACGCCGGGCACGATATGCACATCGACGCCGCGCACACTGCGCACGCGGTGCAACGCTTGGCCGAGGCTGGCGACGTCGACCGGGGTGTTGCGGTAGGCCGCTTCGCTCCAGCCCTGGGCGCTGCCGACCATGCCGCAGGCGATCACCGGCAAGCCCGGTTGCGCGTCGAGCCAATCGCCACAGGCCGCGTCGAACGCCAACTCGAAGCCATCGCTGCAGCAAACGCCGGCAATCTCCCGGGGCTGGCTGGGCAGGTGCATGATCCCCGACGCCAACGCACGTTGTTCCAGCACCACGCCTGCGGGGCCGAGTTTATAAGCACGAAGGGAACTGGTTCCCCAATCGAGCGCGATCAATTGCGCCGGCATCGCTTCACCTGAAATGAGTGGGTGCTGAAAAAAGCAGATGGGCGAATATAAACCTATGCTCGGCGATATCTCAATATATAAATATCAATCCCATATATTGGAATGAATCGAGATAAATCCTACAACCACTCCGCCTTTTACTGCGGGAACGGCCAGGCTTTATCTGATAAGAGAGGTTAAAAAACCGACAGATTCAGTTCGCGTATCGCACCCATCCAGATCGCGTACTCGGTGTGGTCCTTCAGGTCATCGCCCCCCTAGACCGCAATCGACGGCAGGGCCAGCCCGGTCAGCGACTGTGCACTGCGCGCCTGCTCCGCCACCAGCCAGTCGACGAACCGCTCGACCAACTGCCCCCGCCGTTTGCGCTGCGGCTGCACCACGTAGTAGCCGAAGCGTGAGATCACCGTGTCGCCGATCGGCCGGCACAGCCACTTCTGTTCCAGCAGGTTGTCCACCAAGTGGCGCCAGCCGATGGCCACGCCCTGGCCGGCAATCGCGGCCTGGATCAACAGAGTGTAGTTATCGAAGCGCAGTTGGCCGGGGGTCGGCGTGCTGGTAATGCCCAGTTCGCGGAACACGCCGCTCCAGTCGAACCACTGGCTGGTGTGTTCCTGGCGCAGGTGCAGCAAGGGGCAGTCGGGCAAGGTCTGCACGGTCAGCGGCGTGGCCTGGTCCTTGAGCCATTGCGGACTGCACACCGGGAACACTTCCTCATTGAACAGCCACAGGCTGTCGCCCTGCTTGAAACGGCCGTCGCCAAACAGCACCGCCACGTCGATATCGCTGCGCAACGTGGCGTGATTGCGCTCGCTGGTCACCAGGCTGACGTCGACCTGGGGGTTGGCCGCATGGAAGCGATGCAGGCGCGGCATCAGCCAGTAGGCGGCGAAGGCGAAGTCGGTGGCCACTTGCAGCACTTCGTGCTGGTCCTGTTGGGTGATCGCGCTCAGGCCCTGGTTGATGGTCTGCAAACCGCCCTGGACATGTTCGAACAGCAGCGCGCCGGCGTCGGTCAGCTCGATGCCACGGTAGATGCGATCAAACAGGCGGATCGCCAATTGCTCTTCGAGGCGCTTGATCTGCTGGCTGATGGCCGGTTGGGTGGTGCCCAGCTCCATCGCCGCAGCGGTAAAACTGCGGTGGCGCGCCGCCGCTTCGAACGCCCGGAGCAAATCGAGGGATACGTCGCCGAAGGCTTTATACATAAGCTGTACTTATCCTAGACATTGCCTTTCATGGGCTTTACCCCATTTTCCATGGGCTGCATGCTCATTCGCATAAACACCGCCTATGGAATGCCGAAGACCCATGAAGCGCAAGAACATTCTTTTCATCATGACCGATCAAATGGCCGCGCCGATGCTGCCGTTCTACGGACCTTCCCCGATCAAGTTGCCGAATCTCAGTCGCCTCGCCGCACAAGGCGTGGTGTTCGACGCCGCCTACTGCAACAGCCCGCTGTGCGCGCCGTCGCGCTTTACCCTGGTCAGCGGCCAGTTGCCGAGCAAGATCGGCGCCTACGACAACGCGGCAGATTTCCCCGCCGATGTGCCGACGTATGCCCACTACCTGCGTCGTCTCGGCTACCGCACCGCGCTGTCGGGCAAGATGCATTTCTGCGGGCCAGACCAGTTGCACGGTTACGAAGAGCGCCTGACCAGCGACATCTACCCCGCCGACTATGGCTGGGCGGTGAACTGGGATGAGCCGGACGTGCGCCCCACCTGGTACCACAACATGTCCTCGGTGCTGCAAGCCGGGCCGTGCGTGCGGACCAACCAACTGGATTTCGACGAAGAGGTGGTGTTCAAGGCCCAGCAGTACCTGTTCGACCACATTCGCGAGGGCGGCGACCAGCCGTTCTGCCTCACCGTGTCGATGACCCATCCCCACGACCCGTACACCATTCCCAAACCGTTCTGGGATCTGTACGACGACAGCGACATCCCGTTGCCCACAACCCCGGCCCAGGGCGATCTCGACCCGCACTCCCAGCGCCTGCTCAAGGTCTACGACCTGTGGGACAAGCCGCTGCCAGTGAACAAGATCCGCGATGCGCGCCGCGCCTACTTCGGTGCCTGCAGTTACATCGACAGCAATGTCGGCAAGCTGCTGCAGACCCTGGAAGACACCGGCCTGGCCGACGACACCCTGATCGTTTTCTCCGGCGACCATGGCGACATGCTCGGCGAGCGCGGCCTCTGGTACAAAATGCACTGGTTCGAAATGGCCGCCCGCGTGCCGCTGCTGATCAGCGCGCCGGGGCAGTTCGCGGCGGGCCGTGTGACCCAGGCGGTCTCCACCGCCGACCTGTTGCCGACCCTGGTGGAACTGGCCGGCGGCGAACTCGAACCGCACTTGCCCATGGACGGCCGCTCGCTGGTCCCGCACCTGCAAGGGCAGGGCGGGCACGACGAAGTGTTCGGCGAATACATGGCCGAAGGCACCCTCAGCCCGCTGATGATGATTCGCCGTGGCGCCTACAAATTCATCTACAGCGAAGACGACCCCTGCCTACTGTTCGACATACACAACGACCCGCGCGAGCAGGAAGAACTCAGCCAATCGCCGCAGCATCGGGCGCTGTTTGTCGCCTTTCTGCTTGAGGCGCGGGCCAAATGGGACATCCCGGCGATCCACCAGCAGGTGCTCGCCAGTCAACGCCGTCGCCGCCTGGTCTACCAAGCGCTGACCCAGGGCAAGCTGAAGAGCTGGGATCACCAGCCGCTGGTGGACGCCAGTCAGCAATACATGCGCAACCATATCGACCTCGACGACCTGGAGCGCAAGGCACGTTATCCACAACCCTGCCAAAACCAATAAAACAGAGGGAAGGCCATGCAAAAATTGACTGTGGTGCTGGGCGTAATGGGCATGGCGGCGTTGAGCAGCGCCACCGTGTACGCAGACGCCGGTTGTGAGACGGTGAGGATGGCCGATCCTGGCTGGAGTGATATTGCCGCCACCAATGCCGTCGCCGGTTTTCTGCTGACGGGCATGGGTTACAAGCCCAAGGTCGACACCCTTGCGGTGCCGATCACCTTCGGCGGGCTCAAGGACGGCCAGGTGGATGTGTTCCTGGGTAACTGGATGCCGGCGCAGCAAGGTTTCTACGACAAATTCGTGGCCAACGGCGATGTGGTGCAGTTGGCGAAAAACCTCGTCGGCACCGAATTCACCCTGGCTGTGCCGGACTATGTGTGGGACGCCGGGGTGCATGACTTTGCCGACCTCAACTCATTCGCCGACAAGTTCGACAAGAAGATCTACGGCATCGGCTCCGGCGCGCCAGCGAACCTCTCGCTGCAGGAGATCATCAAGAAGAACGACTTCGACCTGGGCCAATGGAAGCTGATCGAGTCCAGCGAACAGGCGATGCTCGCCGAAGTCTCACGGGCGGTGAAGAAACAGCGCTTCATCACCTTCCTCGGCTGGACCCCGCACCCGATGAATGTGCAGTTGAAAATGCATTACCTCAAGGGCGGCGAGAAGTACTTCGGCGACACCGGCAGCGTGTATACCCTGACGCGCAAGGGTTATGCACAAGCCTGCCCGAACGTAGGAAAACTGCTGACCAACCTGAGTTTCACCCAAGCGATGGAGAACAGCATCATGGCCGCGGTGGTCAACAACAAGGTCAGCAACGCGGATGCGGCGAAGGCGTGGATCAAGGCCAACCCGGCGGTACTGGAGCAGTGGCTCGACGGCGTGAAAACCGTGGACGGCCAGGATGCATTGGCGGCCGTAAAAGCCAAGCTCTAAAGCCCACCACTATCCAAATGTGGGAGGGAGCTTGCTCCCGATAGGTGAGTGTCAGTCGACATCTTCGGCGGCTGGTTCGCCGCTATCGGGGGCAAGCCCCCTCCCACAAAAAGCCGGTGTGTACTGATACCCTGAGCCAAACCTTTCAGCCCGAGTTTGCGATGCCCCGGCCCAACCGCCACACACTCTTCCCCTTCCTCAGTTGGCTGCCGCGCCAAACCCGCGCCAGCGTCGGCCGGGACGCGATCGTCGGCCTCAGCGGCGCGGTGCTGGCCTTGCCGCAGTCGATTGCCTACGCGCTCATCGCCGGTCTCCCACCGGAATACGGCCTGTACGCCGCGATCATCCCGGTGCTGATCGCGTGCCTCTGGGGTTCGTCCTGGCACCTGATCTGCGGCCCCACGGCGGCGATATCCATCGTGCTCTACGCCAGCGTCAGCCCCCTGGCCGTGCCGGGTTCACAGGACTACATCACCTTGATCCTGCTGCTGACCTTCCTCGCCGGGGTGTTCCAGTGGTTGCTCGGCCTGCTGCGCTTCGGCGCGCTGGTGAATTTCATCTCCCATTCGGTGGTGCTGGGGTTCACCCTCGGCGCCGCCGTGGTGATTGCCCTCGGCCAACTGCCCAACCTGTTGGGCCTGGATTTGCCGAGCCAGGCCACGGCGATCAACAGTCTGATGACACTGATCGAGCACGGCGGCGAGTGGGACCGCGCCTCACTCGCCCTGGGGCTCGGCACCTTGCTGGCGGGCGCGCTGCTCAAGTACCTGCTGCCGCGCTGGCCGACGCTGTTGATCACGCTGGCGCTGGGCAGCCTGGCCGCCTGGCTGTGGCCGGCGATATTCGGGCAGGTGGCGCTGGTCAGTGCGTTTATCGGCAAGCTGCCGCCATTCAGCCCGTTGCCGCTGGACCTGGACATGCTCTTGCGCCTGCTGCCCAGCGCCGTGGCGGTGGGTATGCTCGGGCTGGTGACCAGCCTGTCGATCGCGCGCTCGCTGGCGGCGCGCTCACAGCAATTGCTCGACGCCAACCAGGAAGTTCGAGCGCAGGGTTTGTCCAATATCGTCGGCGGATTTTTCTCCGGCTACCTGTCGGCCGGTTCCTTTACGCGCTCCGGCCTCAGCTACGAAGCAGGCGCCTGCTCGCCGCTGGCGGGGGTGTTTTCCGCCCTGTGGGTGGCATTGTTCGCACTGTTTGGTGCAGCGCTGATCGCACATATACCGATCCCGAGCATGGCCGCGAGCATCCTGCTGATCAGTTGGGGCCTGGTGGATCATCGGGGCATTCGTGCGTTGTTCCGGGTCAGTCGCGCCGAGTTTGTGGTGATGAGCCTGACCTGCATCGCCACGTTGCTGCTGGAGCTGCAAACCGCGATTTACGCCGGAGTGCTGGCCTCACTGTTTTTCTACCTCAAGCGCACCTCGCAGCCGCGGGTTCAGCAATGGCGCGACGGCGAGGAAGAGGTGTTGCGGGTCGGTGGCTCGATCTTTTTCGGCGCCAGCCATTACCTGCAGGTTCGCCTGCAAAGCCTGCAGAGTGAGCGGGTGGTAATCGAAGCGCAGCAGATCAACTTTATCGACTATTCCGGGGTGGAGATGCTGCACCAGGAAGCGCGTCGATTAAGGGCGATGGGCCGTAGCCTGACCTTGCGCCGGGCCAGGCCGCAGGTCGTCGAGGAGTTGAAAAAGCTAGAAGGCGCCGACAATTGCCCCATCCATTTCGAAGACTGAATGCGGTCAAACAGGTGGGAGGGGGCTTGCTCCTCCCACCTTTCGAGTTGCTTCAAGCCAATTGGCGGCGCAGTTCAGCCAACACCGGCGCCGAATCCGGACGCACGCCGCGCCACAGGAAGAACGCTTCCGCGGCCTGCTCCACCAGCATGCCCAGACCATCCATCGCCACCGCCGCGCCGTGTTCCGTGGCCCAGCGGCAGAATGCGGTCGGTTCCTTGGCATACATCATGTCGTAGCAAAACGTTTTGCCCGGCGCGATCAAGCTGCCTGCAATCGGCGGTACATCGCCTGACAGGCTGGCGGAGGTGGCATTGATGATCACGTCCACCGGCTCACACAGCCAGTCGAAACCACTGGCAGACACCGGGCCCAAATCGTCGAACAACTCGGCGAGCATTTCGGCTTTTTCCACGGTGCGGTTGGCGATGATCAGCGACGCCGGCCGCTCGGCCAGTAACGGCTCCAACGCCCCGCGCACTGCACCGCCAGCGCCGAGCAAGAGGATGCGTTGCCCTTGCAGGTGCAGCCCGGCATTCACCGTCAGGTCGCGCACCAGGCCGGCGCCGTCGGTGTTATCGCCCAGCAGGCTGCCATCGGCCAGCTTGCTCAGGGTGTTCACCGCCCCGGCGCGCTCGGCGCGTGCGGTGAGGGTATCGGCCAGGCGGTAGGCGTCTTCCTTGAACGGCACCGTGACGTTGGCGCCACGGCCTTGTTGAAAAAACTCACGGGCAAACCCGATGAAATCCTCGAGCGGCGCAAGCAGAGCGCTGTAGTCCAGTTGCTCGCCGGTCTGCTCGGCGAACATGCGGTGGATCAACGGCGACTTGCTGTGGCCGATGGGGTTGCCGAACACCACATAACGGTCCATCAGACCGCCGCCTTGGGCGCAGCCACGCCGAGCCAGTCGCGGTCTTGCAGGAAGTAGTCGGTGAGGCGCGCTTCTTCGCTGCCGGCCTCGGCTTTCCAGTCGTAGCTCCAGCGCACCTGGGGCGGCAGCGACATCAGGATCGACTCGGTACGCCCGCCCGACTGCAGGCCGAACAAGGTGCCACGGTCGTAGACCAGGTTGAATTCAACGTAGCGACCACGGCGGAATTCCTGGAATTCGCGCTGCTGTTCGGTATAGGCCTGGGCCTTGCGGCGCTGCACGATCGGCAGGTAGGCGTCGATGTACGCATCGCCGATGGCACGGATGAAGGCGAAGCAGGTGTCGAAGTCCCACTCGTTCAAGTCATCGAAGAACAGGCCGCCGATGCCGCGCGGTTCGTTGCGATGCTTGATGTAGAAGTAGGTGTCGCACCAGGCCTTGTAGCGCGCATAAACGTCGGCGCCGAACGGCGCACAGGCCTGTTCGGCCACGCGGTGCCAGTGGATGCAGTCTTCTTCGTTGGCGTAATAGGGCGTGAGGTCGAAGCCGCCGCCGAACCACCACACCGGCTCTTCACCTTCTTTTTCAGCGATGAAAAAGCGCACGTTGGCGTGGGAAGTCGGTACATGCGGGTTGTGCGGGTGAATCACCAGCGACACCCCCAGCGCTTCAAACCCACGCCCGGCCAGCTCGGGGCGATGCGCGCTGGCGGACGGCGGCAGGCCGCTGCCAAACACGTGGGAAAAGTTGACGCCGCCTTTTTCGATCACCGTACCGTTTTCAATCACACGGGTGCGACCGCCGCCGCCGGCTGGCCGGGTCCAGGCGTCTTCGATAAAGCGAGTGTCCGTCTCGAAGGTTTCCAGGGCGCTGCAAATACGGTCTTGCAGATCAAGCAGATAGGCTTTAACAGCCTCGGTGCGGGTAGTCATGGCATCACCTTGAATCGGGCAAAGCTACGCGAGGCCATTGGGCGTCGGCGGCAAATGGGCGCACAGGATACCACCGCACTCAACTCCGTCGCAGTTGACGAAGATCAAGCTTAGGAGTCCGATAGGGGGCTACCCAAATTCGAACCCAGGAGAAGTGCAGATGGCCAAACGTATCCAGTTCAGCGCCCATGGCGGCCCCGAGGTGCTTGAGTATGTGGACTACACGCCAGCAGAACCTGGCCCACAGCAGGTTCGGGTGCGCAACGCGGCCATCGGCCTGAACTTCATCGACACCTACTATCGCAGCGGCTTGTACGCGCCGCCGGCCTTGCCGTCGGGCCTGGGCGCCGAAGGTGCCGGTGTGGTCGACGCCGTGGGCAGCGAGGTCAGCCAATTCAAGGTCGGCGACCGCGTGGCCTACGGCAGTGGGCCGTTGGGTGCCTACAGCGAACTGCACGTGTTGCCCGCAGCCAACCTGGTTCACCTGCCGGACGACATCAGCTTCGAACAAGCCGCTGGCGCGATGCTCAAGGGCCTGACCGTGCAATACCTGCTGCGCCAGACCTATGAGTTGAAGGGCGGCGAAACCATCCTGTTCCACGCCGCAGCCGGTGGCGTGGGCTCCCTGGCCTGCCAGTGGGCCAAGGCCCTGGGCGTGAAGCTGATCGGCACGGTCAGTTCGCCGGAAAAAGCCGCTGTGGCCAAATCCCACGGCGCCTGGGCAACCATCGACTACAGCAAGGAAAACGTCGCACAGCGCGTGCTGGAATTGACCGACGGCAAGAAATGCCCGGTGGTGTACGACGGCGTCGGCAAGGACACCTGGCTGACCTCGCTGGACTGCGCAGCGCCCCGGGGGTTGGTGGTGAGTTTCGGTAACGCCTCGGGCGCGGTGGACGGGGTGAACCTGGGGATTCTGGCGGCCAAGGGCTCGCTGTACGTCACCCGGCCGACCCTGGCGACCTACGCCAGCAACCCCAAGGACTTGCAGGCCATGGCCGATGATCTGTTCTCGATGATCCAGAGTGGCAAGGTACGCATCGATATCAACCAGCGCTTCTCGCTGGCGGAAGCGGCCAAGGCGCAGACCGAGCTGTCGGCGCGGCGCACGACCGGGTCGACCATTCTGTTGCCGTAAGGCTTGGGGTTTCTGGCGTGGCTAAGGGTGCCATCGCGGGCAAGCCCGGCTCCTACATTTGACCGTGTTGTCATGACGGACACCGATCGAATGTGGGAGCCGGGCTTGCCCGCGATAGCCACGCCACGGTCTCAGGACGGCCGCACAACCTCACCCGTCACCAGATCGCGAATCAGGCTCGGGTTCTTGCGCCCACCGAGGGCGCCACCCAACACCAGATCGACCTGGCCACGGAAGTACTGCTCGACGCGAATCCGCGTGCGGGCGGCCGGGCGGCCCTGGGGGTTGGCCGAGGTGGAAATCAATGGCCCGACCAATGAGCACAAGTCGCGCACCAGCGGATGGTCGCTGACCCGCAGCGCCACGGTGTCATGCTCCCCCGTGACCCATTCCGGCAACAGGTCCTGATGAGGCACCAGCCAGGTGTTCGGCCCCGGCCAGGTGCTGGCCATGCGGTCGATCCAATCCTGCGGGAAGTCTTCGAAGAGAAAATCGAACTGGCGGATAGTATCCGCGACCAGGATCAGGCCCTTATCCACCGAGCGGTTCTTGATCGCCAGCAGCCGGTCCACCGCCGCTTCGTTCCACGGGTCACAGCCCAGGCCCCAGACCGCCTCGGTCGGATAGGCAATCACCGCGCCTGCGCGAATTTCTCGTGCGGCTTCCAGCACACGCCACCTGTTGACCATTACTCACTCTCCGGACTAAAGCTCTGCGCAGTTTACCGATCTTCCCTGCAAAACCTAGCAGCGCGCGAGCCAACGCCCGCTTTCGCAGATCACCTGGCCTTCCAGCTCCAACTCGGTGAGGCTCGCCAGCACCTGGGACAACGGCCGCCCGCTGGCAATCGCCAGGGCTTCGCTGGTGTGGGGCGCCGCATGCAGCAGTGCGACCAGCGGATGAGTCGCCGGCAGCGGCACCGGACACGGCAGCGCCTGCCAGCCGCGCAAGCCTTCAAGAATGTGCTCGATGGTTTCCACCAACACCGCGCCGTCGCGGATCAGCTGATGACAACCCTTGGCCGCGGGATGATGGATCGAGCCGGGAATCGCGTACACCTCGCGCCCTTGCTCGGCGGCGAGCCGCGCGGTGATCAGCGAACCGCTGGCGATGCCGGCTTCCACCACCAGCACGCCCAGCGACAGACCACTGATGATGCGGTTGCGCCGGGGGAAATTGCCGGCCTGGGGCGCGGCGTCCAGCGGAAACTCGGAAACCACCGCGCTGCCCTGGGCAATCATCGCGGCCGCGAGGCGTCGGTGGCGCTGTGGATAAAACTTTTCCAGGCCGGTGCCGAGTACGCCGATGGTCTGCCCGCCGACCTCCAGGGCCGCTTGATGCGCCGCGCCGTCAATGCCCAGGGCCAGGCCGCTGGTGATGACAAACCCAGCACTCGCCAGGCTGCGGGAAAAGGCGGCGGCGGTGTCCATGCCGGGGCGCGATGCGCGGCGGCTGCCGACCATGGCCAACTGGGGTTTTTCCAGGATCGCAGGGTCGCCGGCGACGAATAACAACGGCGGTGCGTCATCGATCTGGGCCAGCAGTGCGGGGTACTCAGGCTGGTCCCACATCAGCAAATGCTGGGCCGGACGCGCCAGCCAGGCCAATGCGACACTCGCGCCCTCGCGGACTTCATGGCTGCGCCGGGCCTCGGCGCTGACGGCGGGCAAGCCGAGCGAACGCCAAGCGCTGGCCGGCGCGCTGAGCGCTTTCGAGGCGCAGCCGAACGCGTCGATCAACCGGCGAAAACGCTTCGGGCCCAGTTCCGGCAGCCTGTGCAAGCGTAGCCGGGCTTCCAGTTCTGCCGGGGAAATTTCACTGCTGTTTATCGGATACATCTGATCATCCTTGACCGGAACAAGCTGTGGATAACTCTGTTGGTAACTTATTTAGCAGCCTATTTATTGCGTTTGACGGGCCGTCTCGAAACGGTCCATCACCGCCAGTGGCCGCGAGGCATTGAGGACCAGGCCGTAACTGAGTTTTTCGTAGGTGCGAAACACCAGCAGCATGCCGCCGTACTCATCGGCCAGCTTCACCGGAGCGCCGCTGAGAGCGTCGCGTACCGTGGCGCCGGTCTTGATCACATTCAGCCGTTGGCCGTCGACCAGGCCGTCGCGGCGGCCTTTATTCAGGGTCACGGCATCCAGCACGCCGATCTGCGTCACGCCCTTGGGCACGTCGATGATGCGCCCTTCGATAAACGGCGCGGCCTGCGGGCCTTCCAGGCTGGCCAGCGCAACCGGCGGTTCGGCACGCAGCAAGCGGTCGCCGGGGCGCACTTCCTGGGTAACCCGTTGTACGGCAAGGGTGGTCAGGTCGCCGGCCATCACCCAGTGCGCGGTGCCGATGTCGTCGGCGTGGATACCCAGTAACTCCTGGGTTTTGGGGTCGGTGTAGACCTTGCCTCGGCGGAAAATCCCATAGCTTGGCTGGGCCGGGTCCAGGACGCCGCGGGCATGCACGCGCTCGCCATTGGCCCCCAGCACGCGCCCGGCCTCTGCCGCGACAACGTAGGGCGCGTTATCGAGATCGAGGGGCGAATCGAGGATGCGATTGTGTAACAAAAATCGCTGGATGGCCTGTTGCGTCGGTTGATCCAGGCGCGGGCCGGGCGATGGAAGCAGGGCCTGGGCGAACGGCGCCCAGAGCAGCAAGACGAGTAGCGATTTCCTCATGGGGTGAATCTCCTTTATTATGTACGTTCGCGTGAAACGCCATAGCCTTCGCGGCTTCCGAGCGTTCCACACCGGCCGTGCGGGTCCATCCCTACGCCGATTTGCCTTTACCTCACATGTGCAGCAATTACGCTTATGGCTATTTTGAACATCCTCGAATTCCCCGACTCGCGCCTGCGCACGATCGCCAAACCGGTGGCCGTAGTGGACGATAAGGTTCGTCAGTTGGTCGATGACATGTTTGAAACAATGTATGAAGCCCCGGGCATCGGCCTCGCCGCGACCCAGGTCAACGTGCATCAGCGTGTCGTGGTGATGGACCTGTCCGAAGATCGCAGCGAGCCACGGGTGTTCATCAACCCCGAGTTCGAAGCGCTGACCGACGAAATGGGCGAATACCAGGAAGGCTGCCTGTCGGTGCCGGAGTTCTACGAGAACGTCGAGCGCCCGGTGCGCGTGAAGATCAGGGCCCTGGACCGCGACGGCAAGCCCTTCGAGCAGGTTGCCGAAGGCCTGCTGGCGGTGTGTATCCAGCACGAATGCGACCACCTCAACGGCAAGCTGTTTGTCGATTACCTGTCCACGCTCAAACGTGACCGGATCAAGAAGAAGCTGGAAAAAAAGCACCGCCAGCAAGCTTGATGCCCTTCTTCCAAAGGCTTGCTGCGGCAAGCCTTTTTCTTTTGTGACTGCTTTTAACCGAGAACGCCCATGACCGAGCCACTGCGCATTGTTTTTGCCGGCACACCCGAATTTGCCGCCGAACACCTCAAGGCCCTGCTCGCCAGCCCTTATGACATCGTCGCGGTGTACACCCAGCCGGATCGCCCGGCCGGTCGCGGGCAAAAACTGATGCCGAGCCCGGTCAAGCAACTGGCGCTGGAGCACCACATTCCCGTGCTGCAACCGCCGACCCTGCGCAACGCCGAGGCCCAGGCCGAGTTGGCCGCGCTGAAACCGGACCTGCTGGTGGTGGTGGCCTACGGCTTGATCCTGCCCCAAGTGGTCCTGGACATCCCGCGCCTGGGTTGCATCAACAGCCATGCCTCGCTGCTGCCACGCTGGCGCGGTGCGGCACCGATCCAACGCGCCGTGGAAGCGGGCGACAGCGAAAGCGGCGTGACCGTGATGCGTATGGAAGCGGGCCTGGATACCGGCCCGATGCTGTTGAAAGTCAGCACCCCGATCACCGCCGAAGACACCGGCGGCAGCCTGCACGATCGCTTGGCCGAGATGGGCCCGCCGGCCGTGATCCAGGCGATTGCCGGGCTCGCTGCCGGCACCCTCGAAGGCGAGGTGCAGGACGACAGCCTGGCGACCTACGCGCACAAACTGAACAAGGACGAAGCGCGCCTCGACTGGAGCCGCCCGGCCGTGGAACTGGAGCGCCTGGTGCGCGCGTTCAACCCGTGGCCGATCTGCCACAGCACCCTCAACGGCGAAGCCTTGAAGGTGTTGGCTGCCACCCTGGCCGACGGCAAGGGCGCCCCCGGTGAAATCATCGGTGCCAGCAAGGACGGCCTGCTGGTCGCCTGCGGTGAACAGACGCTGTGTCTGACGCGTCTGCAATTGCCCGGTGGCAAGGCGCTGAGTTTCAGCGATTTGTTCAACAGCCGTCGTGAGAAATTTGCCGTAGGCACGCTTCTCGGGGTGGCCGCCCAATGAACCCGCGTCTGGCCGCCGCCAAGGCCCTGGCCGCCGTGCTCAACGGCAAGGCTTCGCTGAACAGTTCGCTGCCGACCCAGTTGGATAAGGTCGAAGACCGTGATCGCGGTTTCACCCAGGACCTGGCCTTCGGCACCGCGCGCTGGCAGCCACGGCTGTCGGCGCTGGCAGCCAAGCTGCTGCAAAAGCCGTTCAAGGCGGCCGATGCCGATGTAGAAGCGCTGCTGCTGGTAGGCCTCTATCAATTGCTCTACACCCGCGTGCCGGCCCACGCCGCCATCGGTGAAACCGTCGGCTGCGCCGAAAAGCTGAAAAAACCCTGGGCCAAAGCCCTGCTCAACGCCGTGCTGCGCCGCGCCCAGCGCGAAAGCGAAGCGCTGCTGGCCGAGCTGGAACATGACCCGGTGGTGCGTACCGCTCACCCGCGCTGGCTGCAAAAATCCCTGAAAGCCTTCTGGCCCGAGCAATGGGAAGCCATCTGCGCGGCCAACAATGCACACCCGCCGATGATCCTGCGGGTCAACCGTCGCCATCACCGCCGCGATGCTTATCTGCAATTGCTGACCGATGCGGGCATCGCGGCCACGCCGTGCATGTACAGCACCGATGGCATCGTGCTCGAAGCCGCCACCGACGTGCGCAGCCTGCCGGGCTTCGCCGAGGGCTGGATCAGCGTGCAGGATGAAGCCGCGCAACTGGCGGCCGACCTGCTCGACCTGGCCCCAGGCCAGCGGGTGCTGGACGCCTGCTGCGCCCCCGGCGGTAAGACGTGTCACATCCTGGAGGTCGAAAAAGACCTGGCCGGCGTCGTCGCCGTCGACCTGGAAGCCAAGCGCCTGGTGCGCGTGCGGGAAAACCTCGCACGCCTGGGCCTGAGCGCCGAGCTGATCGCCGCCGATGGCCGCGACACCGCCACCTGGTGGGACGGCAAGCCGTTCCAGCGCATCCTGCTCGACGCGCCGTGCTCCGCCACCGGCGTGATCCGTCGCCACCCGGACATCAAGCTGACCCGCCAACCCGACGACATCGCCGCCCTGGCCGTGCTGCAAGGCGAACTGCTCGACGCGTTGTGGCCGACCCTGGAAGTCGGCGGCATCCTGCTCTACGCCACCTGTTCTACCTTGCCCACCGAGAACACCGAGGTCATCGAAGCCTTCCTCGCCCGTACCAGCGGCGCGCGCGAGCTGGACCTCGCCACCGCAGCCGGCATCAAGCAACCCCACGGGCGCCAATTGCTGGCACAGGAAGGCGGACACGATGGCTTCTACTACGCCAAACTGATCAAGATCGCCGCCGCACGCGGCTGAACGGTTCAAAGGGAGTGACCGGATGAAAATCATCATCCTCGGGGCAGGGCAGGTCGGTGGCACGCTGGCCGAGCATTTGGCCAGCGAATCCAACGACATCACCGTGGTCGACACCGATGCCGAGCGCCTGCGCAACCTGGGCGACCGCCTGGACATTCGTACCGTGCAGGGTCGTGCGTCGTTTCCTACGGTGCTGCGTCAGGCGGGTGCCGACGATGCCGATATGCTGGTGGCCGTGACCAACAGCGACGAGACCAATATGGTCGCGTGCCAGGTCGCCCACACGCTGTTCCACACCCCGACCAAGATCGCCCGGGTGCGTGAAGCCGCGTACCTGACCCGCGCCGGCCTGTTCGACAACGACGCGATCCCGGTGGACGTGCTGATCAGCCCGGAGCAGGTGGTCACCCACTACATCAAGCGCCTGATCGAGATTCCCGGCGCGTTGCAGGTGATCGACTTCGCCGACGGCAAAGCGCAACTGGTCGCCGTGAAGGCCTATTACGGCGGGCCGTTGGTCGGCCAGCAACTGCGCCAACTGCGCGAACACATGCCGAATGTGGAAACCCGCGTCGCGGCGATTTTCCGGCGTGACCGGCCGATCCTGCCCCAGGGCGACACGGTGATCGAGGCCGACGACGAAGTCTTCTTCATCGCCGCCAAAGCGAATATTCGTGCCGTGATGAGCGAAATGCGCCGTCTCGATGAGACGTATAAACGCATCGTCATCGCCGGTGGCGGGCAGATCGGCGAACGCTTGGCTGAGGCCATCGAAAGCCGCTACCAAGTGAAGATCATCGAGATGAGCCCGGCGCGCTGCCGGCATTTGTCCGACACCCTCGACAGCACTGTAGTCCTGCAAGGCAGCGCCTCGGACCGCGACCTGTTGATGGAAGAAAACATCGCCGACGCCGATATCTTCCTGGCCCTGACCAACGATGACGAAGCCAACATCATGTCATCGCTGCTGGCCAAGCGGCTGGGGGCGAAGAAGGTGATGACCATCATCAATAACCCGGCGTATGTCGACCTGATCCAGGGCGGCGATATCGACATCGCCATCAGCCCGCAGTTGGCGACTATCGGCACCTTGCTCACCCACGTGCGCCGTGGCGATATCGTCAGCGTCCACTCCCTGCGCCGCGGCGCGGCGGAAGCCATCGAGGCGATCGCCCATGGCGACTCGAAGTCGAGCAAGGTGATCGGCAAGGCCATCCGCGACATCGGCTTGCCGCCGGGTACCACCATCGGTGCGATCATTCGCGATGAAGAAGTGATCATTGCCCACGACGACACGGTAATTGCCACCGGTGACCATGTGATCCTGTTCCTGGTGGATAAAAAACATATCCGCGATGTGGAGAAGCTGTTCCACGTGGGGTTGAGCTTTTTCTGATCAAACGGAGTACACCGACATGCTCGAATCCCTGGAGAAAATGCTGGCCAAGGGTGTGGATAACGCCCTGCTGCGCTTTGGGCTGGGCAAGGGTTATCTGGACCTGAAGGACAACGCCAAGGCCGCCGAGCATCTGCACAAGTGTGTCGAGTTTGATCCGAAGTATTCGGCGGCGTGGAAGCTGTTGGGGAAGGCGCACGCCGGATTGGGCGATCGTCCTGCTGCGCGACAGGCCTGGGAGAAGGGGATTGCGGCGGCTCAGGCCCATGGCGACAAGCAGGCCGAAAAAGAAATGACGGTGTTCCTGAAAAAACTCGACCGCCAGGCTTGAGCGGAACTCAAATGTGGGAGGGGGCTTGCCCCCGATAGCGGTGGTTCAGTCCAATATGCATCGACTGATACACCGCTATCGGGGGCAAGCCCCCTCCCACATTGGTTTTGGGTTGCCTTTGAGTCAGTACCACCGCGCCTCACCCGGCGGGCGTTTCTTGAAGCGCTTCATGCTCCACATGTACTGGCTCGGGTAGGCGCCGACATAACGCTCCACCACCTTGCTCATCGCCGCGCAGGAGGTGGCGGTGTCGGTGCTGTACATGTCTTCCGGCGCTGCTTCCAGGATCACTTTGTAGCCTGAACCGTCCGGCAGGCGCAGGGCATGCAGGAATACGCCGACCGCCTTGTGGCCCGCGAGCATGTTCGGCACGAACTTGCTGGTCAGCGCCTGGGTGGCGAAGAACGGCACGAAGATCCCCGCCGATTCAGCCGGCTCCGGGTCGGCCGGAATGCCCACCTGGCCGCCCTTGCGCACTTCCTTGATGACACTGAGGATGCCTTCCTTGGTGGACGCCGCCACGCGGTTACCCAGTTGCACGCGTTGCTTGCGCAGCAGGTCATCCACCGCCTTGAGCTTCGGCGGGCGGTAGAAAATGATCGGTTTGCACTGGCTGCAATAGAAGTGGTTCAACACCTCCCAGTTGCCCAGGTGGCTGGTGATACCGACCACGCCTTTGCCCGAGGCCAGGGCTTCGTGGAGGACTTCCAGGCCTTCGACTTCGCGCACCAGGTCGATGGAGCGCTGGGCCGGCCAGATCCAGGCGCAGGCGCTTTCGGTCAGGGACTTGCCGATGTCCATCAGGCTGCGGCCCACCAGGCGCTCGCGCTCGGCCGGGTCCATGTCAGGGAAGCACTTTGAGAGGTTGATCCGCACCGTGTCGCGGGAGCGGTTGGGGGTTTTCCACATGATCCAGCCAATCGCCGAACCTACGGCTTGCACGGCGCGCCAGGGCAGCAGGGCAAACAACCGGAGAGCGCCTACCAGCAAGGCGCCTTTAAACTTTTCCACAGGTCACTCCTGATCGTGTGTGGTGCGCAAAGCGCGCATTCTAACCGGCGTTGGCCAAGTCCGCGTAACGGTCGCAGTCCTGAGTGTGGTCCATGACCATGCCCGAGGCCTGCATGAACGCGTAGCAAATGGTCGGCCCGACGAAGGTGAAACCGGCTTTTTTCAGCGCGCGGCTCATGGCCTCGGCTTCGGCGGTAATCGCCGGGACTTCGCTGCGGTCCTTGAAGTGATTGACCTTGGGCACGCCGCCGACAAACGACCACAGCAGCCCCACCGGGTCCTCCAGCGCCAACCAGGCCGCGGCGTTGCGGCGGGTGGCGTTGAGCTTCAGACGATTGCGCACGATGCCTGGGTCGAGCATCAACGCTTCGATCTCGGCATCGCTCAGCCGCGCCAGGCGCTGTGCATCAAAACCGAACAAGACCTTTCGATAATGCTCGCGTTTGCGTAAAACGGTGATCCAGGACAGGCCCGCCTGGAACCCTTCGAGCAAAAGTAACTCGAACAAACCCTGCGCGTCGCGCAGCGGCGTTCCCCACTCCTGATCGTGATAAGCCATGTACAGCGGATCTTCAGAACACCAAAAGCAGCGTGGCATAAGGCTCCAGGGGATGGTGGCGCGGCCGAATCGGGTATACTCCCGCTCTTTAAATCGCAGCCCAAGTAACAGGTGAATTTCGTGAGCCAGCCTACGCCAGCCGTGCGTACCTTCCAAGACTTGATCCTCGCCCTCCAGCAGTACTGGGCCGAGCAAGGTTGTGTGGTACTTCAGCCCTACGATATGGAAGTAGGCGCCGGCACTTTCCACACCGCTACATTCCTGCGGGCCATCGGCCCGGAAACCTGGAACGCCGCTTATGTGCAGCCCAGTCGGCGCCCGACTGACGGCCGCTACGGCGAAAACCCGAACCGTCTGCAGCATTACTACCAGTTCCAGGTGGTATTGAAGCCGAACCCGGACAACTTCCAGGAGCTGTACCTCGGCTCGCTGAAACATGTCGGCCTCGACCCGTTGGTCCACGACATCCGTTTCGTCGAAGACAACTGGGAATCGCCGACCCTGGGCGCCTGGGGCCTGGGCTGGGAAGTCTGGCTGAACGGCATGGAAGTCACGCAGTTCACCTACTTCCAGCAAGCGGGCGGCATCGAGTGCTACCCGGTGACCGGCGAGATCACCTACGGTCTCGAGCGCCTGGCCATGTACCTGCAAGGCGTGGATTCGGTCTACGACCTGGTGTGGGCAGACGGCCCGTTCGGCAAAGTGACCTACGGCGATGTGTTCCACCAGAACGAAGTGGAGCAGTCGACTTATAACTTCGAACACGCCAACGTCGAGAAGCTGTTCGAACTGTTCGACTTCTATGAAAGCGAAGCCAAGCGCCTGATCGAACTGGACCAGCCGCTGCCGTTGCCGAGCTATGAAATGGTGTTGAAGGCGTCCCATACCTTCAACCTGCTGGACGCCCGCCGCGCCATCTCGGTGACCGCGCGCCAGCAATATATTCTGCGTGTTCGCACCCTGGCGCGTTCCGTCGCCCAAGCCTACCTGCTGGCTCGCGCCAAGCTGGGCTTCCCGATGGCAACCCCGGACCTGCGTGATGAAGTGTTGGCTAAGCTGGAGGCTGCACAATGAGTGCTCAAGATTTTCTGGTTGAACTGGGCACCGAAGAGCTGCCACCCAAGGCACTGAACACCCTGGCCGATGCGTTCCTGGCCGGTATCGAAAAAGGCCTGCAAAGCGCCGGCCTGAAGTTCGAGGCGAAAAAAGTCTACGCCGCGCCGCGTCGCCTGGCGGTGTTGCTGACCGCGCTGGAAACCCAGCAGCCGGATCGCAGCATCAACCTCGACGGCCCGCCACGCCAGGCCGCCTTCGACGCCGAAGGCAACCCGACCCAAGCAGCGCTGGGCTTTGCCAAGAAGTGTGGCGTCGAGCTGAGCGAGATCGACCAGAGCGGCCCGAAACTGCGTTTCAGCCAGGTCATCAAAGGCAAGCCGACCGCCAGCCTGTTGCCGACCATCGTCGAAGACTCCCTGAACGACCTGCCGATCCCCAAGCGCATGCGCTGGGGTGCGCGCAAGGAAGAGTTCGTGCGTCCGACCCAGTGGCTGGTGATGCTGCTCGGTGACCAGGTCATCGATTGCACCATCCTTGCCCAGAAAGCCGGCCGCGATTCCCGTGGTCACCGCTTCCACCACCCGCAAAGCGTGCGTATCACCGCGCCGGCCAACTACCTCAACGACCTGCGCGCCGCCTATGTGCTGGCCGACGCCAACGAGCGTCGCGAGCTGATCAGCAAGCGCACCGAAGAGCTGGCCCGCCTGCAGGAAGGCACCGCCATCGTGCCGCCAAGCCTGTTGGACGAAGTGACCGCCCTGGTTGAATGGCCGGTGCCGCTGGTGTGCTCGTTCGAAGAACGCTTCCTCGATGTGCCGCAAGAAGCGCTGATCACCACGATGCAGGACAACCAGAAGTACTTCTGCCTGCTGGACGTGGACGGTAAGTTGCTGCCGCGCTTCATCACCGTGGCCAACATCGAAAGCAAGGACCCGCAGCAGATCATCGCCGGTAACGAAAAAGTCGTGCGCCCGCGCCTGACCGACGCCGAGTTCTTCTTCAAGCAAGACAAGAAGCAGAAGCTCGAAGACTTCAACCTGCGCCTGCAAAACGTGGTGTTCCAGGAAAAACTCGGCAGCGTCTACGACAAGGCTGTGCGCGTTTCCAAACTGGCCGCCTACATTGCCCCGCGCATTGGCGGTGACGCTGCCTGGGCTGCGCGCGCAGGCCTGCTGTCCAAGTGCGACCTGGCCACCGAGATGGTCGGCGAGTTCCCGGAAATGCAAGGCGTTGCCGGTTACTACTACGCCCTCAACGACGGCGAGCCGGACGATGTCGCCCTGGCCCTGAACGAGCAGTACATGCCGCGCGGTGCTGGCGCCGAATTGCCGACCACCCTGACCGGTGCGGCCGTGGCCATTGCCGACAAGCTGGATACCCTCGTCGGGATCTTCGGCATCGGCATGCTGCCTACCGGCAGTAAAGACCCGTATGCCCTGCGCCGGGCGGCCCTGGGCGTGCTGCGGATCCTGATCGACAAGAAGCTCGACCTCGACCTGACCCAGGCCGTGGTGTTCGCGGTCGGCCAGTTCGGCGGCAAGGTCAAGCAAACCGGCCTGGCCGAGCAAGTGCTGGAGTTCGTGTTCGACCGCCTGCGTGCGCGTTACGAAGACGAAGGCGTGGACGTTTCGGTGTACCTGTCGGTACGTGCGCTGCAACCGGGTTCGGCGCTGGACTTCGACCAACGCGTGCAAGCCGTGCAGGCCTTCCGCAAACTGCCGGAAGCCGACGCCCTGGCCGCCGTGAACAAGCGCGTGTCGAACCTGTTGAGCAAGGCCGACAACCTCGGCAATGCCGATGTCGACCCAGGCCTGTTCGCCGATGCCAAGGAGTTCTCGCTGAACTCGGCCATCGCCAAGGCGGAAAATGCGGTGAAACCGTTGATCGCCGAACGCAACTACGCCGAAGCACTGGCGCGCCTGGCTACCTTGCGCGAGCCGGTGGATGCGTTCTTCGAAGCGGTGATGATCAATGCCGAAGATGCCGGCGTGCGGAAAAACCGCTACGCCATGCTGGCGCGTCTGCGCGGTCTGTTCATCAACATCGCTGACATTTCCGTATTGGGCTGATCATGTTGAAACTGCTGATTCTCGATCGGGACGGGGTGATCAATTACGACTCCGACGCTTACATCAAGTCGGTGGAGGAATGGATCCCACTGCCCGGCGCGATCGAGGCCATCGCGCAGTTGAGCAAGGCCGGCTGGACGGTGGCCGTCGCCACCAACCAGTCCGGCATCGCCCGCGGCTACTACGACATCGCTACCCTGGACGCCATGCACGCGCGCTTGCGCACGTTGGTGGCGGAGCAGGGCGGTGAGGTGGGGCTGGTGGTGTACTGCCCCCACGGGCCGGATGAGGGCTGCGATTGCCGCAAACCCAAGCCTGGCATGTTGAAAACTATTTCAGAACATTACAACGTGCCCCTGGCTGGGCTATGGTTCGTCGGGGATAGCCTCGGTGACCTGGAGGCGGCCAAAGCCGTCGACTCTCAGCCAGTTTTGGTAAAGACCGGGAAAGGCGAAAAGACCCAGGCGAAAAACCTGCCGGTAGGCACCTTGATTTTTGACGATCTGGCGGCGGTTGCCGCAGAACTTATCAACAACTAGCCGCCCTCGACTGCCTGACCAAGGACTGTTCGGGAGTGCGCCTTCAACAGGCGGGCTGTGTCCCGCAACGGTAAATGCCGCCATGTCGATTTTGCAGGCCATCAGAACCTTCTTCTTTTACCTGCTGTTGGGCACCAGTTCGTTTCTCTGGTGCACCCTGAGCTTTTTTATCGCGCCTTTTCTGCCGTTCAAGGCGCGCTATCGCTTCATCAACGTCTATTGGTGCCGCTGCGCGCTGTGGCTGAGCAAGGTGTTCCTGAACATCCGCTTCGAGGTCAAGGGCGCGGAAAACGTCCCGGATCAGCCCTGCGTGATTCTTTCGAACCACCAGAGCACGTGGGAGACGTTCTTCCTCTCGGCGTACTTCTCGCCCCTGAGCCAAGTGCTCAAGCGCGAGCTGCTGTATGTGCCGTTCTTCGGCTGGGCGATGGCGATGCTGCGCCCGATCGCCATCGACCGCGACAACCCCAAGGCGGCGCTCAAGCATGTGGCCAAAAAGGGCGACGAGCTGCTCAAGGACGGCGTCTGGGTGCTGATCTTTCCGGAAGGTACGCGTGTGCCCTACGGCACCGTAGGCAAGTTCTCACGTGGCGGCACGGCATTGGCCGTCAACGCCCACCTGCCTGTGTTGCCGATTGCACATAATGCCGGCAAGTACTGGCCAAAAACCGGTTGGGCAAAACGTGCAGGCACCATCACCGTGGTGATCGGGGAACCGATGTACGCCGAAGGTGAAGGGCCGCGTGCAATTGCCGCACTGAATGACCGCGCCGCCGCCTGGAATGAAGCCCAGCAACGCGCCATGGGTTCGCTGCCGCCGGAGCCGGTGGCGGTGGACACGCCGGTGGCCTGATCATCTGTGGATAACCTGTGTACGGTTTGTTGGCAAAATGGCATTTTCTCTTCATAACAAGATGATTTTATTAGATATTTCCTGAACTCATAAAAATACTAAAAACGTGCATAAGTTTTTTTTGGATAAAAAAACCGGTCCTTGAGACCGGTTTTTTATACACAGCGCAAAAGCACGTGTTGTCAGTCTTCCAACTGGGGCAGCTGCAGGGTGAATGTGGTGCCTTTGCCCACCACGCTTTCGCAGCAGATACGGCCACCGTGCCGCTCCACAACGGCCTTGACCATGGTCAGGCCCAACCCAAGGCCTTCGCTGCCTTGGGCAGAATCGAAGCGGCGGTACTGGCTGAACAGTTCCGGCAAATCCTTTGCCGCAATGCCCGGGCCCTGGTCGCTGATGCGACACTCCAGCCAACCTTGCGCGCTGCCGTGGCTCAACCTCACGGTGGTGCCGGCCGGCGAGTATTTGATCGCGTTCTCCAGCACGTTGAACAACGCGCGGGTGAGCAGGGATTGATCGGCCGACACCATGCCTTCATCCGCTTCATCCAGGTCGTGGATCAACTGGATGCCCTTGAGCTGCGCAATCACCGCCACCTGATCGAACGCATCCATCACCAGCATGGCAAACAGGCTTGGCTGGAAGTGGTAGCCGTCAGCCTCGGCTTTCGCCAGTTGTACGAATGATTCGGTGAGGCTCAAGGCGCGTCGAACCTGCTGCTCGATCTGGGCAAACACCGGCGACTCCGCGTTATGCACATCCAGTAACGCGAGGATCGCCGAGTGCGGCGCGCGCAGGTCGTGGGACAGGAAGCGCAGCATGGTTTCGCGGTGTTGCTGGGCTTCGCGCTCCTTGCTCAAGTCGGTCAGGCTGAGCAGCCAGCCGAGGGCGACATCGCCTTCGGCGGGCAGCAAGGGTGCGATTTCCATGCGCAGGCTGCGTTGGTGGATGTCCCGGAACTCGACGATTTCCAGGGCGGACAAGGCAGGGCGCACGCCGTTATGCAGGGGTGGATAACCCAGGTCGGCGAGCTGTTCGAGCAGGTTTTGGTTGACCAGGTCATTGCCGAATACGTCGCGGGCAATGCGGTTGGCCAACAGGATGTTGCCACGCGGGTCGGTGATCAGGGTCGCCACCGGCAGGCATTCGAGGCCATCGGCCATGAAGCGTCGGGTGTCACGGGTGCGGCTGACGGCCTGCTCCAGGGCAAAGATGCGCCCTTGCAACACATCGCCTTTGTTCGCGGGCGCTCGGCGGCGTTCGGGCAGCACCTTGGGTTCGTTGTCCAGGCGCGCCAGTTCCCAGCCAAAGTAGGCAAGGATCACGCTCAGGCGGCGCCAGTTCCAGATCAGGTAGCTGAGCAACATACCGATCAGGCAGGCCGCGGGCGACCACCAATGGCCAAGGCGTAACAGCGCCCACGCGCCGAGCAACGCGCCGGCCATGCAACCCAAGGTCATCCACAGCGCGTAACGTGGGCGGTACAGCAAAAGGCCGAGCAACAACGCCACCCAGGCCGTGGCGATCAGTGCCGCGAGCCAGCCGGGGAGGTCGACAATGCTGCGCTCCTGCAGCAACCCGTTGAGCACATTGGCCTGGATTTCCACACCGGCGGTGGTATCCGGAGTGGAGGAGAGCGGCGTCACAAAACGGTCCCCCAGCCCATAGGCGCTGGCGCCCACCAGGATCAGGCGGTCGCGCAGCAATTCGGCCGGCACTTCGCCGTGCAATACGCTGGCGTAGGACACACTGGGAAACCCATGCGGCTCAGACGTGGACGGGACGCGAACTCTATATTCCCGATGCCAGCGCTGACTGTTGGGTTGTTCGCTGCGTCCCGGCATTTGCGCGGTTTGCCCGCTCAACGTATACGCCAGCCATGCCAACTGCGGCAGGGTGTTCCCAGGCGGGCCTTCACGCAGATACAGGCTGCGGACGGCACCGTCGCTGTCTGCTTCGACGTTGATATGGCCCAGCCCCTTGGCGCAATTGAGCAGCGGCAACAGCTGTTCGCCCGGCTGGCTCGCGCCGCCATCGCGTTCCAGGGGAAGCAAAACATTCCCAGCGTTGCACACGGCATTGGCCAGGCGCTGGTCATCGGTGGCGTTGCGCGGCTCACTGAAGATCACATCGAACAAGATACCCGCGGGTTGGGCAGCGCTCAGACGGTTGATGACGTCGGCATGCAGGCTGCGCGGCCATGGCCATTGGCCGAGCTTTTTCAGGCTCTGGTCATCGATGGTCACCAGCAAAATGCGCGGATCGACCGGCAGAGGGGTCAGGCGGCGCAGGCCGTCATACAGCGGATTATTGAAGGCCAGGCCCGCACTTGAGGACAAATATGCAGTAAAGGGCAGCAACACCAGGCCAATCCACAGCCACTCCCGAAACAGGCCATGGAACAACAACTGCGCCTGGGTGGGCTGGCGTTTTTCGGCCTTGCGCCACAGCATCACAGGGCGACCGCCAGGAACCCGCACCGCTGCTGAAAATGGACAGTTGAAGATGTCATAGACCCGGTTTCTCCCTCCAGGTGGTGCGCGGTGTGGTGCTGAACCCAGTGAAGCTCATTTTGATCGCCCCGGTTTTTTTCCTGAAAGCGTTCGTTGAAACATACCGTACATCGGGGCGCAGTATCAGCTACCCGCACGGCTATGCAATGCCAGCGGCACTGATCCTTTTCCTTACGCACGGGAGTCGGTATCTTTCCCCCTGAGCCGCATGGTTTTTCAAAGCGTTAACGGCCCTTTGATATCAGCGTACCGAGAGATCCAAAGGGTCGTTGAATCTGAGCACAATTCTTCAGATTCAATGACTGGCATCTGCGCAGCAAGGACGCCCGCTCTTCGACCGGCCGACAGCTGAAATATTTCCAAGTAGAAAGGACCCACCCATGCGTGTCGCAATACTGGATGACGAACCCGCTGAATTGCAGCGGGTGGAACAGACACTGCGACAGATCCCCAGCAACCTGGAACAGCCCTGGTCTGTGCATTGCTTCGAACGCGGTGAGGACCTGCTGCGCCAACTGCGCCGGGAAACCTTCGACCTGCTGATCCTCGACTGGCAGCTGCCCGACATCAGCGGCATCGCCTTGCTGCGCTGGACCCGTGAACACATGGAATCGCCCCCGGCGGTGATCATGCTCACCAGCCGCGATGCCGAGAGCGATATCGTCACCGCCCTGAACAGCGGCGCCGACGATTACGTCAGTAAACCCTTTCGCCCGAATGAACTCAAAGCCCGGGTCAACGCCGTCCTGCGCCGCCACGGTCTGCAAAAGTCGGCGACGTCTGAAGTGCAAAGTTTCAACGACCTGACCTTTGACGACGCCGAACTGACCGTCACCCGTGCGGGCAAACCGATCAACCTGACCGAACGCGAATACCGCCTGGCCAGCTGCCTGTTCGCCAACCTGGCGCGGCCGTTGTCTCGCGAGTATCTGTATGAGCGGTTCTGGAGCCATGAAGAAATGGTCTCGTCTCGGCCGCTGGACACACATATCTATCGGCTGCGGAACAAGCTGGGGTTAACCGCGGATCGGGGTTGGCAGTTGTTGACGATCTATGGATACGGCTACCGGTTGGAGAGTGTGGCGGCCGCTTCAGCGGGTTAAAAATGCCGATGTTCCACGTGGAGCATTTGGCTTTTATTGATGCAGAGGGACGTGGCGGCTATCCAAATACGGCCGCATCAATGCCTCGAACCACTCGTGGAACACATCCAGTCGCTGCGAACGCTGCCGGCGGTGCGGGTAGAGCAGGGATACCGGCATCGAAGCGGCACAGTAACTCGACATGACCTCCACCAGTTGTCGTGAGTCCAGCAGGTGTTGGACGTCGAAGCGCGGGATCTGGATCAACCCCAACCCTGCAAGGCAGCAAGCGATATAGCT
Source organism: Pseudomonas sp. GV105 (assembly GCF_003058185.1). Lineage (NCBI taxonomy): Bacteria > Pseudomonadati > Pseudomonadota > Gammaproteobacteria > Pseudomonadales > Pseudomonadaceae > Pseudomonas > Pseudomonas sp. GV105. The sequence goes on from NZ_QBUF01000010.1 coordinate 113,249, forward strand.
TTCGGCATTGTTCACGATCACCCGGCTCGGCACGTCGAACCGCTGCACGCTGCCGTCGCCGGACAGGTATTCCCAAGGCAGTTCCTTGCCCGACTTCGGCGAGGCATAACCGATGGTCCAATGTCCATCGAGTAGCTGCGCAGGCTGCTGAGGCTCTCCATGCTCAAGCAGATAGGCCGGGCTCGCACAATTGATCAAGGCAATCTGACCCAGCGGCCGCACCACAAGACTGCTGTCATGCAGCGCGCCAACGCGCACCGCGCAGTCCACACCTTCCTGCACCAGATCGATGGCCCGGTCGGTCGAACCCAAAATCAATTGAAGCAGGGGATGACAACGCAACAGGCCGGGCAGCGCTGGCGCAATGACCCGGCGGGCAATGCGGCTGGGCACATCGATGATCAGCCGGCCGGAAACTTGCCGCTGGCTGGCCTGGAATAACTGGTCGATGTCTTCGACGTTGCACAACACCGGGCGCACACGGCTGAGCAATTGCTCCCCATCGGGTGTCAGCCGTACCTGCCGCGTCGTGCGATGCAGCAGGCGCACGCCCAGTTGAGCCTCTAACTGCTGGATGGCCGCAGACACCGACGCTCGTGGCATCTCCAGCGCGTTGGCAGCTTTGATGAAGCTGCCCATCTCGGCCACTTTGGCGAATACGCGGTACTGGTCGAATCTGTCCATGTATCTGCCCTGCCGATGGTCCCGACGTCAGCCTGCCCAGGGGCGCCTGCTTTGCGTCGATTGTACGGCGCCCCAGCAGCGGATGGCGACGAAGATCACACTGCGGATAATGGATTTACTTGGTGGTGTACCCGCCATTGATGAGAATGGTCTGGCCGGTGATCCACCAGCCGTCACTGACCAGATGGCGAATGAAAGGCACCACATCCTCGATGTCGGTCAGGCCTGTTTTGCTGAACGGCGAGAGCGCGGCGGCGGTCTTGTGATAGGCCACCGCGTCGGCGCCTTCGGCCGGGTAGAAGAACGGCGTATCCATCGGCCCCGGACCGACCGCTGTCACCGAAATACCGCGCGCGCCCAATTCCTTGGAGGCCGCTCGGGTGTAGTGTTCGACCGGCGCCTTGGTGCCGGCATAGGCGGCATAGAACGGCGTGAAGGCGCCCAGTAGCGACGTCACTATCGTGCAGATCTTGCCATGGTCGTTGAGGTGCTTGCCCGCCTCCTTGAGGAAGAAGAAAGCGGTCTTGGAATTGACCGCGCTCATCTCGTCGTATTCGGCTTCACTCACCTCGGCCATCGGCTTCTTGAGCACCTTGCCAACGGTGTTGATGGCGATGTCGGGTTTGCCGACCGCAGCGACGGTATCGGCGAACAACCTCTCGATGGCGCCGGCCGTCGTCAGATCCCCCTGCAGCGCGACGGCCTGTGCGCCGCTGGCCTGAACGGCGGCAACCGTGGCATCGGCATCAACCTTGGACGCGGCGCTGTTGTAATGGATCGCGACAGCCTTGGCACCCTGTGCGGCCAAATCACGGGCGATGAGACCGCCAAGGTTCTTCGCGCCACCCGCGATGAGAACGACTTTGCCTTTAATGGAATGGTCTGCCATGGGGAATCTCCTTCACGAATCGATGGAGAATCGAGATTAGGCCGCTTCAACGCGGCGATAAACCGTGGATGACTGGATGAATAATCCAGAAAAACACCCCAATCAGGCAGATTGGAGCGGGGAAGGTCACGTAATAAAAACCTGGATCGAATGCAAAAAAAGCCCGCGATTTGGCGGGCTCTTTTCGTGATGTTCAGCTAATCGGTGAGGATTAGCCGAACCATCTATGTGTGCAACTCCACGGAGGGCCTGGAATGCTTGGGAAGACGCAGACGGGAGCCTCTTACTCCTCAGATGCCACCAGTCGCACACCTTTACGGGTGACCTGTTGCCCGACTTCAAAACGCCCATTGGGTGAGCGCACCGTACTAATCTCGCCTTGCGCGTTTTTCACTTCATAAGCGGTTTCAGACTTGCCAATGCCTCCTTGCACCGCACTGCCGGCGAAAAATCCGCCAGCTGCGCCGACTAATGCTCCAATCGGGCCACCTACCGCGCCAACCATCATTCCGGTCAAAACGCCGACCCCCTTGCCGGCGGTTGTGTCGGGGACTACACGGATTATCTGGTCTGCCTGGCATAGCGGAGACAGCAGTGTACACAGGGTGAAACTGAGCGCGATGGTACGAGTCATGAGATTGTCCCTTTGGGGTTTGCGTTAAGTTCATTACCTAATACACAAACCGGGCCAACAATTTTATTGTTTAATATCAACTAGTTAAATAACAACACTGTCATTATGACCTAACTCGAAAAAGGTCATAATGACAAAGGAATAGTCAATATGACTTCCTATCGCCAGTTGAGGCAATTTGTTGAAGGGAGGGGTTGAACAGCGCTCAACGTTCTACAGAGCCGCTATGCGTCATGAGCGAAGATCGAGTTGTTGCACTTGAGATAGCGTTGAAACGGTGATGGCGATCGACAGAAATAATGGAATTGATATTGATCAACTATGCAGACAATCAATTGGCGCGATAATCGCAACGGCGCAATGACCTGGGCTCTAACGTTCAAACCCCACATTGAGGGCCCAGGTTATCTGGAATCAAAAAGGCAGCGGCAGGGGGAGGGCGACGGCATTCAGATGGCCCAGGAAGAGAAAGCCCGAAACCAATACCGCGTTGATCGACCAGGCCACCGTGAGGAAACGAGCGATCTGACCGTAGAGGGGGTCACTGACATTATCCGCATTGCGCCATACCGCATTGAGCATGCACGCGGTGTAGGCCACAAAACCCAGCAGCATTAGACCAAACAGGGAGGGTGCAACTTTGTTGAAGGCGACCAGAATCAGGCCAAACAGTACATTGCTGAGCACCACCCCGTAGAGCCAGAACACCACCCACAGCGCAGTGCTGCCCTGCGAGTTTACCCACTGCTGAAGCTTACTCATCACAACCCCCTGGCTAGCTAATAGCCGATTTTCCCTATAAGCCCGTACAGACTTCACCCAAGTGATGCCGACGTAGGGACGTCGTGCATGGTTTCAGTCTAGCGGGTATTTCCTACATGTCCCGACCGAGTACAAGTAGGCCGACAAACCTTGCTTCCTTGTTTCCGGATTCTCAGCGGGACGGGTTTATGGAGTAAACGATGGACAAGAAATCGCTACCGGATTGGGATCCCAGGTCTGAAGCCGTATTAAAGGATCAGACGACAGCCTATGACGACATGCGCCACCGTTGCCCGGTCGCACACAGTCAATATGGCTATACGTCGTTATTCAGGCATGCGGATGTGCTGCGCGTACTTAACGATCATGAAACCTTCAGTAATGCCGTCTCGCGTTTCCCCGCGGTCCCCAACGGAATGGATCCGCCCGAACATACGGCGTACCGGAACCTCATCGAGCGTTATTTCAGCCCGGAGCCTATGGATGCCTTTGCGCCGACGTGCCGTGATATAGCGGTTCGTCTGGTGCAGGCGTTACCGGATGAAGGCCGTGCAGAACTGATCGGCGAATTTGCCCAGATCTTTGCGTTGCAGATCCAGTGTGCCTGGCTGGGTTGGCCGGCGGATTTTCATGAACCGCTGCGCCTGTGGACGCTGAAGAATCACTCGGCCACGCTGTCCCGAGACGAGGCGGCCCTGAGTGCCGTGGCCCTTGAGTTTGACGGTTACATCAAGGATCTGCTGGACGTGCGCCGTACCGCTGGCGCTGCTGCATCGCATGACATCACGACCCTCTTGCTACGCGACCAGTCCTTGGGAAGGCCCCTGACGGACGACGAGATCGTCAGCATTCTACGTAACTGGACAGTCGGCGAACTCGGAACCATTTCCGCCTCGGTCGGCATTCTTGCGCACTATCTGGCGACCAACTTCGGGTGGCAGCAGCGATTGCGCGAACAACCCGCGCTGTTACCTGTCGCCATTGATGAAATACTGCGTATTCATGCACCACTGATCATGAACCGTCGGGTGACTACGAAAGAGGTCACGCTGGGCGGGCGCACGCTGGCGAAGGGTTCGCGTATTGCCCTCAACTGGGCGTCCGCCAATCGGGACGAAGCGGTCTTTGGAGATCCCGATGAATTGCGCCTCGATCGCGATCCCGAGCTGAACCTGCTCTATGGCGCCGGCATTCATGTCTGCCCCGGTGCGCCGCTTGCCAGACTGGAACTACGGATCGTGATGGAGGAACTGCTTGGACGCACCAGCCGGATTACGCTGGCGCCGGATAAAGAACCAGTGAACGCGTTTTTCCCTGCCGGCGGGTTTTCTTCTCTACACCTGCAGATTCAGAAACCGCCGTCTCAACCGCTGGGCGCCGGCCTTCCCCCCGAGATCCGATAGCGTTTTATGCTGGACAGCTTGGCGGCGAGGGCGACATGTGGGTCAGCATGACTGACCTGCATTGAGCCCTGATCGGCCGCGAGTGTTATTTCAAACCGAGCCGCTTCGCCAGTCGGTGCAGGTTGGCCACATCCATATCGAGCATTCGCGCACAGGCAGACCAGTTATCTGCGCAATTTTTCAGCGTGCTTTCAATCAGCTGACGCTGGAAGCTATCCGTCGCGTCCCGTAGGCATTGGCCAACGCTGCTGGAAGGAACATCCACAGCAACAGGCAGTATCGCCAGCTGTTCTGGGACTTGATTGAAATGCTGTGCTTCCAGCAGCAGCTCTTCACTTTGCTGGGTCGCACGAGCAAGGATTGTCGCTCGATAAACAGCATGTTCCAGTTCGCGAACGTTTCCTGGCCACGAATACTGCTTGAGCAACGACAGGCAACCGGCAGCCAACGCCACCCGTTGCAATCCCATGCGTACCCGGCTCTGCTCGCAGAAAAAACCCGCTAGCAATGTGATGTCCTGCCCACGCTCACGCAGTGGCGGCACATGCACAGGGAACACGCTTAACCGGTGGAACAGGTCGACCCGGAAGCGATTGTTCAGCACCTCCTGCTTCAGGTCACGATTGGTCGCGGCAAGCACCCTTACGTTGACCCGCAAGACGGTATCGTCACCGACCCGTTGCAGGTCGCCGTATTGCAATACCCGCAGCAGTTTTGCTTGCAGGCTCAGCGACAGTTCACCGATTTCGTCGAGGAACAGTGTGCCGTTATCGGCCATTTCGAACTTCCCGGTGCGATGATGGATCGCCCCGGTGAAGGCACCTTTGACATGGCCGAACAACTCACTCTCAGCCACTGACTCCGGCAGCGCAGCGCAGTTTAGATAGACCACAGGGTGACTGGCGCGTGATGAACCTTCATGTATCGCCTTGGCGACCAGTTCCTTGCCGACCCCGGTTTCTCCAGTGATCAAAACGTTCAGGTCGGAACCTGCCACCATTTCGATCTCTCTTTTCAACTGTTGCATGACCTCGCTGAGCCCGACCATTTCGGTGCCGGGTTTGCCCGCCGGGACATGACTGATGGAGAGAGGTGTAATGGTCTGACTCTCGAGTTGCTCGACCAGCAACGCATTGGTCAAGGCAGCAGAAGCGAGGGCGCCCACCAGTCGCAGCTCTTCGTCGCTGAAGTGATCAAACTGTGCCGGGTCCATGCCATCGATCGTCAGCGCGCCAATCAGTGTCTGGTCCGCGAACAACGGTAACCCGATGCAGGCATGTACTTTGAGGTCCTGCCGGCTCGGGATCAGGCCGTCATAGGGATCAGGCAAATGACTCTCTGCCGGAAAGCGCACCACGTCACCGGCGCGGGCGATGGCTTCCAGACGCGGATGGGCATCAAGGCTGAAGCGGCGCCCCAGAACATCCGGTGCCAGGCCATCGATCGCCAGCGGACGGAACAGTCGCTGTTCATAACGTAACAAGGCAGAGGCGTCGCAACCCAGCAATTGGCGCAGGGTATTGATCAGACGTTGAAAACGGTCCTGATGGGAAATGCCGCTTTGCAGCTCAATAGCGATGCGTGCCAGGGATTCAACGGAGAGACTCATGGTTTGTCACTTTGACAATGAATTAGTCATAAAGACAATAGTCGGGCAATGTCATATTGACAATCATTGTTTTATTTTTCATTTAAAATCAATGATTTATTATGTGGCACGAAGGTTGCCATCTTCGGTGTAGAACATCATTTCTATACCGAGGTAGGTCATGTCAATTCACGTCAAAAACAACATTCATTGGGTCGGTCAGCGCGATTGGGAAGTGCGAGACTTTCATGGCACAGAATACAAATGCCACAAAGGTAGCAGCTATAACAGCTACCTGATCCGTGAAGAAAAGACCGTACTGATTGATACGGTTGATCACAGGTTCAGTCGGGAGTTCATACAGAACCTGGCGATGGAAATCGACCTGAACACGCTGGACTGTATCGTCATCAACCATGCGGAAGAGGACCATGCAGGAGCGCTGACAGAGTTGATGTCGCTGATCCCGAATACGCCGATCTATTGCACCGCCAATGGCGTGGACTCGATCAACGGTCATCACCATCATCCCGAATGGAATTTCCACGTCGTCCATACCGGCGACACCCTGGATGTCGGCAATGGCAAACAGCTGGTTTTCGTGGAAACCCCGATGCTGCATTGGCCGGACAGCATGATGACGTACATGACCGGCGATGCCGTTCTGTTCAGTAACGACGCCTTTGGCCAGCATTACTGCGACGAACACCTGTTTAATGATGAAGTGGATCAAAACGAACTGTTCGAACAGTGCCAACGCTACTACGCCAATATCCTTACCCCATTCAGTCGCCTGGTCATTGCCAAGATTACCGAGATCCTCGGTTTCAACCTGCCGGTCGATATGATTGCCACCGCTCATGGCGTGGTGTGGCGTGATAATCCGACGCAGATCGTGCACCGCTATCTGGAATGGGCGGAGGACTATCAGGAGGATCGCATCACCCTGTTCTACGACACCATGTCGAACAACACCCGCATGATGGCCGATGCGATCGCGCAGGGTATTCACGAAGTCGATCCAGGTGTGGCGGTGAAGATTTTCAACGTCGCGCGCCACGACAAGAATGAGATTCTGACCAACGTGTTCCGCTCAAAAGGCGTTTTGGTGGGCTCGTCCACCATGAACAACGTGATGATGCCTAAAGTCGCCGCACTGCTGGAGGAGATAACCGGGCTGCGTTTTCGTGACAAAAAGGCTTCGGCGTTTGGCAGTTACGGCTGGAATGGCGGGGCGGTAGACCGTATCCAGACGCGCTTGATGGACGCTGGTTTTGAAACCACATTGGCGCTCAAAGCCAAGTGGCGGCCGGACGGCGAGGCGCTTGAGGTTTGCCGGGCTCATGGCCGCGAAATCGCTCGGCAATGGGCGCTGCATCCATCGACGGCTGCACATGTCGCACCCGCTGCAGCCACCGCAACTGCCCAGGCAGACCCCATCGCGGACAACGGCCTGCGCATGCGCTGCAGTGTTTGCCAATGGATTTACGACCCCGCGATCGGCGAGCCGATGCAGGATGTGCAGGCCGGTACGGCCTGGTGTGATGTGCCTGATTACTTCCTGTGCCCTGAATGTTCAATGGGTAAATCGGTATTCGATGAGCTGCCTTCGGAGGCGACATGAACCGGGAAATCGTCATTGTGGGCTCCGGCTTCGCGGCTCGTCAGGTGGTCAAGAACTTGCGCCGGCTGGATGCAGCGGTGCCCATTCGATTGATCGCTGCAGACAGTTGCGATGAGTACAACAAGCCCGACCTGAGTCACGTCGTCAGTCTCAATCAGACTGCCGATGACATGACTCGCCAGCCTGCGGCAGAGTTTGCCGAGATGTATCGGTTGACCCTGAACTCGTGCTGCCAGCTCACTGCGATTGATCGCGAAAACCAGTGTGTTAGCGCCGGGAATGAGGCATTCAGCTACGACCAACTGATTCTCGCCACGGGGGCGCAAGCCATGGTTCCGCCGATTCCCGGGCGGGAGTGGATGGTGACTCTGAACAGCCAGCAGGAATACCGTCATGCACAACATGCACTGCGGGCTGCACAGCGCGTACTGATCCTCGGGGCCGGCTTGATTGGCAGTGAACTGGCCATGGACATCAATCGTGCCGGAAAGCAGGTGGTGCTGATGGACAAGTCCTGCAGCCTGCTCGCATCGTTGCTTCCTGTTGAGGTGAGCAGCCGCCTGCAGCACCGGTTATGCCAGATGGGTGTGGAGATGCTGTTTAACCAGGCGTTGGTATCCATTGAAAAGAGAAACGATGGCCTGTTGGCGACGTTGTCCAACGGCCGACACATCAGCGCCGATGTGATCGTTGCCTCAATTGGGTTGAAACCCGATACGACGTTAGCCACACAGGCTGGCTTACGAGTGGACCGTGGCATTGAAGTTGATGAACGCATGTGCACCTCTGACCCACGCATATTCGCCGTTGGCGATTGCGCGCAAATCCAGGGCAAGCTACTGCCGTTTCTGCAACCTATTCAGGTAAGCGCCATGACCCTGGCGCGTAATGTGCTGGGTGGGAATGAGGAAGTTAAGTTCCCGGCGATGCTGGTGAAGGTCAAGACACCGGAAATGCCGCTGCACCTGGCCGGAGAAACCAGCCGCAAGGACTTGCAATGGCAGATCAGCCTTGAGGCACAGGGGCTGATAGCCAAAGGTCTGGACATGGCAGGGCAGCTACGTGCGTTCGTCGTCAGTGAAGACCAAATGAAGCAGGCCTTTACACTATTACGGCAACTCTCGCTGTGAATCCAATTGGCAGAGCTCTCGCGCGTTCCTGGACATACGGGCAAAAAAAAGGCCAACCCGCAGGGGTTGGCCTTTTTTGTAGCGCGGCGAAAGCAGCATAGTGTGAACGTCAGCTGCTTTTGTGAGTTCCTACACCCGATCAGAAATCCAGGTTAGACACCGCCAAAGCATTGCTCTCGATGAAGTCACGGCGAGGCTCGACCGCATCACCCATCAGCGTGTTGAAGATCTGGTCTGCGCCAATGGCGTCTTCGATGGTCACGCGCAGCATACGGCGCTGAGCGGGGTCCATGGTGGTTTCCCACAGTTGATCCGGGTTCATCTCGCCCAGACCTTTGTAGCGCTGGATGGTGTGACGCTTGGTGCTTTCGGCCATCAGCCAGTCAAGGGCTTCCTTGAATTCCCTGACCTGCTTCTTGCGTTCGCCACGTTGGATATAAGCGCCGTCGTCCAGCAGGGTGCTCAGTTGTGCGCCCAGGGTGACCACGGTTTTGTAGTCGTTGCTGCCGAAGAAGTCGCGGTTGAAGGTGACGTAGTTGGACAGGCCGTGGGAGATCAATTCGACCTCGGGCAGCCACACGTTACGTTCACGGTCTTCGCGCAGGCTGGCTTTGTACACCAGGCCGGATTTCTCGACGGTGCGCAGACGCACTTCGTACTGGGCCAGCCAATCCTGCATCGCTGCGTGATCGCCCAACTGCTCCAGGCTCACGGCCGGCAGGTAGATGAAGTGCTCGGTCAGTTCCTGAGGGTACAGGCGCGACAGACGCTTGAGCGTCTTCATGACCATGCGGAAGTCGTTGACCAGACGCTCCAGCGCCTCACCGGAAATGCCCGGCGCTTCTTCGTTCAAGTGCAGGCTGGCGTCTTCCAGGGCCGACTGCGTCATGTACTCTTCCATGGCGTCGTCGTCTTTGATGTATTGCTCTTGCTTGCCCTTTTTGACTTTGTACAACGGCGGCTGGGCGATGTAGATGTAGCCGCGCTCGATCAGCTCCGGCAACTGACGGAAGAAGAAGGTCAGCAGCAGGGTACGGATGTGCGAACCGTCGACGTCAGCATCGGTCATGATGATGATGTTGTGATAGCGCAGCTTGTCGATGTTGTATTCGTCGCGGCCGATACCGCAGCCCAACGCCGTGATCAAGGTGCCGACTTCCTGGGAGGAAATCATCTTGTCGAAGCGTGCTTTCTCGACGTTGAGGATCTTACCCTTCAGCGGCAGGATGGCCTGGGTGCGACGGTTACGGCCCTGCTTGGCGGAACCGCCAGCAGAGTCACCTTCCACCAGGTACAGCTCGGAGAGGGCAGGGTCCTTCTCCTGGCAGTCAGCCAGTTTGCCCGGCAGGCCGGCGATGTCCAGCGCGCCTTTGCGGCGGGTCATCTCACGGGCTTTACGCGCGGCTTCACGGGCACGCGCTGCGTCGATCATCTTGCCGACAACCAGCTTGGCTTCGTTCGGGTTTTCCAGCAGGAAGTCGGAGAAGTACTTGCCCATCTCCTGTTCCACGGCGGTCTTCACTTCGGAAGACACCAGCTTGTCTTTGGTCTGGGAGCTGAACTTAGGGTCCGGTACTTTCACCGAAATAATCGCAGTCAGACCTTCACGGGCATCGTCACCGGTGGTGGCAACTTTGTGCTTCTTGGCCAGGCCTTCGGCTTCGATGTAGGTGTTCAGGTTACGCGTCAGCGCGGAACGGAAACCCACCAGGTGAGTACCGCCGTCGCGCTGCGGAATGTTGTTGGTGAAGCACAACAGGTTCTCGTTGAAGCTGTCGTTCCACTGCAGGGCGATTTCCACGCCGATGCCGTCTTCACGCTGGACGTTGAAGTGGAACACCTGGTTGACCGGAGTCTTGTTGGTGTTCAGGTATTCAACGAACGCACGCAGGCCGCCTTCGTACTTGAACAGCTCTTCCTTGCCGCTGCGCTCATCCTTGAGGACGATGCCGACACCGGAGTTGAGGAAGGACAGTTCACGAATCCGCTTGGCCAGAATGTCCCAGCTGAAGTGGATGTTCTTGAAGGTTTCGTCAGAAGGACGGAAGTGAATCTGGGTACCGGTAGTTTCGCTTTCGCCAACAACCTTCATCGGTTCCTGCGGAACACCGTGAACGTAGGTCTGCTCCCAAATCTTGCCGCTGCGACGCACGGTCAGCACCAGCAATTCGGAGAGGGCGTTTACTACGGAAACACCTACGCCGTGCAAACCACCGGATACTTTGTACGAGTTGTCGTCGAACTTACCGCCAGCGTGGAGCACGGTCATGATGACCTCTGCCGCCGAAACGCCTTCTTCTTTATGCACGTCTACCGGAATGCCACGACCGTTGTCGCGCACGGTGATGGACTCATCCGGGTGAATGATAATGCTGATGTCGTCGCAGTGACCGGCGAGAGCTTCGTCGATGGAGTTGTCGACCACCTCGAACACCATGTGGTGCAGACCGCTACCATCATCGGTGTCGCCAATGTACATACCGGGACGTTTGCGTACGGCATCCAAACCTTTCAGCACTTTAATGCTGGTCGAGTCGTACGTGTTTTCTTCGCTCATGCCTTCACTCCCGATGGTCGTGGGTCTGGGTGATACGGCCTTGTTCCACGTGGAACAAAGCGACTGGCGTTTCCGTCTGCCAGCCTTCCCTCAATAATTCGTGGTCTACACAGGTGATAAACACCTGGCAGCGTAAGTCTTCCAACAAGCGGCATAACGCTCGGCGGTGTTGCTCGTCGAGTTCTGACGGCAAATCATCCACCAGATAAATACATTGACCGCGCCGGGCCTGGCTAACCAAATGCCCTTGGGCGATACGCAATGCACATACCACCAGCTTCTGCTGGCCGCGGGACAAGATATCCGCGGCATTATGTGCGCCTAACCTAAGACGCAAATCAGCGCGCTGGGGGCCGGCCTGGGTGTGGCCGATTTGCTGATCCCGCTGCAAGGACGTGGCGAGCACTGCACTCAGTTCACGCTCTTTGTCCCAACCGCGGTAGTAGCTCAGCGTCAGCCCTTCGAGGTCCAACAACTCACTCAAGGTCTGCTCAAAGACTGGTTTCAAGGCTTTGATATAGGCGCGGCGGTATTCATCTATTTCGTCGCTGGCCAGGCACAGTTCCCGGTCCCAGGCTGCTTGCGACGCGGCGTCAAGTGTACCATGCCGCAGCCATGAGTTCCGCTGCCGCAAGGCCTTCTGCAGGCGCTGCCAAGTGGCCATGAAGCGCGGTTCCACGTGGAACACTCCCCAATCGAGGAACTGCCGACGGATTTTCGGCGCGCCTTCGAGCAAACGGAAACTGTCGGGGTTGATCAGTTGCAGCGGCAGGATTTCCGCCAACTGCGCCGCGCTGCGAGCATTTTGCCCGTCGATGCGGATCTGAAACTCGCCCCCGCGATCACGGGATATCCCCAGGCTGCTATGGCCACCTTCAGCCAACTCGACCTGGCCAAACACCGTACACGCCAGTTGTTCGTACTGAATCACCGGCAACAGGCGGGCACTGCGGAAAGACCGGGCAAGCCCCAACAAATGGATGGCTTCCAGCACGCTGGTTTTGCCACTGCCGTTGGCGCCATGGAGGATATTGATGCGGGGGGAAGGGGAGAAGGTCACCGGGTGCAGATTGCGCACCGCGGTGACCGAGACGCGACTGAGGGACATCTAGCTTCTGCTGAGCATGATTACAGACGCATCGGCATAACAACGTAAGCCGAGTCATCGTTATCGGATTCTTGCACCAGCGCACTGCTGTTGGAGTCGGACAGAATCAGGCGAACCTGTTCGGTGGTCATCACACCCAGCACGTCGAGCAAGTAGCTCACGTTGAAGCCGATTTCCAGCGAACCGCCGTTGTAGTCGACGCCCACTTCTTCTTCCGCTTCTTCCTGTTCCGGGTTGTTGGCCTGGATTTTCAGTTGGCCGTTGGCCAATTGCAGGCGAATACCCCGGTACTTTTCGTTGGACAGAATCGCAGTACGGCTGAACGCCTCACGCAGAGCCTGGCGATCACCGACCACCAGCTTGTCGCCACCTTTAGGCAGTACACGCTCGTAATCCGGGAACTTGCCGTCAACCAGCTTGGAGGTGAAGGTGAACTCGCCGGTGGTGGCGCGGATGTGATGCTGGCCCAGGACGATGCTGACAATACCGTCCGGCTCGGTGAGCAGACGCGCCAGTTCAAGGATACCTTTGCGCGGCACGATCACCTGATGACGGTCCGGCTGACCGATATCGGCCTTCATCGAACACATGGCCAGGCGGTGACCGTCGGTGGCCACGGCGCGAATAATGCCTTCCGACACTTCCAGCAACATACCGTTGAGGTAATAGCGCACGTCCTGCTGGGCCATGGCGAAGCTGGTGCGCTCGATCAAACGACGCAGTTTGCTTTGCTCCAGGCTGCAGGTCAGCGAACCCGGGCCTTCTTCCACAGTCGGGAAGTCATTGGCCGGCAACGTCGACAAAGTGAAGCGACTGCGGCCGGCCTTGACCACCAGCTTCTGCTCATCGACCTTGATGTCGATCAGCGCGTCGTTGGGCAAGCTTTTGCAGATATCCATCAGCTTGCGCGCGGGCACGGTGATCTCGCCAGGTTCAGCGGGCTCTTCCAGCTGAACGCGACCCACCAGTTCGACTTCCAGGTCGGTGCCGGTCAAGGACAATTGCTGGCCCTCGACAACCAGCAATACGTTGGAAAGCACCGGCAAGGTCTGTCGGCGCTCGACGACGCCTGCGACCAGTTGCAGGGGTTTCAACAGGGCTTCGCGTTGAATGGTGAAGTGCATGGTCTAGTCCCTTGCCTTAATAAGCTGCGCTGGTGTCATCAAGTAGTCAGTGTACGCAGCAGGTTCTTGTAGTCCTCGCGAATATCCGCGTCGGATTCCTTAAGCTCGTTGATCTTGCGGCATGCGTGCAAGACCGTGGTGTGGTCGCGACCACCGAAGACATCGCCGATTTCCGGCAGGCTGTGGTTGGTCAACTCCTTGGAGAGTGCCATGGCCACCTGACGCGGACGTGCCACCGAGCGCGAACGGCGCTTGGACAGCAGATCGGAAATCTTGATCTTGTAGTACTCGGCCACGGTGCGTTGGATGTTATCCACACTCACCAGTTTGTCCTGCAGAGCCAGCAGGTCTTTCAGGGATTCGCGAATCAGCTCGATGGTGATGTCGCGGCCCATGAAGTGCGAGTGCGCGATGACCCGCTTGAGCGCGCCTTCCAGCTCACGCACGTTGGAGCGAATGCGTTGGGCGATGAAGAACGCGGCGTCGTGGGGCAGATCGACTTTGGCCTGATCGGCCTTTTTCATCAGGATCGCCACGCGGGTTTCCAGCTCCGGTGGCTCGACCGCCACGGTCAGGCCCCAGCCGAAGCGCGACTTCAAGCGTTCTTCCAGGCCTTCGATTTCCTTCGGGTAGCGGTCGCTGGTCAAGATGACCTGCTGGCCGCCTTCGAGCAGGGCGTTGAAGGTGTGGAAAAACTCTTCCTGGGAACGTTCCTTGCGCGCGAAGAATTGAATGTCATCGATCAGCAAGGCATCCACGGAACGGTAGAACCGCTTGAACTCGTTGATAGCGTTGAGCTGCAGGGCCTTGACCATGTCAGCCACGAAGCGCTCCGAGTGCAGGTACACGACCTTGGCATTCGGGTTCTTCTTTAATAGATGGTTACCCACCGCGTGCATCAAGTGCGTCTTACCCAGGCCAACGCCACCATAAAGGAACAGCGGGTTGTAACCGTGCTTGGGGTTGTCGGCGACTTGCCAGGCGGCCGCGCGGGCCAGCTGGTTGGATTTACCCTCGACGAAGTTCTCAAAGGTAAAGGTGCGGTTCAGGTAGCTGGTGTGCTTGAGCGCGCCTTCGACCTGCACGGTGCGCTGCTCGGCGCGAACCGGTGCTTGCTGGGAACTGGCACCCGCCATCGGATCGAAGCTGTCGCGGGACGGCTCTTCATTGGCCGGCGCGTTTTTCTGGGCCGATGATTTCGAAGGCGTCGGCGCGGGAGCCGGCGCGTGGTTGACCGGAGCCGTCACCGCCTGGGCTTGCGACGCGGCAGCCGCCAATGGCGCATTCGGCGCAGCGCGAGGCGCGGAGCTACGTTTGCTGCCTATTAATAAGGAGAGCACGGGCGCGAGGCCGTTGCCATGTTCATCGAGCAATTCGAGAACGCGGCTCAGGTACTTCTCGTTGACCCAGTCGAGAACAAAACGGTTGGGTGCGTAGACGCGCAACTCGTCGCCTTCGGCTTCGACCTGTAGCGGACGGATCCAGGTGTTGAATTGCTGGGCAGGCAGCTCATCGCGCAAAAGCTCTACGCACTGCTGCCAAAGTTCCACTGACACGGATATCCCCTAAGTTGAAAGCCGGTGAGGCAAAAACAGCCGCCATTGTAGCGGTCGGCCGCCCACTTATCCACATGTAGGTTGCGCACAGGCCAGCCAAAATCAACGCCTTAACGTGAATAAAGGCGACCAATGGTCTGTGCATAAGCTCTGTGGATAAGCGCCCCTGAGCTCGTTGCACAAGTGGGGTCGAAAGTCTGTGGGTAACTGGCCTGTGGATAACAACCCATTCCACCCACAGCTTATCCGACAGCGCAGCACAGGCAGAGCACCGTTTCTCCCCCGTGTTGTCATTCTCTGTACATCACGTGGAATAAGGCCTAAAGGCAGTTATCCACAGATGAATGCCTGCCTAGCTTTTATAAGCTTTACAGAAAAGCTTTAAATAACTTCCTTCTTTATTTTTATATCTATGGCATTGCCCTTGGAAGCTCGCTGGACAAAAAAGGGCGGATTGCCTGTAAAGATCTAATTGAAGGAAAAGCTGGTTGGAAATTGACCTAGAGGCTTGCTTTCTCTAGAATCGCCGGTCTCTTAAAACGGGGGCCATTCCGGCCCGTTGTGGACGAACCAGGTAACAACGCCATGAAACGTACTTTCCAACCAAGCACCATCAAACGCGCCCGTACCCACGGCTTCCGTGCTCGCATGGCTACCAAGAACGGCCGTGCTGTCCTGTCGCGTCGCCGCGCCAAAGGTCGTGCGCGTCTGGCAGTTTGATAATCCGGTACTGGTGGTGAGTCAGGACTTCAGTCGGGAAAAGCGTCTGCTTACCCCCCGGCACTTCAAGGCAGTCTTTGACTCCCCCACCGGCAAGGTTCCGGGGAAAAATCTCCTGCTCCTTGCGCGTAACAACGATCTGGATCACCCCCGTCTCGGGTTGGTGATCGGCAAGAAGAGCGTAAAGCTCTCCGTTGAGCGCAATCGCCTCAAGCGTCTGATGCGCGAATCGTTTCGCCTCCACCAGGACACTCTGGTTGGTTGGGATATTGTTATCGTCGCGCGCAAAGGCTTGGGGGACGTAGAAAACCCCGAATTGATTCAGCATTTCGGCAAGCTCTGGAAACGTCTGGCGCGTACCAACAAACCAGCACCAGCAGTCAGCACCGAAACTGTAGGGGTAGACAGCCTTGATGCGTAAACTGGCACTCGTTCCGATCCAGTTTTACCGCTATGCCATTAGTCCTCTGATGGCCAACCACTGTCGTTTCTACCCCAGTTGTTCCTGCTACGCGTTAGAGGCCATAGAAAATCATGGTCTTCTGCGCGGTGGCTGGCTGACCTTTCGTCGTTTAGGTCGCTGTCATCCGTGGAATCCCGGTGGTTATGACCCGGTTCCACCTATCCCTACCTCCCGTTCTTCTTCGATGGCCGAGTAATCATGGATATTAAACGCACGATCCTGATCGTCGCCCTGGCAATCGTGTCCTACGTCATGGTTCTTAAGTGGAACCAGGACTACGGTCAAGCTGCCCTGCCGACTCAGAATGTTGCTGCCAATCAGGCTGCGCCGGCTATTCCGGACACCCCGCTGGGTAACAATGCGTCCGCGAGTGCCGATGTTCCCAGCGCGAATGGCGAGACAAGCGCCCCTGTAGAAACGCCAGTTGTCACCAATAAAGACCTCATCCATGTGAAAACGGATGTGCTCGACCTGGCTATCGATCCACAAGGTGGTGATATCGCGCAGCTGAAACTGCCGCTGTATCCACGTCGCCAAGACCATCCGGATGTTCCGTTCCAGCTGTTCGATAACGGCGGCGAACGCGTTTATCTGGCACAAAGCGGCCTGACCGGCACCAACGGTCCGGATGCGCGTGCTACCGGTCGTCCGGTTTATTCGACCGAACAGAAGACTTATCAACTGGCTGACGGCCAGAACCAGTTGAACGTCGACCTGAAATTCAGCCTCGACGGCGTCAATTACATCAAACGCTTCAGCTTCACCCGCGGTTTGTACGACTTGAAGGTCACTTACCTGATCGACAACGAAAGCGACAAAGCGTGGAGCGGCAACCTGTTTGCCCAGCTCAAGCGTGATGGCAGCGCCGATCCTTCTTCCAGCACTGCCACCGGCACCGCGACTTACCTGGGCGCCGCCCTGTGGACAAGTAACGAGCCGTACAAAAAAGTGTCGATGAAAGATATCGACAAGGGCGCGCTGAAAGAAACCGTCCAAGGTGGTTGGGTTGCCTGGTTGCAACACTACTTCGTGACCGCGTGGATCCCGAACAAGGGTGAAGCCAACCTGGTGCAAACCCGCAAGGACAGCCAGGGCAACTACATCATCGGCTTTACTGGCCCGACGTTGACCGTTGCTCCAGGCGCCAAGGCTGAAACCACCGCGACCCTGTACGCCGGCCCGAAAAGCCAGGCAGTGCTCAAAGAGTTATCCCCAGGTCTGGAACTGACTGTGGATTACGGCATCCTGTGGTTCATTGCCCAGCCGATCTTCTGGCTGCTGCAACATATCCACAGCATCGTCGGCAACTGGGGCTTCTCGATCATCTTCCTGACGATGCTGATCAAGGGGATCTTCTTCCCACTGTCGGCCGCCAGCTACAAGTCGATGGCGCGCATGCGTGCCGTGGCCCCGAAACTGGCCGCGCTGAAAGAACAACATGGCGACGACCGGCAGAAAATGTCGCAGGCCATGATGGAGCTGTACAAGAAAGAGAAGATCAACCCGCTGGGTGGATGCTTGCCGATTCTGGTGCAGATGCCGGTATTCCTGTCGCTGTACTGGGTACTCCTGGAAAGCGTGGAAATGCGCCAGGCACCGTTCATGCTGTGGATAACTGACCTGTCGATCAAAGACCCGTTCTTTATCCTGCCGATCATCATGGGCGCGACCATGTTCATCCAGCAGCGCCTGAACCCGACTCCGCCGGATCCGATGCAGGCCAAGGTAATGAAAATGATGCCAATCATCTTCACCTTCTTCTTCCTGTGGTTCCCGGCTGGTCTGGTGCTGTACTGGGTGGTCAACAACGTGTTGTCGATCTCTCAACAGTGGTACATCACACGTAAGATCGAAGCGGCTACCAAAAAAGCCGCGGCGTAACTTACTCTGTGGATAACCACTCAAGACGCCCCCTAGTGGGGCGTTTTGCTTTCCGTCACTTTTGTTCTGGAACCTGCTGATGAGCGCTCCTCGTGAAACCATCGCTGCTGTCGCTACCGCCCAAGGTCGCGGCGGTGTCGGTATCGTTCGAATTTCCGGGCCGCTCGCCGGTATGGCCGCCAAGGCCATCAGCGGTCGTGAGTTGAAACCGCGCTACGCCCATTACGGCGCGTTTCTGGATGCGGATAACCAGGTGCTGGACGAAGGCCTGGCCCTCTATTTCCCGGGGCCGAATTCCTTTACCGGTGAAGACGTCCTTGAATTGCAGGGTCACGGCGGCCCCGTCGTGCTGGATATGCTGCTGCAGCGCTGCCTGCAACTGGGCTGTCGCCTGGCCCGGCCGGGAGAATTCAGCGAGCGTGCATTCCTCAACGACAAACTCGACCTGGCCCAGGCCGAAGCCATTGCCGATTTGATCGAGGCCAGTTCTGCACAGGCGGCGCGCAACGCCTTGCGCTCACTGCAGGGTGCGTTTTCCCTGCGCGTGCATAACTTGACCGAGCAACTGATCAGCCTGCGCATCTATGTGGAGGCGGCGATTGATTTTCCGGAAGAAGAAATCGACTTCCTCGCCGATGGCCATGTGTTGGCGATGCTGGATAAAGTCCGCGACGAGTTATCCACAGTACTGCGCGAAGCCGGGCAGGGCGCGTTGTTGCGCGACGGCATGACCGTGGTGATTGCCGGGCGCCCCAATGCGGGCAAATCCAGCCTGCTCAATGCCCTGGCCGGCCGTGAAGCGGCGATCGTCACCGAGATTGCCGGCACCACCCGGGATATCCTGCGCGAACATATCCACATCGACGGCATGCCGCTGCACGTCGTCGATACGGCCGGGCTGCGTGACACCGACGACCAGGTGGAAAAGATCGGCGTGGAACGCGCCCTCAAGGCCATCGGCGAAGCCGACCGCGTGCTGCTGGTGGTAGACGCCACTGCGCCGGAGGCGGTGGACCCTTTCGCCCTGTGGCCGGAATTCCTCGAGCAACGGCCCGACCCGGCCAAAGTCACCTTGATCCGCAACAAGGCCGACCTGACTGGCGAAGCCATTGCCATGGAAACCAGCGAGGATGGCCACGTCACGATCAGCCTGAGTGCCAAGTCGGCCGGGGATGGCCTGGAGTTGCTGCGCGAACACCTCAAAGCCTGCATGGGCTATGAGCAGACGTCGGAAAGCAGCTTCAGCGCCCGTCGCAGGCACCTGGAGGCGCTGCGCCATGCCAGCGCGGCCCTGGAGCATGGTCGGGCGCAGCTGACCTTGGCTGGCGCCGGTGAGCTGTTGGCTGAGGATTTACGCCAGGCGCAGCAGCTATTGGGCGAGATCACCGGGGCATTCAGCTCGGATGACCTGCTGGGGCGGATCTTTTCCAGCTTCTGTATCGGTAAATAGACCTTCGTTGTCCACAGACAGGCCATTCGTGCCTGTCTGTTTCTCTTGTTTCAGCCGATTTCCTCTCTTTCTGCACTCCTGAGCCAGCCATTGGTGGCCTCGCCGTGGGCGCGATTTGCGTTGGCGCAGCAATTTCTGTGGATTAAGCCCTGTGAATAACCGCGCCTGTGCCCGGTTGATAACAGGGCTTGAAACCTGAGCGAAAACCCCTCTGTGGATAACCGCCTGTTTAATCCACAGGCTTAAAGCACTTATCCACGCCGCTCATGGACACATGACCACAGACTTTTGAATCTCTGTACATTACGTAAATAAAGGGCTGTAGCAATCTATCCACAGAAATTAGGCTCAGTATAAATAAACATAAAAACAAAGATTTAATATCTTTCTCTCTTTTAATTTCTATTGTCTGTGATTCATCCACAGCTGGTTAAATTTTGTGCAAAGGGTTCTTTAGGAAGGGCTAAGTCCCTATACTGGCCGCCAAAGCTCTAAAACCAGCTCAATCAATCAATTCCTAATTACCTACATAAGCAGGCACGAGGTGCGTGGTGGATTTCCCTTCCCGTTTTGAAGTGATCGTCATCGGCGGCGGTCATGCCGGTACCGAGGCAGCACTGGCCTCAGCACGCATGGGTGCAAAAACCCTGTTGCTGACGCACAACGTGGAAACCCTTGGTGCCATGAGTTGCAACCCTGCCATTGGCGGCATCGGCAAAAGCCATCTGGTCAAGGAAATCGATGCCCTTGGCGGCGCGATGGCCATGGCCACCGACAAAGGGGGTATTCAATTTCGTGTGCTGAACAGCCGCAAAGGCCCAGCCGTGCGTGCGACCCGGGCACAAGCCGACCGCATCCTGTACAAGGCGGCGGTACGCGAAACCCTGGAAAACCAGGCGAACCTGTGGATATTTCAACAGGCAGCCGATGACCTGATCGTCGAACAAGACCAGGTCCGCGGTGTTGTTACCCAGATGGGCCTGCGTTTCTTCGCTGAATCCGTGGTGTTGACCACCGGCACGTTCCTCGGTGGACTTATCCACATCGGCATGCAGAACTATTCCGGTGGCCGCGCCGGCGATCCGCCGTCGATTGCCCTGGCACAACGCCTGCGCGAACTGCCGCTGCGGGTCGGTCGCCTGAAAACCGGTACGCCGCCGCGGATCGATGGGCGTTCGGTGGATTTCTCGGTGATGACCGAGCAGGCCGGTGATACGCCGATTCCGGTGATGTCGTTCATGGGTTCGAAAGAGCAGCACCCGAAACAGGTGAGCTGCTGGATTACCCACACCAATGCGCGTACCCACGAAATCATTGCCGCGAACCTCGACCGTTCGCCGATGTATTCCGGGGTGATCGAAGGCATCGGCCCGCGTTACTGCCCGTCGATCGAAGACAAGATCCACCGCTTTGCCGACAAGGAAAGCCACCAGGTCTTCATCGAGCCCGAAGGCTTGACCACTCACGAGCTGTACCCGAACGGGATTTCCACTTCCCTGCCGTTCGACGTGCAAATCCAGATCGTGCAATCGATTCGCGGCATGGAAAACGCGCACATCGTGCGTCCCGGCTACGCCATCGAGTACGACTATTTCGACCCGCGTGACCTGAAATACAGCCTGGAAACCAAAGTGATCGGTGGTCTGTTCTTCGCCGGGCAAATCAATGGCACCACCGGTTACGAAGAAGCCGGCGCCCAAGGTTTGCTGGCCGGGGCCAACGCCGCGTTGCGCGCGCAGGGCAAAGACAGCTGGTGCCCGCGTCGCGATGAAGCGTATATCGGCGTGTTGGTCGACGACCTGATCACCCTGGGTACCCAGGAACCGTACCGGATGTTCACTTCGCGGGCGGAGTACCGTCTGATCCTGCGCGAAGACAACGCCGACCTGCGCCTGACCGAAAAAGGCCGCGAGTTGGGCCTGGTGGATGACGCGCGTTGGGCGGCTTTCTGCAAGAAACGCGAAAGTATCGACCTGGAAGAGCAGCGCCTGAAAAGCACCTGGGTTCGCCCGGGTACCGAGCAGGGCGACGCGATCGCCGAAAAATTCGGCACGCCGCTGACCCACGAGTACAACCTGCTGAACCTGCTGTCCCGTCCGGAAATCGACTACGCTGGTCTGATTGAAGTGACCGGCGGCGGCGCAGACGATCCGCAGGTCGCCGAACAGGTCGAGATCAAAACCAAGTACGCCGGTTATATCGATCGCCAGCAGGACGAGATCGCTCGCCTGCGCGCCAGTGAAGACACCAAGCTGCCTGTGGATATCGATTACACCGGGATTTCCGGGCTGTCGAAAGAAATCCAAAGCAAGCTGGGGATAACTCGCCCGGAAACCCTGGGCCAGGCTTCACGGATCCCCGGTGTCACCCCGGCAGCCATTTCGCTGTTGATGATTCATTTGAAAAAACGCGGCGCGGGCCGTCAGTTGGAGCAAAGCGCTTGAGTTCGTTGGTCACCTCGCAACACGCCGAAGAGTTATCCACAGGAGCACGCCAGTTGGGTGTCGACCTGAGCCCCGCCCAGCACGAGTTGCTGCTCGGCTACCTGGCCCTGTTGATCAAATGGAACAAGGCTTACAACCTGACGGCGGTGCGCGACCCCGACGAAATGGTCTCGCGCCACTTGCTCGACAGCCTGAGCGTGATGCCGTTCATCGAAAACGGCCGCTGGCTCGACGTCGGCAGCGGCGGCGGGATGCCCGGCATTCCGCTCGCTATCCTGTTTCCCGAGTCGCAAGTGACCTGCCTGGACAGTAACGGCAAGAAGACCCGCTTCCTGACCCAGGTCAAACTCGAACTGAAGCTGGACAACCTGCAAGTTATCCACAGTCGCGTCGAAGCCTTCACGCCGCCGCAGCCTTTCAACGGAATTGTTTCCCGGGCTTTCAGCAGCATGGAGAATTTCAGCAACTGGACCCGCCACTTAGGCGACCGCGACACACGTTGGCTGGCAATGAAGGGCGTTCATCCAAGCGACGAGCTGTTAGCATTGCCGGCAGACTTCCACCTCGATAGCGAACACGCCTTGGCCGTACCCGGTTGCCAAGGCCAACGCCATCTGCTGATACTGCGCCGCACGGCATGATTGGGAACACAAGCAAGAATGGCTAAGGTATTCGCGATAGCGAACCAGAAAGGTGGCGTGGGTAAAACCACCACCTGCATCAACCTCGCAGCATCCCTGGTCGCGACCAAGCGCCGGGTGCTGTTGATCGATCTCGATCCACAGGGCAACGCCACCATGGGTAGCGGTGTGGATAAACACGGCCTGGAAAACTCGGTCTACGACTTGCTGATCGGCGAGTGCGACCTGGCCCAGGCCATGCACTATTCCGAACACGGCGGTTATCAACTGCTGCCTGCCAACCGCGACCTGACGGCGGCGGAAGTGGTGCTGCTGGAAATGCAGATGAAAGAAAGCCGTCTGCGCAGCGCCTTGGCGCCGATCCGCGAGAATTACGATTACATCTTGATCGACTGCCCGCCGTCGCTGTCGATGCTGACGCTCAATGCGCTGGTGGCCGCCGATGGCGTGATTATCCCCATGCAGTGCGAGTACTACGCACTGGAAGGCTTGAGCGACCTTGTGGATAACATCAAGCGTATCGCCGAACTGCTCAACCCGAACCTGCAGATCGAAGGCCTGCTGCGGACCATGTTCGATCCGCGCCTGAGCCTGATGAACGATGTGTCGGCGCAGCTCAAGGAACACTTCGGCGATCAGTTGTACGACACCGTGATCCCACGCAACATCCGCCTGGCCGAAGCGCCAAGCTATGGCATGCCCGCGCTGGCGTATGACAAGTCCTCGCGTGGCGCCATTGCCTACCTGGCATTGGCCGGCGAGATGGTTCGTCGTCAACGCCGCAACTCCCGTACCGCTGCAGCCCAGCCAACTTAAGGAAACCCCATGGCCGTCAAGAAACGAGGTCTCGGACGTGGACTGGATGCACTGCTGAGTGGTCCGACTGTCACGACCCTTGAAGAACAAGCGGTACAGGCCGACGAGCGCGAGCTGCAGCACCTGCCGCTGGACCTGATCCAGCGCGGCAAATACCAGCCGCGCCGGGACATGGACCCGCAGGCGCTGGAAGAACTGGCCAACTCGATCAAGGCCCAGGGCGTGATGCAGCCGATCGTGGTCCGCCCGATTGGCGCCGGCCGCTTTGAAATCATCGCTGGCGAACGCCGCTGGCGCGCGAGCCAACAGGCCGGCAAGGAAACCATCCCGGCGATGGTGCGCGATGTGCCGGATGAAACCGCCATCGCCATGGCGTTGATCGAGAACATCCAGCGCGAAGACCTCAATCCGATCGAAGAAGCGATCGCTTTGCAGCGTTTGCAGCAGGAATTCCAGCTGACCCAGCAACAAGTGGCCGATGCCGTGGGTAAATCCCGCGTGACCGTGTCCAACCTGCTGCGCCTGATCGCACTGCCGGAAGTCATCAAGACGATGCTTTCCCATGGCGACCTCGAAATGGGGCATGCGCGTGCTTTGCTCGGTTTACCGGAAAATCAACAGGTTGAAGGGGCGCGACACGTTGTCGCACGGGGCCTCACCGTTCGTCAGACCGAGGCCCTGGTTCGACAGTGGCTCAGTGGTAAACCTGCACCGGTCGAAGCGGTCAAAACTGATCCGGATATCGCGCGTCTCGAACAGCGCCTGGCCGAGCGCCTGGGCTCTGCGGTGCAAATTCGGCATGGCAAGAAGGGTAAAGGCCAACTGGTCATCGGCTATAACTCGCTAGATGAGCTTCAGGGTGTTCTTGCCCACATCCGCTGAAACAATTGCTTATGTAGCGTGTGATCGGAAATCACTACCTGACAGTTGAATAGGGGCAGAACCGCCCCTATACTCTGCGCGCATTTTGTCGGCACAAATTATGCCAAGTTATTGATTTCCGGCAGCCGACCATTGAGGAGCAAGAGTGGTGGAAACCCGCACGCCAAACACGTCGTCGTTCCATCGCTTGGCCGTTTTCCCGGTTCTATTGGCGCAATTTGTCATTTTGCTGATCGCCGCACTGGCGCTTTGG
Source organism: Pseudomonas sp. GV105 (assembly GCF_003058185.1). Taxonomy (NCBI): domain Bacteria; kingdom Pseudomonadati; phylum Pseudomonadota; class Gammaproteobacteria; order Pseudomonadales; family Pseudomonadaceae; genus Pseudomonas; species Pseudomonas sp. GV105. Next base: position 137,858 of record NZ_QBUF01000010.1, read on the forward strand.
TACTGGCATGGAGTCGTAGCGGGATACTCGGGACTCTGCGGAGGCCTGATAGCCTTGCTGCCCAATATGTATTTTGCTCACAGGGCCTTTCGGTTTTCCGGCGCCCGAGCAGCCCAGGCCATCGTCCGGTCTTTTTATGCCGGCGAGGCGGGGAAATTGATTTTGACGGCAGTGCTGTTTGCACTGACCTTTGCAGGTGTGAAGCCATTGGCGCCGCTGGCTGTATTCAGCGTCTTCGTGTTGACCCAACTGGTCAGCTGGTTCGCTCCCCTGCTAATGAAAACAAGACTTTCGAAACCTTAGGGCGTTTGAGGCAACCATGGCAGAAACAACCGCTTCGGGCTATATCCAGCACCACTTGCAGAACCTGACCTTCGGTCAGCTTCCCAACGGCGGCTGGGGCTTCGCCCACACCGCAGCAGAAGCCAAAGAAATGGGCTTCTGGGCTTTCCACCTGGATACTCTGGGCTGGTCGGTCGCATTGGGTCTGATTTTCGTCCTGATTTTCCGCATGGCGGCAAAGAAGGCGACTTCCGGTCAACCGGGTGCCCTGCAGAACTTCGTTGAAGTATTGGTCGAATTCGTCGATGGCAGCGTGAAAGACAGCTTCCATGGCCGTAGCCCGGTGATTGCACCGCTGGCACTGACCATCTTCGTCTGGGTGTTCCTGATGAACGCCGTCGACCTGATTCCGGTCGACTGGATTCCTCAGTTGGCCATCCTGATCACTGGCGATCACCACATTCCATTCCGTGCGGTGTCCACCACTGACCCTAACGCCACCCTGGGCATGGCCCTGTCGGTGTTCGCGTTGATCATTTTCTACAGCATCAAGGTCAAGGGCATCGGCGGCTTCATCGGCGAACTGACCCTGCACCCGTTCGGCAGCAAGAACATCTTCGTTCAAGCCCTGCTGATCCCGGTGAACTTCCTGCTGGAATTCGTGACTCTGGTCGCCAAGCCGATCTCCCTGGCCTTGCGACTGTTCGGCAACATGTATGCCGGCGAGCTGGTGTTCATTCTGATCGCTGTGATGTTCGGCAGCGGTCTGCTCTGGCTTAGCGGCCTGGGCGTTGTTCTGCAGTGGGCGTGGGCTGTGTTCCACATCCTGATCATCACCCTGCAGGCGTTTATCTTCATGATGCTGACCATCGTCTACCTGTCGATGGCGCACGAAGAGAACCATTAAGGCCAGTCTCGACTAGTCTGATGTCCTTCCCGGTAAAACGGGAAGGTGGCCTGAAAGGGCTATGAAACGATTTGTTTTACCGCTTTAAAATCTAAAAAACCTAAACCATACGACGTAAAAGTCGGGAGGAAAGATGGAAACTGTAGTTGGTCTAACCGCTATCGCTGTTGCACTGTTGATCGGCCTGGGCGCCCTGGGTACTGCCATTGGTTTCGGCCTGCTTGGCGGCAAATTCCTGGAAGGCGCAGCGCGTCAGCCAGAAATGGTTCCAATGCTGCAAGTTAAAATGTTCATCGTCGCCGGCCTGCTCGACGCCGTGACCATGATCGGCGTTGGTATCGCTCTGTTCTTCACCTTCGCGAACCCCTTCGTTGGTCAACTCGCTGGCTAATCACTCGAATTTTCGAGTTGATTGGGGTGATGGACAACGAATGAGCGAGGTGTTGGCGTGAACATTAATGCAACCCTGATTGGCCAATCCGTTGCGTTCTTCATTTTTGTAGTGTTTTGCATGAAGTTCGTGTGGCCTCCGGTCATCGCGGCTTTGCACGAACGTCAGAAGAAGATCGCGGATGGTTTGGACGCTGCCAGCCGTGCAGCTCGCGACCTGGAGTTGGCCCAAGAGAAAGTGGGTCATCAACTGCGCGATGCTAAAGCACAGGCAGCTGAAATCATTGAGCAAGCCAAGAAGCGCGGCAACCAGATCGTCGAAGAGGCTGTTGAAAAAGCCCGCGTCGAAGCTGATCGTGTGAAGGCTTCGGCTCATGCCGAGATCGAACAGGAACTGAACGGCGTCAAAGACGCGCTGCGTGCCCAACTGGGTGCGCTGGCGGTCGGCGGTGCCGAGAAGATCCTCGGTGCCACAATCGATCAAAACGCGCACGCGGAGCTGGTTAATAAACTGGCTGCTGAAATTTAAGCGAGGGCGATCATGGCAGAACTGACCACGTTGGCCCGACCTTACGCTAAGGCAGCCTTCGAGCACGCCCAGGCCCACCAGCAGCTGGCCTCTTGGTCAGCCATGCTCGGCCTGGCTGCAGCAGTGTCGCAAGACGACACCATGCAGCGCGTGCTCAAGGCCCCGCGCCTGACGAGCGCAGACAAGGCCGCCACGTTTATTGACGTGTGCGGCGACAAGTTCGATGTGAAAGTGCAGAACTTCATTCACGTCGTTGCCGAAAACGACCGTCTCCCGCTTCTGCCGGAGATTGCCGCTCTGTTCGACCTGTTCAAGGCCGAGCAAGAGAAGTCGGTAGACGTTGAAGTGACCAGTGCTTTTGCATTGAACCAAGAACAGCAAGACAAACTCGCCAAGGTTCTCAGTGCACGACTCGACCGGGAAGTGCGCCTGCAAGTTGCGGAAGACAAATCCCTCATTGGGGGCATTGTCATTCGCGCCGGCGACCTGGTTATCGATGGCTCGGTTCGCGGCAAACTCGCGAGCCTTGCCGAAGCATTGAAATCTTGAGTTTGAAGGGGCAGCAGAGCAATGCAGCAACTCAATCCTTCCGAAATAAGTGAAATTATCAAGGGCCGCATCGACAAGCTCGATGTGACCTCCCAAGCCCGTAACGAAGGCACTGTCGTCAGCGTATCTGACGGCATCGTGCGGATTCACGGTCTGGCCGACGTCATGTACGGCGAGATGATCGAGTTTCCGGGCGGCGTCTACGGTATGGCCCTCAACCTGGAGCAAGACTCCGTAGGTGCCGTTGTATTGGGCGCGTACACCAGTCTGGCTGAAGGCATGAGCGCCAAGTGCACCGGCCGCATCCTGGAGGTTCCGGTTGGTAAGGAACTGCTGGGTCGCGTAGTCGACGCACTGGGTAACCCAGTTGACGGCAAAGGTCCGCTGAACAACACCGAGACCGATGCGGTCGAGAAAGTTGCTCCAGGCGTGATCTGGCGTAAGTCGGTAGACCAGCCTGTACAGACTGGCTACAAGGCTGTCGATGCCATGATCCCAGTCGGCCGTGGCCAGCGTGAGCTGATCATCGGTGACCGTCAGATCGGTAAAACCGCTCTGGCGATCGACGCGATCATCAACCAGAAGAACAGCGGCATTTTCTGCGTCTACGTAGCCATCGGTCAGAAACAATCGACCATCGCCAACGTGGTTCGCAAGCTGGAAGAAAACGGCGCCCTGGCCAACACGATCATCGTGGCTGCCAGTGCTTCGGAATCTCCTGCGCTGCAATTCCTGGCACCGTACTCCGGTTGCACCATGGGTGAATTCTTCCGCGACCGCGGTGAAGACGCGCTGATCGTTTATGACGATCTGTCCAAGCAAGCAGTGGCTTACCGCCAGATTTCCCTGCTGCTGCGCCGTCCACCAGGCCGTGAAGCCTACCCAGGCGACGTGTTCTATCTCCACTCCCGTCTGCTGGAGCGCGCATCCCGCGTTTCGGAAGAATACGTAGAGAAGTTCACCAACGGCGCAGTGACCGGCAAAACCGGTTCCCTGACCGCACTGCCGATCATCGAAACCCAGGCTGGCGACGTTTCCGCGTTCGTTCCGACCAACGTGATTTCCATCACCGACGGTCAGATCTTCCTGGAATCGGCCATGTTCAACTCGGGCATCCGCCCTGCAGTGAACGCCGGTGTTTCGGTATCCCGTGTGGGTGGTGCCGCTCAGACCAAGATCATCAAGAAGCTCTCCGGTGGTATCCGTACCGCTCTGGCTCAGTACCGTGAACTGGCGGCATTCGCCCAGTTCGCTTCTGACCTGGACGAAGCGACCCGTAAGCAACTTGAGCATGGTCAGCGCGTTACCGAGCTGATGAAGCAGAAGCAATACGCCCCGATGTCGATCGCTGACATGGCGTTGTCGCTGTATGCCGCTGAGCGTGGGTTCCTGACCGACGTTGAAATCGCCAAGGTCGGCAGCTTTGAACAAGCGCTGATTGCTTACTTCAACCGCGATCACGCCGAATTGATGGCGAAGATCAACGTGAAGGGTGACTTCAATGACGATATCGACGCTGGCATGAAAGCCGGTATCGAGAAGTTCAAGGCCACCCAAACCTGGTAAGCCGCAGCGGGAGCCGCAAGGCTCCCGCTTGCTAACCTGATAGGTGTTACATGGCAGGCGCAAAAGAGATTCGCAGTAAGATTGCGAGCATCAAAAGCACGCAAAAAATTACCAGCGCCATGGAAAAAGTGGCGGTCAGCAAAATGCGCAAGGCACAAATGCGTATGTCGGCTAGCCGTCCTTATGCGGAGCGTATCCGCCAGGTAATTGGGCATCTGGCCAACGCCAACCCGGAATACCGCCACCCGTTCATGATCGACCGCGAAGTTAAGCGTGTGGGTTATGTGGTAGTGAGCAGTGACCGTGGTTTGTGCGGTGGTTTGAATACCAACCTGTTCAAGGCCCTGGTCAAGGACATGGCGGTAAACCGCGAAAACGGCGTCGAGATCGATCTGTGTGTAGTTGGTAGCAAGGGTGCGGCCTTTTTCCGCAACTTCGGCGGTAACGTCGTTGCAGCTATCAGCCACCTGGGTGAAGAGCCGTCGATCAATGATTTGATCGGCAGTGTGAAGGTGATGCTGGATGCGTACCTGGAAGGCCGGATTGACCGCCTGTCCGTGGTATCCAACAAGTTCATCAACACCATGACCCAGCAGCCTACCGTGGAGCAATTGATTCCACTGGTGGCGACTCCGGATCAGGAACTCAAGCACCACTGGGACTACCTCTACGAACCAGACGCCAAAGAGCTGCTTGACGGCTTGATGGTGCGCTACGTGGAGTCGCAGGTGTACCAGGCGGTGGTCGAGAACAACGCAGCTGAACAAGCGGCGCGGATGATCGCGATGAAAAACGCTACCGATAACGCCGGTGATCTGATCAGCGATTTGCAGCTGATCTACAACAAGGCGCGTCAGGCTGCGATCACCCAAGAGATCTCGGAAATCGTCGGCGGCGCTGCCGCGGTTTAACGGTTCAAATATTCAGAGGATCCAGCTATGAGTAGCGGACGTATCGTTCAAATCATCGGCGCCGTTATCGACGTGGAATTTCCACGCGACAGCGTACCGAGCATCTACAACGCTTTGAAAGTACAAAGCGATGCAGGCACCACTCTGGAAGTTCAGCAGCAGCTGGGCGACGGCGTGGTTCGTACCATTGCAATGGGTTCCACCGAGGGCTTGAAGCGCGGTCTGGGTGTTCTGGACACTGGCGCTGCCATCTCCGTACCGGTCGGTAAAGCGACCCTGGGCCGGATCATGGACGTTCTGGGTAACCCGATTGACGAAGCTGGCCCGATCGACACCGAAGAGCGCTGGGGCATTCACCGTCCAGCACCTTCGTTCGCGGAACAAGCTGGCGGCAACGACCTGCTGGAAACCGGCATCAAGGTTATCGACCTGGTTTGCCCGTTCGCCAAGGGCGGTAAAGTCGGTCTGTTCGGTGGTGCCGGTGTAGGCAAGACCGTAAACATGATGGAACTGATCCGTAACATCGCCATCGAGCACAGCGGTTATTCCGTGTTCGCCGGTGTGGGTGAGCGTACTCGTGAGGGTAACGACTTCTACCACGAGATGAAGGACTCCAACGTTCTGGACAAAGTGGCACTGGTTTACGGTCAGATGAACGAGCCGCCGGGAAACCGTCTGCGCGTAGCACTGACCGGCCTGACCATGGCCGAGAAGTTCCGTGACGAAGGTAACGACGTTCTGCTGTTCGTCGACAACATCTATCGTTACACCCTGGCCGGTACTGAAGTATCCGCACTGCTGGGCCGTATGCCTTCGGCAGTAGGTTACCAGCCGACCCTGGCTGAAGAGATGGGCGTTCTGCAAGAACGTATCACTTCGACCAAGGAAGGTTCGATCACTTCGATCCAAGCGGTATACGTACCTGCGGATGACTTGACCGACCCGTCGCCAGCGACCACCTTCGCCCACTTGGACGCCACCGTCGTTCTGTCCCGTGACATCGCTTCCCTGGGTATCTACCCAGCGGTCGATCCACTCGACTCGACTTCGCGCCAGCTGGACCCGAACGTGATCGGCCAGGAGCACTACGACACCGCTCGCGGCGTTCAGTACGTGCTGCAGCGTTACAAAGAACTGAAGGACATCATTGCGATCCTGGGTATGGACGAGCTGTCGGAAACCGACAAGCAGTTGGTATCCCGCGCTCGTAAGATCCAGCGCTTCTTGTCGCAGCCGTTCTTCGTGGCTGAAGTCTTCACCGGTGCCTCGGGTAAATACGTTTCCCTGAAAGACACCATTGCTGGCTTCAAAGGCATCCTCAACGGTGACTACGACCACCTGCCAGAACAAGCGTTCTACATGGTCGGCGGCATCGAAGAAGCGATCGAGAAAGCCAAGAAACTGTAATCCCGGCGCCCGGCAACGGGCGCTCATCAGGTTGAGGCAATCAGATGGCTATGACAGTCCATTGCGATATCGTCAGCGCGGAAGGGCAAATCTTCTCCGGTCTGGTAGAAATGGTGATTGCACACGGCGAACTCGGTGACCTGGGTATTGCCATGGGCCACGCGCCATTGATCACCAGTTTGAAGCCAGGTCCGATCACTCTGACCAAGCAAGGCGGGGACCGGGAGGTGTTTTACATCTCCGGTGGTTACCTCGAGGTTCAGCCGAACATGGTCAAGGTACTTGCCGACACCGTGCAACGTGCTGCTGACCTGGATGAAGCCTCCGCTCAGGCAGCCGTCAAGGCTGCTGAGAAGGCCCTGAACGAAAGAGGCGCAGATTTCGACTACGGTTCTGCTGCCGCTCGTCTGGCCGAGGCCGCAGCTCAGCTGCGTACCGTCCAGCAAATCCGCAAGAAGTTTGGCGGCTAAGCCGTTACGCCTCATGCGTGATTGATTAAAAAGGGTAGCCTCGGCTACCCTTTTTCTTTTTTTGCAAAACACTTCTCTGGTCTGAAGCCGGACCGCCCAGGATTGGTAGCCATTCATGTCTCTAGAAATCGTCATTCTCGCCGCTGGCCAGGGCACCCGCATGCGGTCGGCCTTGCCCAAAGTGCTGCACCCGGTGGCCGGTAACTCCATGCTTGGCCATGTTATCCACAGCGCCCGGCAACTGGCCCCGCAACGCATCCACGTCGTCATCGGCCACGGTGCCGATGTGGTGCGTGAACGCCTGGCCGCGGATGACCTGAATTTCGTATTGCAAGACAAGCAACTGGGCACCGGCCACGCTACCGCCCAAGCCGTGCCGTTCATCAAAGCCGACACGGTGCTGATCCTCTACGGCGACGTGCCCCTGATCGAAGTGGAAACCCTGCAGCGCCTGCTCAAGCACGTCGTGCCCGGCCAGATGGGCCTGCTCACCGTCGAACTGGATGACCCTACCGGCTACGGCCGCATCGTGCGCAACGCCGACGGCAAGGTCGCCGCTATCGTCGAGCACAAGGACGCCAGCGACGCCCAACGCGCCATCACCGAAGGCAACACCGGGATTCTCGCAGTGCCGGCCAATCGCCTGGCGGACTGGATGAGCCGTTTGTCCAACAACAACGCCCAGGGCGAGTACTACCTGACCGACGTGATCGAAATGGCCGTCAACGATGGCTTGCTGGTCGCCACCGAACAGCCCCACGACCCGATGGAAGTGCAGGGCGCCAACGACCGCAAGCAACTCGCCGAACTGGAGCGTCACTACCAACTGCGCGAAGGCCGCCGCCTGATGGCCCAGGGCGTGACCCTGCGCGACCCGGCGCGCTTCGATGTGCGCGGTGAAGTCACCGTGGGCCGGGATGTGCTGATCGACATCAATGTGATCCTCGAGGGCCGCGTGATCATCGAAGACGACGTGGTGATCGGGCCGAACTGCGTGATCAAGGACAGCACCCTGCGCAAGGGCGTGGAGATCAAGGCTAACAGCCATCTCGACGGTGCGGTGATGGGCGAGGGCAGCGATGCCGGCCCGTTTGCGCGCCTGCGTCCCGGCAGCGTATTGGAAGCCAAGGCCCATGTGGGTAACTTTGTCGAACTGAAAAACGCCCATCTGGGCGAAGGCGCCAAGGCCGGCCACCTGACGTACCTGGGCGATGCGGTGATCGGCGCGCGGACCAACGTCGGCGCCGGCACCATCACCTGCAATTACGATGGTGCCAACAAGTATCAGACGACGATTGGTGAAGACGTATTCATCGGCTCCAATAACTCGCTGGTTGCACCTGTAACCATCGGTGATGGCTCAAACACCGCAGCGGGTTCAACCATCAATCAGGATGTGGATAAGTCCCAGCTTGCCGTGGCCCGCGCCCGTCAGCGCAACATCGACGGTTGGAAACGCCCGGTGAAAATCAAAAAGAGCTGAGTTATCCACAGTCTTATCAGCAACAAATAGCCAATGTGGGAGGGGGCTTGCCCCCGATGGCGACGGTCCAGTCAAAGCACTTAATGACTGACACACTGCTATCGGGGGCAAGCCCCCTCCCACATTAGCCCTTCGCCAGTTTCAAAAATTTGCGGCATGCTGCTTGACGATCTTTCGCCAATAGGTTTTTATTGCCTTCGTTATCTTTCGAAACGAAACATAAAGTCACCATGTCGAAACGAAATACACCCCAACGACGCCACAACATCCTGACCTTGCTCAATCAACTGGGCGAAGTCAGCGTGGATGAATTGGCCAAGCGTTTCGAAACCTCGGAAGTCACCATCCGCAAGGACCTGGCCGCCCTCGAAAGCAACGGCCTGCTGCTACGCCGTTACGGTGGTGCGATCACCATGCCCCAGGAGCTCGTCGGCGACCCTGCCCAGCCGATCTCGGTCTACAAGCGCGCCATCGCGCGTGCCGCCGTGATGCGCCTGCGCGAACACGCACGCATCATCATCGACAGCGGCAGCACCACCGCCGCCATGATCCCCGAACTGGGCCACCAGCCCGGCCTGGTGGTGATGACCAACTCCCTGCACGTGGCCCGCGCCTTGAGCGAGCTGGAACACGAGCCGGTGCTGTTGATGACCGGCGGCACCTGGGACCCGCATTCGGACTCGTTCCAGGGCCAGGTCGCCGAGCAGGTGCTGCGTTCCTACGACTTTGATCAACTGTTCATCGGCGCCGACGGCATCGATCTGCAGCGCGGCACCACCACGTTCAACGAACTGCTGGGCCTGAGCCGCGTGATGGCCGAGGTCGCCCGTGAAGTGGTGGTGATGGTCGAGTCCGACAAGATCGGCCGCAAGATTCCCAACCTGGAACTGCCCTGGAGCAGCGTCCATACCCTGATCACCGATGATCGCCTGCCGCATGAGGCCCGCGACCAGATCCAAGCCCGCGGCATTACGCTGATATGCGCGGCAATCATCTAGGAGAAACACCATGTGTGGCATTGTTGGCGCAGTCGCTGAACGTAACATCACCCCCATCCTGATCGAAGGCCTCAAACGCCTGGAATACCGCGGCTATGACAGCGCCGGTGTGGCGGTCTTCACCAACGCCGGCAAGCTGGAGCGCCTGCGTCGTCCGGGCAAGGTCAGCGAGTTGGACCAGGCCCTGGCCGGCGAACCGCTGGTCGGTCGCCTGGGCATCGCCCACACCCGTTGGGCCACCCACGGTGCGCCGTGCGAACGTAACGCCCACCCGCACTTCTCTGGCGACGTGGCCGTGGTACACAACGGCATCATCGAAAACCACGAAGCGCTGCGTGAACAGTTGAAGAGCCTGGGTTACGTGTTCACCTCGGACACCGACACCGAAGTCATCGCCCACCTGCTCAACCACAAGCTCAAGGACCACAACGACCTGACCGCCGCCCTCAAGGCCACGGTCAAGGAACTGCACGGCGCCTACGGCCTGGCCGTGATCTGCGCGAGCCAACCCGACCGCGTGGTTGCCGCACGCAGTGGCAGCCCGCTGGTGATCGGCCTGGGCCTGGGGGAAAACTTCCTCGCCTCCGACCAACTGGCCCTGCGCCAGGTCACCGACCGCTTCATGTACCTGGAAGAAGGCGATATTGCCGACATCCGCCGTGACAGCGTGGCGATCTGGGACGTAAACGGCAATTCCGTCGAGCGCGAAGCCGTGCAATACCGCGACGGCGCCGAAGCGGCCGACAAGGGCGCGTTCCGCCACTTCATGCTCAAGGAAATCCACGAGCAACCGGCCGTGGTGCAACGCACCCTGGAAGGTCGCCTTGGCGACAAGCAAGTGCTGGTCAACGCCTTCGGCCCGCAAGCCGCCGAGCTGTTCGCCAAGGTGCGCAATGTCCAGATCGTGGCCTGCGGCACCAGCTACCACGCCGGGATGGTTGCGCGTTACTGGCTGGAAGAACTGGCCGGCATCCCGTGCCAGGTCGAAGTCGCCAGCGAATTCCGCTACCGCAAGGTGGTGGTGCAGCCCGACAGCCTGTTCGTGACCATCTCGCAGTCCGGCGAAACCGCCGACACCCTGGCCGCCCTGCGTAACGCCAAAGAGCTGGGCTTCCTCGCCAGCCTGGCGATCTGCAACGTCAGCATCAGCTCCCTGGTGCGTGAGTCCGACCTGACCCTGCTGACCCAGGCCGGTCGCGAAATCGGCGTGGCCTCCACCAAAGCCTTCACCACCCAACTGGTCGGCCTGCTGCTGCTGACCCTGTCCCTGGGCCAAGTGCGCGGCACCCTGGCCCCCGGCGTCGAAGCCACCCTGGTGGAAGAACTGCGCCGCCTGCCGACCCGCCTCGGCGAAGCGCTGGCGATGGACAGCACCGTAGAAAAAGTCGCCGAGCTGTTCGCCGACAAGAACCACACCCTGTTCCTCGGCCGTGGCGCGCAATACCCGGTGGCGATGGAAGGCTCCCTGAAGCTCAAGGAAATTTCGTACATCCACGCCGAAGCCTACCCGGCCGGCGAACTGAAACACGGCCCATTGGCCCTGGTGGATGACGACATGCCGGTGGTCACCGTCGCGCCGAACAACGAACTGCTGGAGAAGCTCAAGTCCAACCTGCAGGAAGTGCGCGCCCGCGGCGGCCAACTGATCGTCTTCGCCGACGAGAAAGCCGGCATGGTCAATGGCGAAGGCACCCACGTCATCAACATGCCGCACATCCACGACACCCTGTCGCCGATCCTCTACACCATCCCGCTGCAATTGCTGTCGTACTACGTCGCCGTGCTCAAGGGCACCGACGTTGACCAGCCGCGCAACCTGGCGAAGTCGGTGACGGTGGAGTAATACGGCTGGCGCCGGAAGGCCCGTCTGGTTTCAGACAATCACTGCCAAAAGCCCCTGATCTCAGGGGCTTTTCTTTTTTATGTGTCTCCACCACATACCCTATTTTGGATTGTGATCCTGCTGAAGGTTTAGTCTGGTACCAGTGATTAGACTTATTCACAGGGCAGATAATTTCCTAGGACTTTTTTGTACACATTCCATTTTGAGGATATGTGGAGGCTGCAGAAGGCATGGGAGGTTGGCTTGCGTGGAAGATGCAGTCCGATATTGATCGGCATATCGAAAAAGGCTTTGGGCAAGGAAGTCAGGAGCTGTATGTGCCATGGCTGCGCGTGCAGGACGTTCCATCTCAGGGCCGCTCACGTAAGGTCCACGGAGTAAAAGTTGATAGGCTTCATCATCTGCTGTCAGATCTTGAATACGGGTATTTGCTCGTAGCCGAGTTTTCCCCAGAGGTGCTGGATATACGTGAGCAATTTCCTCTCCTGCCGGTACCAACCCTCCAGTCAATTGCCCATGCTTTGAGTATTCGTTATCCCGTTTATTGCAAGGTGTCTAGAGAATCCGGGGCAATTCACAACAAAAAATCAGCTAGCTCATTATCGGTTCTATATAATAACGCTTCGCATTTAGCGGTTTAACCAGAAGCGCGTACCGCCTTGAAGACGGCGCGCCTCATCGCTCAGAAGGATCTCTATGCAAAGCTTTATGCACCCCTCGACGCGCCTGTACGGTGCACTGGTTGTGATCATCGGCCTGCTGTTCATGACGCAGGCCCGCGCCGATTACACCGACCTTTCTCTGATTCACGAAAAAAACATCCGGTCGTACGCAGTGAATGCCGACGGCAGTTTCGTACTGGATGTCGAGCTGGTTTCGTTGATCAAAGAAGAGCGCGCGATCAAAACCAACGCCCAGCACTCAGTAAGCTACAACCGCACGCTGGAAACCTTGGATATCGTTGACGCCTACACCTTGAAACCGGATGGACGCAAAGTCGTCGTAGCCGCAGACCGGATCAAGGAGCAGCAGGAGCAGGCCTCCACTGAAGCGCCAATGTTCCAAGACTCACGGGTCAAGGTGGTGATATTCCCCGAGCTGCAGGTGGGTGATCGCATAGTTATGCACTATCAGCGTTATCGCAACACGCCGTTGTTCCCTGGGCAGTTCGAAGACCTGTTTTCACCGGACTTCTATCGCAACGAGCAGGTGAGTTTCACCTACGACATGCCCGCCGAGATGAAGTTGTACGCCGACTTCCGGGGGTTCAAAGCATCCGTCCCCACCACCGCTAACGGGCGGACCGTCTACCGTTGGGACTTGCAAGCTAGTGAAAAAAAACGCGTGGAAGAAGGCTCCGTGGCTTACACCGATTACGGACAATTGCTAGCCGTTTCCACCTTCACCGACTACAAACAATTTGCTCAAGCCTACGCCGCTAGGGCAAAGGTAGACGTGACTCCAGCCATCACGCAACTGGCAAGTGAGCTCACTGCCAACCTCGATACCCCGCGCGCCAAAGCCCTGGCGTTGAGCGATTGGGTGCGCAAGAATATCCGTTACGTGGCCGTTTACGTTGGAGCGGGCGGCGTAGTGCCGCATGCCGCACAGGCGGTGCTGGATAATCGCTACGGCGACTGCAAAGACCATGTCGTCTTGCTAGAAGCCTTGCTCAAGGCTGCCGCCATCGAAAGCTCGCCCGCGCTGATCAACCTCGGTAATGCCTACGTACTGCCGAAGGTGCCGACTCTGGGCCTGCTCAACCACGTGATTACCTACGTGCCCAGCCTCGACCTATATCTGGACTCGACTGCCACGCCTATCGCGGCGGGTTATTTGCCCATTCAGGAATTGGGCAAGCCGGTGCTGCAGACCCAGAGCGGTGAACGCGGCCATACCCCATACCATCAGCAAAGCAACGTGAACACAACGCTGTCTTTCAAGATCGACGGCAAAGGCGCTGCCGATTTTACCCATGCATCCACTGCGCAAGGTTGGGGGGCGGAATTCAGTCGCTTCATATTCAAGGCCATGCAGCCAGCCGACCGCGATCAGTTGGTGCAACAGATTTTGAGTATGTACGGGCAATCCGGCAGTGGTGTAATCGAAAACGATTCAATGGAAGGCAACGCCAATACTTTCACGTCGACGATGAGCGGCCATACCAAAAATCTGGTGAGCCTGCCCGGCCCTACCGGAGTTCGTACCCTCTCCAGCCTGGCCGGCGGCATCGCCCAGAACGTGTTTTCGTTCATTGCCGAAAACGAGCGCACGCAAACCTCTACCTGTATGTCGGGTGAAATCTCTGAGGAGGCGCGACTGGCGTTTCCCGGCAACGTGAAAATTCTGGCACTCCCCAAGGCGGTCACGATGAAACAAAACGGCTTCGACTACCGCTCAACCTATGTGAAGAAAGCCAATACGGTCCTGATCACGCGACACTATGCATTCTCCAAGCCGAACGTGTTGTGCACGCCCGAGGAGTTCGCGGCGATGAAGCCGACGATTGAAGGCATGGTCAATGACCTGAAAAGCCAGATCATTGTGCGGACGATGTAACCCCGATGCTCGCGTGACCGGCAGGTGTGCCATCACGCGAAGGGCATGACGAACCGGGTTCTAACGGTCCGTCATGTTCTGTAGTGAAACATTGAGGTTGAGGTCTTCCAGTAATGTGTAGCCGAGACACAGATCAATCAGGGTGTTGATGCTGACCCCGGATTGACCCAATTGCCGACGCAAGACTGTCCCATCTCTAAAACTGCAACAATCGAGCACAGACAATGATTCACGAGAAGTCAGACTGGGTCAGTGAAATCTCGGCAACTGGGTCAACTCGGCATCAGCGCCAACAGCCTCAGCAGCATTTGCGGGGCAGAGCCTCGTCAGCACTGAAGTCTTTGAGACCGCACCGTTGTTCGGTGGCGTTAGCGAAGCGACGTAGCATTTGGATTGCACCCTCACGGGCTTCTTTCGATAAGTCAGATGCGAGATTGCGAGCCTCTGCGACTAAATCCGATCGAATACTTTCATAAAGCGTCACGCCTTCGGGCGTCACGGTGATAGCCAGCGCGCGGCCGTCAGTGGCATCTGGTACGCGGCAAACCAGCCCCTGTTTTGCAAGCGAATCGACTAACCGGCTCGCGTTGCTCTTGTCGAGAAAAAGCTCACTGGCCAACGATTGAACGCGAACCGGCCCAGCCTTTATCACATGCTCAAGCGCATAGCATTGAGTGACGGACAGGCCTTCGCAGCAGCTGCGATCTCTGTCACGAAACTGGTAGACCCTAACCAAGTGACTCAGGGCTTCGTAAAGCTGTTCGGCATCCTGGTCGATCTGATCAATGTTTGGCATAGCACTCGGCTCGCAATTCAGGGAAAACGCTAATACCACCTTAGCAGGCGCAGCGACACATTTTTCTGGGCATAAGCGCCTGCGAAATTGTTCAATTATATTAGTTGCGGGTCGCAACGTATTTTGCGATTGTGAAGTGCAGGCACAACTTGCAGGCCTTTCAGAGGCGGTTCCGGTAACGCGGGAGGTACATGGATGTTGGTAGAAGCGCTTAGGACGAAAACACGCTCCCGGCTACGGAACCTGGGGAGCCGTGTCTCCATTCCTCTCCCTGTCGCGATGTTGCTGGGTGCGATTCTGATCCCTCTTCTTGCCGGCACCAACAGCAGTGACGTGTTCCAATCGCTGAGCAAAGGATTCGCAAACAACCTCGGCTATTTCGCCATCGTCATCCTGAGCGCGTTTTTCATTGCCGGCTGGATCTCGACGCAAGGAAGTGCGTCCTTCGGAAAATTCGGCATCTCTCTGTCACCCTTGCTGGGTGCTGGCATGGTTTGTCCCGATACAGCCTATGCGTCTCTTGCTCCCATTGCCGGGCAACACCGCAAGTACATTGCAATCGGATGCTACTCGGGATTCAAGCTGTTAATGCCCGCGGGCCCGCTGATCATTGGGATTGGGTTAGGGGCCAACACGCATGACCCAAAGTTTCTGTATCTAGGGTTGCTGCTGACAGTCGTCACCTGGGTTGTCGGGACGGTCTGGACGTACTGGACGACCCGCACAGATTGTTCATCACCCAACGATTCGACTGATCCCACCGTGCCTCACGACTCGGTTATCAAGGTGATCCTGCCTCTGGCTGTATTTTTCCTGCTCCTGATCACCGGCTACGCCATTCCAAAGAACCAGCACTCCATCATCGAGTTCTTCACTACTCCCGCCGGTGCGCTGGTCGCCACATCGTTGTTGATTGCGCTTAGCTGCAAACCTGGTGAGGTTCAAGATCTGCTGTCCAAAGCGATGCGTAGAACCAGCCCGTTATTGTTCACCATCGGTTGTGCGTCTGCTTTGGGCCAAGCCCTCGGTTTGGTGCTTCCCAAGGAACTGATTCAGCACGCATTCAGCGCGTCGGGCAGCACCGCGCATATTTTGGTGGGGGTGTTCCTGCTGGCTGCGGTATTCAAAACACTGAATGGCTCTTCCCTTGCGACCTTTGCCGCCATCCCTCCTGTTCTCTCTCCAATCCTTGCGTCTGGCGCGGTGGACTTGATGAGCGTCACATTCGCCGTCTGTCTGGGATCGTTCGTCGCCATTCTCCCTAACGACAGCTATTACTGGCTGGTCAAATCGGACGCCTTTCCCGAATACAGCACCGGCAGGTATATGCGTTTGATGACCGCCGGTTCAGTTCTACAAGCATTGATCGGTCTGGCGGTTCTTCTGCTGATATCGCCTTAACTTCGAACGCCTACAAAACCAACGGCGATCTCGAGCCACCGAATCGTCGTGCCTGAACTCAAAGAGAAAGAGAATGGAGTACTTGGTCGCCATGAATTACAACGTGAGGGTCGCTACACCCGCTGATGCCTCTGCCATTCAGGCTATCTATGCGCCGATGGTTTTGAACACAGCCATCTCGTTTGAGCTGACGCCACCAACTGTCGATGAAATGGCAGAGCGGATCGCCGCAACACTGCCGATGTATCCCTATCTGGTAGCCGAGATGAATGGCGATGTCGTTGGATACGCTTATGCAAGCCAGCATCGCGCTAGAGAAGCCTATCGCTGGTCGGTAGATGTCACCGTCTATGTCGACCCTGCCGTACACCGAAAAGGGGTTGGTCGTGCGCTTTATCAGCGGCTTCTACCGCTCCTCGAGAAACAGGGGTTTCATACGGCCTACGCCGGCATTGCCTTACCCAACGCGGGGAGCATCGGTATCCATGAAGCGCTCGGTTTTACCCATATCGGCACGTACCCTGAGGTTGGGTACAAGCACGGTCAATGGCATAGCGTTGGTTATTGGCGCAAACCACTTTGTGCAGTGACACCACCAATAGAAATCATCCCGTTCAGTGATGTAAAGGAAGAGTAGAGCAGCAAGAGAGGGCTGCCAGATGCTACTGCGCCAGCTTCGACATTGGTGTCTGCAGCCTCCAGGAGCTGATCGAGAATGCTGAAGCCTTCATGGTCGCGGATCATCAGGTGATTCACCAGGTCATTCGCATCTGACAAGCTGAAGACGGGCGTATTGGTTCCCAGCAAACAACCAAGTAGATTGCGAGTGTTTTAATTCTCTAGATCCACCGCCGGGTCTCCAGGCTCGACCCGGAACGGAAGCCCCCTACGAAAGGACGCGACATTCATGGACACTCCCTTCTGCCCAATCCACGCACGTTTGAACAATCGTCGCTTTACGGTCGCGAACAATGCCCACGGGCTATCCGGTGCCGGCACGGTGTTTCATTACCTTGTCGAAGGGGAGGCCATCTCCGGCTCTTACCAAGGCGGTCGAATCCGTGTGGGCACGCAGGTCGGGCGTGTGACAGGCGCTGATACCATCGAGTTGCTGTATCAATGCCTGACGCTTGAGGGCGAGCTGCTGGCCGGCTGGTCGCGTGGCACGGTGGGTGTGGATCAGGCCGGGCGTACCACCTTGAGCTTCGTTTGGGGATGGTTGTCGGGCGCGACGGGCGGTGGGGAGTCGAGTTACGTGGAGATCAGCGCCTAGCGGTCAGGCGCGTTCGCCCGCTCACGGCACAAACTCCACCCGCAGCGCCCGGCTCGCACTGCGGCCCTGATCGTCACTGACCCGCAATCGGTACTCCCCCGACTTGCCCGGTCGCCAATTCAGCGTGGATTGCGGCGGGCCTTGGCCGATCAGGGTCTGGTCGGCAAACCAGTACAACGTCGTCGCGTCGCTGGCCGCGTTGGCATTCAGTGCAATGCTTTCCTGCGGTTGGGACAGGCGCAATTGATAGCTCACCTGGGTCAGCGGCGAACGGATCTGCGGGGCTTCGCTCTGGTCGCCGATCTGGTTGGGCTGGCAGTTTTTCATCACCGTGGGCGGCGTGCGTCGCGCCAGGCCGGCGGCGCGGTACAGGCGTTGTACGTCGCTGGGCCAGAACTCGAAGACTTCTTCGCGGGTGTACTGCGGGTCGAACGGCGGGCAGGCGGCTTTGCCGGTGCGGGTGTCAATCAGCACCGGGCGGTGCAGGTTGGACACGCGAATCGGCGAGATGCCGGGGATGTACCAGGTTTTGCGGGTTTGCGGGCACCAGCGGTTGGGCAATTCGCCGGAGGCCGCGCAGACGTCGATACGGATCAGCCCGGGCGGCGGCTTGTCGGGTTTGATCTGCACGTTGGGCAAGGCCAGGGGCAGGGCGTCGGCGATGCGGAAGAACAGCGGCGCGGCGGTTTTGGCGCCGATGAACGCCGGGTTCGGTCGCCCATCGAAGTTACCGACCCACACCACCAGCACGTAGGGGCCGACCAGCCCGGCACTCCATGCGTCGTGGAAGCCCCAGGAGGTGCCGGTTTTCCAGGCGGTGCGCCAGTGCCGGCCGGGCAGGCCATCCGGGCGCGGGTTGCGGCGCAGCATGTCGCGCACTATGAAGGCGGCTTGAGGCGTCAGCAGCGCGGGGCCGCTGGCCTGGGGCTGTTCCTGTAAATAGCGCAACGGCCGCAGGTGCCCGTCGCCGGCCAGCATCAGGTACAGCCGCGCCAGCTCTTCGGGCGTCATCTCGCCGCCGCCGAGGGCCAGGGCCAGGCCGTAATGGCTTTCACCGCGCAGGCCCTTGATGCCGGCGCGTTGCAACAAGCCGTATAACGAAGGCGATTTCACCTGGCTGGCGAGCCACACGGCGGGGATATTGCGGCTACGGATCAACGCATCGCGCGCCGTCAGTGGCCCGACAAAACTGCCGTCGAAATTCTCCGGTTGGAAGTAGCCGAAGTTACTGGGTAAATCCTTGAGGATGCTCATGGGGTGGATCACCCCCTGGTCCAGCGCTAATCCATAGAGGAACGGTTTGAGCGTCGACCCCGGCGAACGCCGCGCCAGCACGCCATTGACCTGGCCATGGATGCCTGTGGATAAGTAATCTGCCGAGCCCACCAGTGCCTTGACGCTCTGGTCGCGGCTGTCGATCAGGATCGCCGTGGCGTTTTCCACCCCCGTGCCGCGTCGCTCGGCGATAAAGCCGCTGATCAGGCGTTCGAGCAATTGTTGCAAGGGCAGGTTGAGGGTGCTGTTCAACTCGTTGCCGGCCTGGGACGCGAGCAACTGTTCGCTCAAGTGCGGCGCCAGAAACGCGATCTGCTGGCGGTTGCGCGCTTCCAGGGGCACGTCCAGCAGGCTGTCGTTGCGCGGGTCCTGTGGATAAGTTGCGCGCCAGTCGTTCATCAAGCGCTGTCGCGCGTTTTGCAACGAGGGCCCGAAGCGCGCGCGTCGCCCCGGCTGCTGGGGGATCACCGCCAGTGCCAGCGCTTCGGACAATGACAACTGCGCCGCCGCCTTGCCGAAGTAAATGCGACTCGCCGCCTCGGCGCCTTCGATATTGCCGCCCATGGGCGCCAGGTTCAGGTAGGCCTCAAGGATGTCGTGCTTGCTGTAACGCGCTTCCAGCCACAAGGCCAAGGCCATCTGTTGCAGCTTGCCCGGCACCTGGCGGGTGTTCAGATCCCACAAGCGCCGCGCCAGTTGCATGCTCAACGTCGAGCCGCCCTGGCGCTGGCCGCCGCTGTAAGTGGCCATGGCCGCACGCAGCAACGCCGGGGGATTGATCCCCGGGTGCCAGTAGAAATTACGGTCTTCCTTGAGCAGCAAGGCCTCGATCAATGACGGAGAAAACCTCTCCAGCGGTAGCCATAAGCGGTATTGCCCGTCATCCGCCAAGGTCATGCGCAACAGCGAGCCGTCATCGGCCAGCACCACCCTTGAGGATGTCACCGCCTGTTCCAGCGGAGCATGTGGCCACAGCCGCAGCCCCGCCAGCAGTACCGCCGCTGCCAGCAGCGGCGTCAGGCGTTTAAGGCTTGGTAATTTCAAGCTGGCCTACTTTGCCGCGCCCTTGCAGGGTGGTTTCGTACATGCCTTCGGCGTAGGCCGGTGGCGTATTGAAGGTACCGGCGTTGGTGGCGCGCACGCGGTACACGAAAGTGCCTACGTCACGCAGTGCGGTGCCGTACAACACCACCCGATCATCGCGCACGTCCACGTAGTCTGGCTGCCAGTTGCTCAGCTCGGTTTCGCCGATCGGCGCTTGCCAGGCGTCAGGCGTTTCGCTGTCTTCTACGTATTCCGCTTCCTCGCCTTCACTGTCATCGGTGCTGGCGGCTTCCGGCTCCGGCGGCAAGTTATACACAGGCTCGACGCCACCGGGCAGCAGGTCGACCACCGCCACTTGCTGCACTTGATCGCGGTCGGTCGCCCTCAGGCGCAGGCGCACCAGGAACTCATCGCCCACCGCGACTGTGTTTACCGGCTCGCCGTTGAGGTCGAGGTACTCGTGGATAATCTCCAGGCCGTTGGTGATCGGCTTGAGCTTGGCACCTTTATCAAAGCCGGCTTCGCTGAGCATGTAGAACGCTGCCGGGCCGTCGGATTTTTCCATCAGCAATTTTTGCGTGGCGCTCGGCACTGCGGCGCGCGGCGGTTGGCCGGCCATCTCCAGCAATTGTTGCTGTTTGTCGCCCAACCACGCGCTGGCCTTGAGGGTCATGTCGCTTTGTGCGCGCTGGCCGTAGTTATCCAGGGCGCGCAGTAACAGCGCCGCCGACAGCGAGTTGTAACGTTGCTCGTTAAGGCGCTTGCCGAGTTTATCCAGCAGCGCCGCCGGCACCTCGTCCAGTAGCTCGGGGAAATGCCGTGCCAGCAAGTGCAGGTGTTCGGCGTCATGCACCAACGGGTCGTAATACAGACCGTCGCTGTTCCACTTATCCACAAGCGAACGCCATGGAATCTTACGGAACAGCGTATCCGCCTGGCGATCCTGCTTGAGCAGCTTGTAGCTGGCGGCCAGGTAGGCGGCGCCCAGGTCGTTCTGCCAGGTGTCCTTGAAGTAGCGCTCGTAGCGCTCACGGATATCGCTCAAGGCGCCGCTCACCAGAATCCCCTGACGGCTCAGCAGGTAACTGGCGTAGGCACGGTTGCGCAATTCCGACAGGCCTTCGCTGGGGCCGTTGGCCAGGTCTGTCAGATAGGTATTGGCCCGTACCAGCAGGTCTTCCGGCACCGGCAGCCCGCGTTCCTTGGCTTCGATCAGGAAGTCGGTGGCGTACAGGCTGGCATATGGCGCTACATCCGGATTGGCCGCCCACAAACCGAAACCGCCGGCCTGGTTCTGGCGCTGGCGCAACATCCGCACCGCGCTGGCGAAGGCCTGTTCGGCCTCGGGCGCATTACCACCCCAGATCAACGCCGGCATGGCTTTGGACACCAACTGTTCGGTGCAGGCGTAGCCGTAGTCATCCAGGTAATGCTTGAGACCGTTGGCCCACACCAGTGGCGACGCCGCCACACCCAGTTGCACGTCGCGCAGTTGGCTGAACAGTTCGCGGGTGGGCTTGAGCTCTTTGCTGGCGCTGTCGAAACGGCCCAGGCTCAGGGCCACGCGGTGTTCGCTCAGAGGGCGGATCGAGGTGGTTTCCGCCACCTGAATGCGCTTGCCATTCGGCAACACGGCGATAAAGCGCAGATCTGCCGAGCCGAGGGTGTCGCCGACTTTGATCTTGAACTCGGCGGTGCCTTCCTTGCGCGGTTGCAGCGACAAGGTGCTGCCTTTGTCGCCCTGCACGTTGAGGCCGTTGCTGGTCTGCACTTCAAACTTCACATCCGCCGCCGCGTCGAGGTTGCTGAACACCCCGGCGCTCACGTTGAACACATCCCCCGGCGCGACGAAAGCCGGTACGTTTGGCGTGATCACGAGCGGCCCGCGCACCTCGGTAGTGGCCTCGCTGACGCCCACGCTGTCGGCATCCACCGCCACCGCGAACAGGTGCAGCTTGCCGTTGAAACTGTCCGGCACCTGGTAATGCAGCACGCTTTCACCGGCTGGCAAGTCCACCAGCCCGGACCACCAGGCCACAGGCGGCTGGTGTTTACGCTTGAACGGGTTGAGGTGATTGGCCAACGCGCCTTCGGTATCGCCACCGGGCGCGGCCCCACTGAGCAGGCGGCTGAATTCCGGCAGGATCAGGTCAAGAATCTGACTGGTGCCGACTTCCAGCGCACGTTTCTGGAAGAAGAAGCCCAGCGGGTCCGGCGTCTGGTAGCGCGCCACCTGCAGGATGCCTTCGTCCACCGCATACACCACCGCACGGCCCGGGCGGTCGGCGTTGACCTTGATATCCAGAGTCTGCCCCGGTTCGATCTGCGCCGGGCCGTCAACCTTCAATGGCATGCGCCGCGCATCCAGGTTGATGCTGAACGGCACCACGCCGTAGGACAGCGGGCTCATGTAGACCTCGGACGAACCGATGTCGCGCACAAACTGCACGTTGACGTAGGCATTGCCCTCAAGCCCTGCGGGCACGCGGATATGCTGCACACTGTTGGTGCTGTCGGCCTTGAACCACTGCTGGGTGTAGACCTTGTCACGCTCGATGGTGATCAGGCCCGCCCCGGTGTACGGCGCGCGGACACTGATGGCAATCTCATCCCCCGTTGCGTAACTGCGTTTATCCAGGCGCAGTTGCAGCTCGGCGTTGCGCTCCAGGGAGCGCGAGGTGTTGCCGCGCCCGGCCACGCTGTAGTCGATCTGGTTCAGCAGCTTGCCGTTGGCGTCCTTGAGTTGCAGGGTGAAATCGCCAGGGGTGGCGGTGTTCAGGGTTTGCTTGGCGCCGTCCTTGGTCATCACCAGCGGCGAGGCGGGCTGGCTGATGTTCTTGATCCGCGATTCGTATTTGTAGGTGCCGTTGGACTGCTTCACCAGCACCGAGACGTAGCGGTGCTCGACCACTTCGCTGGTCAGCCCGTCCACCGCCAGCGGCGTGAGATCCGGCGCGACGGCCAACCATTGCACCTGGCGCGGGGCGTCCTTGGCGACATACGACAGCGAGTCCTGACTTTTCACACCCACCAGGTAGGGCGCAGACGACACCAGCAACGCACTTTGCGCCGCCACATTGCGCCCGCCTTCGGCCTCGAACACCTGAGTCATTACCTGCAGGCGGTAAGTGCTGTTGGCGAAGCGTTGCAGGTTGAGGTCGAGCACGGCCTGGCCGTTGTCATCGACGGTGGTCTCGGCCAGGTCTTCGGTGCTGGCCTCTTCCAGCGCATCGTTGAGGCGGAAGCGGTAATCGGGGTAACGCTCGAACGCCGCGAGCGTCGGGCTCAGGGACATCTTCGCGGTCACGCGACGGCCGGCCGCCGGGGCGCCGAACAGGTGCATTGCGCTGACTTTGGCCACCACCTGCTCCGGTGGAATCCAGCCCGGCACTGGCGTGTCGTGCAGGCTCAGGCTGACTTTCATACGGTCCGGCTCGAAGTCGCGGACCTTGAAGCTGACACTGCCCAGGTCGGTGCGGGTCTGTTTCGCGCCGATCAGTTGCAAGGTCGCGGTGTAATCCCCGGCCGGGGCCACTTCGCTGCTGGGGAAATCAAAGGTTTCAAAACCGCTGGCGGACAGCTTCAGCGGCTGGCGAATCACTTCCAGGCCGCGAGGGTCGGTGATTTGCAGCTCCACCGGCAAGCCTTGCAGGGCGCCTTTCCAGTTGCCGCTGCGCACGATCATGCCCAGGTGCGCGGTTTCGCCGGGCCGGTACAGGCCACGGTCGGTGAACAGGTAGGCGCTGAGGCGGTCGATCGCACCGTCTTCTTGCAAACCACCTACGTCGAAGCGCGACAGATCCAACTGCTGGGACTGACGGGCAATCGGCAGGAAGGATTGGTCATTACCGCGACTGACCACATACATCAGCGGCGTTTTCTCACGGCGCAGTTCATCGAGTTTGGCGAAATGCGCGTGGCCTTCGGCGTCGGTGTGGCCGCTGGCGACCGGCAGACCGTTACGGCCGATGATGTCGACTTGCGCGTCGGCCACCGGCGAACCGTTGCCGATGGACTGCACATACACGTCATGGCTGCCGTCGCTGGAGCGCTTGGCGATGATCCCGAGGTCTGTCACCACGATAAAGCGCAGGTCGCTGGTGCTGCTGCGGGAGTAGTCGAATGTGCGTTCGGCCGGGTCATCCTGTGGGCTGAGCTTGAGTACGAAAATACCGCGTCGGCCGCCGTTGGCGGTCAGGTAATGGCTGAGGTCGACGTTGTCGTAGACGGTTTTCGCCGGGTCGTTGGACGACAGCGGAATATCCAGCGACTGACGCTCGACCATGCGATCGAAGTACTCATTACCGAAGTTCGGCCGTGCAAAGCTGCCGCTGCTCTGGTCCACCAAATGCTGCAACTGGTTGGGCAGCAGGCGAGCGATTTCCACATGGGCACCGGGCACGCCACGGGCCATGAAACCCAGGCGTTTTTCGCCGGTGAGGCTGAGCAAGGCGCCGTCGGAGAGGAACTGCAACGTGCGCGGGTAGGCCGGCATGCTGATCAGCGACGCTGTGGGGTTTTTCGCCAGGTAGCCGCCGATGGCTTCCAGGTTGGCGGGCACGCGCACATACAGCGCACGACCGGCCGGGGCCTTGAACTTGAATGCGTGCAGGGTGTTGAGCGGTTCGACGCTGGGCACGTGGGTCAGGTTGACCTTGGTGCTGCGGGCCAGTAGGGCATCGTCGATGTCGTTGCTGTTATAGGGGCGCGTGTCGTCCTCGGCTTTTTCCGGTAGCAACCAGGCCTGGACCTTACCGGCGATGGTGTCATCGGCTACGGCGCTGGAACTGCTGAACATCAACACCGGCTCGGGTTCGCCGCGTTCGTTGTCGACAAAGCTCACTTCGGCAGCGGTAAACGTCAGGCGATAGCGACCGGGCACGGTGACTTCGGCCACCAATGGCGCGTTGCTGGCGTTGCCGCCGTCCCGGGCCTTGATGCCTTCGTCGAGCTTGGCGCTGACGGGCGTGCTTTCCAGCGGGGTGGCCAGGGCGGCGGAGCGTACATAGGCGTTGAGCTTGGTCTCGTCGAAGCTGATTTCCGGGCGATTGGGTAACTGGGCGTCGCGGTAGGCGAGGCCTTTGCCGAGAATGATCGAAACCCGCTTGCGTAGGCTTTCCTCGTCGACCGGGTGGGAAAAACGGAAAGTCGCCACCAGTTGTTTCAGCGTCGGGTTGGACGGGTCCTGATACAACTCGTTCTGCGAAAGGCTGGCGCGGAACGGTTGAGTGGAGAACTGGCCGCTGTACTGGCTGAGCAATACGCCGTCGGCGAGCAGGTTTTTCTTCGCCAGATCGAAGGTGTAATGGGTGTCGATGGGCCAGTCTTTTTCCGGCGTGAACAGCAATGTGCGGTCATCAGACCAGCGCCAGGCCCCGGCTACAGCGGGTTTAAGGGTAATGCCGGCGGTGACCGGCTTGCCGATCGCCGCCAGGGGCGCGACGGACTCGGCAAAACGCACCTGCAAGTTATCCACAACCGCGGGTTGCTGGGTGTAGTCGGTCAGGTTGGGTTTGTGCAGCGAATAACCCACGGTGTGCGGCTGCGGCAGGTTGGAGTACCACTGCCAGCCGTAGAACCCGGCGGCGGCCAGCAGCACCAGGCCCAACACTCCGCCCCCGGCCCGGCGCGGGTAAGCGCGGGCCTTGCTGCCCAGGTTCAGCACGCCCCGGCCGATGGCGCGTAGCCAGAACGGCGGCTGCCATTGGCCGAACAGGGCACCCACCACAGTTATTAACGCACCGAACAAACGGCGAAAGATCGTTTTTAACGTGTCGAACATGGTGAGCATCCCTGGCTAAGTGCGGCGTATCTTACACGCGTCTTTGCGACAAAAGATGAGGGCGATACGTCACATCAATGCCGAGCGTGCGGGAGCATGCCCGCCCTCATATGTTGATCTTCGTCGGGCTTGAGGGCGGTGTCGGTCAGGTCCACCAGTAGCGCACAAGGTGGAAGAAAATCGGCGCCGCAAAGCACACCGAATCCAGCCGATCGAGCATTCCGCCGTGCCCCTCGATCATATGCCCCCAGTCCTTCACGCCACGGTCGCGTTTGATCGCCGACATCACAATGCCGCCAGCAAACCCCAGCAAGTTGATCAGCAGCGCAATCAGGAACGACTGCCACGGGTTGAACGGCGTGGTCCACCACAGCGCCGCGCCGATCAGCGAGGAGAGCAGGATGCCGCCGACAAAGCCTTCGACGGTTTTCGACGGCGACAGGTTGGGCGCGATCTTGTGTTTGCCGAACAGCTTGCCGCACACGTACTGCAACACGTCCGACAGTTGCACCACGATCACCAGGTAGGCGATCAGCAGCAGGTTGCGGCCTTCATAGCCGGGGATGTCGAGGGTGAGCAGGGCGGGCACGAAGGACACGCAGAACACTGCGATCATCAAGCCCCATTGCACCTTCGAGGCGCGCTCCAGGAAGTGTGTGCTGTCGCCGCCGAGGGAGGCGAGGATCGGCAGCAGCAGGAACACGTACACCGGGATGAAGATCGAGAACAGCCCGTACCAGTCGGCATAGATCAGCAGGTATTGCAGCGGCAGCGCCAGGTAGAACGCGGCCACCAGCGCCGGGTAGTCGCTGCGCCGGGTCGGGGTGAGGGTGAGGAATTCACGCAGGGCATAGAACGACACGGCATAGAACAGCACGATCACCGCGCCGGTGCCGAGCCAGAAGGCGATGCCGATCATCACCACCATCACCCACCAGGCGTTGATGCGGGCGTTGAGGTTGTCGATCACCGCATTCGGCGTGCCACGGCTGCGCAGCTTGAGGATCAGGCCGATCAGCGAGGCGAGTACCAGGATCGCGCCGATTCCGCCGAACAGCATCAGGGTTTGGCTATCCATCTCAGGAATGCTCCGGGGCGAGGGCGAGCAGGGCGTCGCGGGTGCGGGCTAGGAAGGCGGCTTTGTCTTCGCCTTCTTCCAATTGCAGTGGCGCGCCGAAGCTGGTGGTACACAGCAGAGGCAGCGGCAGGACGCGCCCCTTGGGCATGACGCGGTTGAGGTTGGCAATCCACACGGGGATCAATTCGGCCTGTGGGTAACTTTTTGCCAGGTGATACAGGCCGCTTTTAAACGGCAGCAAGCCGTCTTCCAGATTGCGCGTGCCTTCGGGAAAGATGATCAGCGAGTCGCCGCCTTCCAGTGCGGCGAGCATGGGCTGCAAGGGGTTATCCACAGGGTCTTTGCGCTCGCGGTCGATCAACACGCCGTTGAACACGCGGTGGATGATGTAGCGGCGCAGCGCACTGTTGTTCCAGTAGTCGCTGCCGGCCACCGGGCGCGTGAATTTGCGCAGGTTCTGCGGCAGCGATGCCCACAGCAGCACGAAGTCGCCGTGGCTGCTGTGGTTGGCGAAGTAGATGCGTTGCACCGGCACCGGCGCGCAGCCCAGCCACAGGCTGCGGGCGCCGGTGACGGTGCGGGCCATCGAGGTAATCAGGGTGGCGACCACGGGTTCGAACATGGGAATTCCTTATCCGGCGAAAGGTAGCCAAGGGCTGGCGAGAATCACGCCCAGGGTCAACAGCACTTGCGCGCCCAGCAGCCAGGCTTGCTTGCGCAGCAGTTTGAGGGCGCCGCGACGGCGTTCGGTCCAGGGTCGGCCGGCGCGTTTGGGCGACTGCAGGCCGAGGGTTTGCAGGGCCTGGTCGAGGTCCGGGGTGCGTTCGGTGTTACGGGCGAGCAGGGCGAACAGGTCGGCATCGAAGGCCACGCGCAGCGCCCAGTACTTTTGCAGCAGGCCGAGGATAATCATCCACAGGCTGAGCAGCAGGCAGATCGGCGCGATGCTGGCCATCAGCAGTTGCGCCAGGCCGAACAACACGCCCAGCAGCGTCAGGCCTGTGGATAACTGATCCAGTGAGCGGCCGCGGCGCAGCAGGCTGGCGACGACCTGGAGTTCCATATCAGCAGGCATGGGGCAAGGCCTCCAAAGCATGGCGATGAGCGGGATGCAGGACCACCTGGGTCCGCGCTGTACGAATAATAGCCAGTGCCTGATCCACCGTGGCGGCGCGCCCGCTGTGCAGCAGCCAGGCCGCCACAGCGGTGGCGCTGCGCGAATAGCCAAGGGCGCAGCACACCAGCACCGGGCCGCTGGCGCGCAGGCGTTCGATGGCTTGCGCGGCTTGCAGGCATTCGGCGGGGGTCGGCGCGATCAGGTCGAGGACGGGGACGCTTTGATAGGCACGGCCCTGTGGATTAATCGGCAATTCTGCGCACAGATCGACGATGGCCTTGAATGAACCTTGCTCGCGCACGGTAGGAAGCCGACCGAGCGAGACGTTATCCACAATCAGGTCGGGCTGTGGATGCGTGCGCGTCCACAGCCGTGAATTGAGCCACGCCGCCGCCAGATACGGCGCATACAGCCAGCGCGCCGCGGGGGTCAGTCGACCGTCGGCACGCTTCTGGAAACCTGGCGCGCCGAGGACGACGTAATTCGCCATGATCAGCCCCAGGGACAGCGCCGGCCACAGCAGCCATAGCCACCACCCGCCGTAAGTCAGCGCGAGGATGAACAGCCCCAGCGCGCCCAGGCCGTAGCGCAACCCCAGGCGCCAGTGCGTGGAATCACGGGTCAGCCGCGCATTCAGCAGCGGGCTCGGATGTTCCAGCGGCCACAGCCACACGCACAGCCAACCCGCCAGGGCACCTGTGGGCAAGTCGATAAAGTGGTGTTGATAAGTGGTCAGCACTGAAACCCCGATCAACCCGAACCAGCCATGCACCAGCCAGCGCCAGGCGCCCTGGGTGTGGCGTTGGTACATGATCCACAGGATCACCAGCAGCGCGATATGCAGCGACGGCGCCTGGTTGAACGGTTTATCGAAACCGGCCAGCACGGCAAACAGCCAGCCGAACACGCCATCCAGCTCCGGCCGTTCGAAGGTGAAGCGCAGCGGCCAGATCAGGAAGCAACTCACGGCGATGAGCTGCGCACTCAGCAGGCGCAGCGCATGTTGCTTCAGTTCATGGCGGCTGTTGGGCAGCAGCAGGGAGAAACCGTAGAGCAGGTCGATGGTCCAGTAGGGCACGATGGTCCAGGCCCAGAACGGCATGTGGGTTTCCCAATCGAACACCAGTGTGCCGACGTCGCTGCGCTGGCTGGTGACCCATGTGGCAAAGCCGTAGGTGCTGAAAAACAGCGGCGCCAACAGCAACAGCCACAGGAACGCGGGCTTTAACAGGCCGGGTTCGCGCATGTTCAGATCTTCTGTGCCAGGGATACGGTAAAGATGCCCCACTCATCCACCCGCTGGGTGATCTTGCGGAAACCGGCGGCTTGCACCAGTTGATCCATTTCCGCCTGACTGCGCCGGCGCATCACCCAGGCCTGGCCCTGGCGATGGCTGGTCAATGCGCGGGCGATCAGTTCCAGCTGCGGGTGCCACGGCTGGCCGGTGTAGACCAGATAACCGCCGGGCTCCACGGCTTCGGCCAGGCCCGCCAGCGAACCGCCGACCATGGCGTTGTCGGCAAACAGTTCATATAACCCGGAGACCACCGCCAGCGTCGGCTTGGGCGCCAGCGCTGCCAGGTCCGCACGGTCGAACGCATCGGCTTTGATGAACTGCGCAATCTCGCCCAGGCCTTTCTCGCGGATCAACGCGCCACCGTCGCGCACGTTGATGTCGCTGTAGTCGCGCAGCAGGATCGATTCCGGCAGCGGCGAAACGCCCTGCAAGGCTTCGAGAATGTAGCGACCGTGGCCGGCGGCGATATCGACGATACGCACTTCGCGATCATCGGTGCGCAGCGTGGCCATGGCCAGGCGCAGCAGCTCTTCGACGTTCAGCTTGCGCTGGCGAATGCCGCGCCAGCCGATGGAGTTGAGGTAATGGGTGTCGATCATCCGCCCCAGCGCGCCTTTGCCGGTGGGCGTGTTGCGGTACACGTAGTCCAGGGTGCTACCGGAGTCGAAACCGGTGTCGAAGCCCAGCTTGACGCCGTCCGACAGGTTCTTGCCCAGGCCCATGCTGGCGCGGGTCAGGCGCCAGTACAGGTCGCGCAGGGAATTGCGCGGCAGCGGCGCGGCGAGGGCTTCGGATTCGGCACAGGTGGCGCCCAGTTTGTCGGCATCGAGCAGCGAGGCGCGGTCCAGCGGGTGCGCGAAATTCTGCAGGATAAAACGCCGGGCGCTGCTCACGGCCACCGCACGGTCGCGCTCGCCGAGGGTGTCGTGGAAGAAGCCGGGGAGGATATGCAGCTCTTTTTTCAGGCTGCCGAGGCGGTCGAAGAACTGTTGTTGGGGTTTGCGGTGGACCACGAAGTCGGAGCCGGAGATCAGCAGTTGGGTCGGCACCTGGATCGCCTGGGCATCGGCGACAACCCGGTCGGCCGCTTCGTACAGCCCGAGCAGCACATTCACCGAAATCGCCTTGGTGATCAGCGGGTCGCTGTCGTAGGACGCGACGCGCTCCGGGTCGTGGCTGAGGAACTTGGCCTTGACGTAACTGTTGACGAAAAAGTTGCCGCGAAACCTGCGCATCAGCGCCAGGCCCGGCCGGGCGAAGGGCACGTACAGTTTGACTTTGAACGCCGGGGAGGCGAGCACCAGGGCGCGGATTTTCGGTGCGTAGTCGTGAACCCAGGTGGCTGCGATCACCGCGCCGACGCTTTGGGCGATGACTGCAAGATTTTCCGCCTCGACGCCGTAAGTGGCGCCGATATGCTCGCAGAACGTCTGCACGTCGCGGGCGCTGGTGGCGAAGCTGGGGCTGTCGCCGCGCTCGCCGGGGGATTGGCCGTGGCCACGGGCGTCCCAGGCGAAGAAGTCGAAATGGGGCAGGTTCAGTTCATCGACCAGATGGGCAATGCGCCCCGAATGCTCATGGCCGCGATGGAACAGCAGGATCGCCTTGCGCGGCTCGCCGCCTGCCGGGGCGGTGGCGGGCCAGTGCCGGTAGAAAAGCTCGACGCCATCATGGGTACTGAAGGTGTGTTCTCGCTGTTCGCGCATCGCAAAATCCTTATGCAGAAGGGGAAATGTGTTGTTCTTCTTTGAGGCCCTGGCGCACCCGGTTGACCACGGTGTAGGCGAGCAGGGCGGCGACCAGCCACATCACCGTGTCGACCCAGCCGGCACCGAGCCAGCCCAGCGCCACGCCGCTGGCCAGCACGCCGAGGACGAAGGCCCGATCACTCTTGCCCATCGGCCCGTCGTAGCGCCGCGACGCGCCCACCATTGGCCCGAGCACCCCGGCGTATTCGCTGAACACTGCCAGCAAGGTCACCAGCAGCACCGGCGCCAGACTGACGCCGGGGATCAACGCAAAGGGCAGGATCAGCGCGCTGTCGGCGATCACGTCGCACAGTTCATTGAGGTAGGCGCCCAGGCGCGACTGCTGGCCGAATTCGCGGGCGAGCATGCCGTCGATGGCATTGAGGGCCATGCGCAGGATCATCCACAGCGGGATCAGCGCGAACAGCCAGAGGTGTTGGGCGAAGCCGGCGATCAGCAGGCCGACCAGCAGGGAGATGACCCCGGCCAGCACGGTGATCTGGTTGGCGGTGGTGCCGTTGTCGTAGAGGCGCTGCACGAGGGGGCGCAGCAGGTTTTGAAAACGCGGTTTGAGCTGATAGATCGAAATCATGGGAGTGACGTTTCCTTGTCCGTAAGCCCGCGAAAAACTGGCCTGAAGTGTGCCGATTAATCGTGGCCTGCACCAGTGATGGCACGTGTTTATGGGGGGTTAGTCACGTTCCGGAGCGCGATGCAGAACAAATGTGGGAGGGGGCTTGCCCGCGATGGCGGCGGCCCCGCCAACCCATGTATCACCTGACCCACCGCCATCGCGAGCAAGCCCGCTCCCACAGTGGGTCTGTGTTGCAGGTGAATACGGTGTTTAACGAACAAAAATTTCACGCCATGTGTTATATCGTAACGAATTATGTGTGAACGGGCATGAGTGGATGCAAGTGGATCTAGAAGCTGACGGCGCTTCGGTTGAAGGACTGCCGCGTTTTCAGCAAGGGCTGTTCCATGCCCGTCGATTGAGGCAAGCCGGTATCAGCCTGACTGCGGTGGCTATCAGCGGCTGGGTGCTGGCGTTGTTCGTCGCGCTGTTCGCCCCGTTGTCGATCTGGCCGGTGGTGTTGATCAATTGTGCGTCTGCGTTGCTGGTGCTGGTGGCGGGGTTGCAGTCGGCGTGGTGGGTGGCCGATTGGCGTGCCCAGGCGCTGGAAGCGTCGGCACCTGAGTTACTCGAAGCAGAGGGTGAACCCACTGGCTGGCAGGCGCGCCTGGTAGGGCGTTTCGGCAGAGGGTTGCTGGCCCAGATCGGCGCGCCGGTGTTGTGGCTCGGCGGTTGGTCGTTGTTCGCGCTGGTCAGCATCATCGAGTTCTGGAACCTGGGCTTGCCCGCGGCAGCGGTCGGCCAAGGCGCAAGTATCGGCGCTGCACTGGCCTTGGCATTGGCCTTTGGCCTGCTGGTGTTCGAGCGGCGCCTGGCCCAGGAAACCGCCGCGCAATGGCCGGAAGCCGCGCAGTTGGCGCAACTGAGCCGGGTGGCGATTGCGTGCCTGGTGATCAGCGCGATTTGCCTGCTGTTTGCCAGTGCCGGGTCGGTGTGGCCGCTGCGCCTGGCGACACTGGTCGGGCTATTGCCGGCGCTGGTCGCGCTGGAGTTTCTGTTACGGGCCGCGCTGTCACTGTTCAGCCCGCGCCAACCGCGCCTCGAACCACGCCTGATGGCGCAGAGTTTTGTCGCCGGGCTGCTGCGCTGGCCGCCGCAACCGCTGCAGGCCTTGCAGCACGAATTGCACAACCGCTTCGGCATCGACCTGCGCCAGATCTGGGCGTTTACCTACATGCGTCGGGCATTCCTGCCGGTGCTGCTGGTGGTACTGGCCGTCGGCTGGGCGCTGACGGGGGTGCATGAAGTGCCCCTGCAAGGCCGTGGGATCTATGAGCGCTTTGGCAAACCGGTGCAAGTCTTCGGCCCAGGCCTGCATGCCGGGTTGCCGTGGCCGCTGGGCCGCGTGCTGAACGTGGAAAACGGCGTGGTGCATGAGCTGGCGACCAGCGTCAGCGAAGCCGCCAGCCCGGAACTCGCGGCGGCCGAAGGCCCGGCGCCGCTGATCGCCAACCGGTTGTGGGACGCCAGCCATGTGAATGACAAGTCCCAGGTGATCGCCAGCAGCCGTGGCGACAAGCAGAGCTTCCAGATCGTCAATATGGATGTGCGCTTCGTCTACCGTATCGGCCTGACCGACCAGGCTGCACTGGCCGCCACCTATAACAGCGCGGATGTGCCGACCCTGATCCGCAGCACCGCTAGCCGCATCCTCGTGCATGACTTTGCCTCGCGTACCCTCGACGAGTTGCTCGGCGAACAACGCACCGGCCTGGCCGACGAGATCGGTCGCGCCGTGCAAGCGGACCTGCATACACTCGACAGCGGTGTGGAGATTCTCGCCACGGTGGTCGAAGCCATCCACCCGCCGTCCGGTGCCGCCAACGCCTACCACGGCGTGCAAGCGGCGCAGATCGGCGCTCAGGCGCTGATCTCCCGCGAACGCGGCGCCGCCAGCGAACAAACCAACCAGGCCCTGCTGCAAGCCAGCACCGTCCGCGACCAGGCCCAGGCCACCGCGCACGAGGTCAATGCCGGGGCCCGGGCGGCGGATCTGCGTTTTGCCGCCGAACAAAAAGCCTACGCCAGCGCGGGCAAAGCCTTCGTGCTGGAGCAGTACCTCGGCCAGCTGACCCAGGGCCTGGCTCACGCCAAGCTGTTGATTCTGGATCATCGCCTGGGCGCCGACAGTGCGCCGACGATCGATCTGCGTTCTTTTACCTTGCCGGCCGATCCTTCGGTGCCGCGTAAAGCCGTTCAATAAGGAGTCTGTCTGTTGAGCGCTCATTCTCACGATCATGGTCACCACCACCACGGCCACCATCATCACCACCATGGTGACGAACAGCCCGCCGGCCCATTCCCTTGGCGGCGCATGGCCTGGGCTGTGTTGCTGGTGTTGTTTGCGGTAGCGGCCGCCAGCCTGGTGCAAGTGCGCTCCGGCGAAGCCACGGTGATTACCCGTTTCGGCAACCCGTCGCGGGTGCTGCTGGAACCGGGCCTGGGCTGGCGCTGGCCGGCGCCGTTCGAAGCGGCGATCCCGGTGGACCTGCGCCTGCGCACCACCTCCAGCGGTTTGCAGGATGTCGGTACCCGCGATGGCCTGCGCATCATCGTGCAGGCTTATGTGGCGTGGCAGGTGCAGGGCGATGCCGACAATGTGCAGCGCTTCATGCGTGCGGTGCAGAACCAGCCGGATGAAGCGGCGCGGCAGATTCGGACGTTTGTCGGTTCGGCGCTGGAAACCACGGCGGCCAGCTTCGACCTGTCCAGCCTGATCAATACCGACGCCAGCCAGGTACGCATCAGCGATTTCGAAGCGCAGTTGCGCCAGCAGATCGATCAACAATTGCTCACCACCTATGGCGTGCGCGTGGCGCAGGTGGGCATCGAGCGGCTGACCTTGCCGTCGGTGACGCTCACCGCCACCGTCGACCGCATGCGCGCCGAGCGCGAAACCATCGCCACCGAACGCACCGCCGTGGGCAAGCGTGAGGCGGCGCAGATCCGTTCCGCCGCCGAGCGCGATGCGCGCATCGTGCAGGCCGATGCCACGGTGAAAGCCGCCGACATCGAAGCGCAATCGCGGGTCGAAGCGGCGCAGATCTATGGTCGCGCCTACGCCGGCAATCCCCAGCTGTACAACCTGCTGCGTTCCCTGGATACCCTGGGCACCGTGGTCACCCCGGGCACCAAGATCATCCTGCGCACCGACGCCGCGCCGTTCCGCGCGCTGGTGGACGGGCCGAAGGACGTCCAGCCATGATCGAGCGTGACAGCCCGGACAGCCCGTGGATTCAGGCCGGGCGCCTGACGTTCATGGCGCTGTACGCGGTGACGGTGTTGGCCGCCCTGGCCTGGGCGTTTTCCAATGTGCGGCAGATCGACCCGCAGAATCGCGCCGTGGTGCTGCACTTCGGCGCACTCGATCGGGTTCAGAATGCTGGGCTGTTGCTGGCGTGGCCGCAGCCGTTCGAGCAAGTCGTGCTGTTGCCGGCGGCAGACCGGGTGATCGAGCGGCGGGTCGGCAACCTGCTGCGTTCCGATGCCGCGGTGCAGGCCGACCGCGTGGCCAGCTTCGCCACGCCGTTGAGCGATGCCCTGGCCGGGTCCGGCTACCTGCTGACCGGCGATGCCGGCGTGGTGCAGCTGGATGTGCGGGTGTTCTACAAAGTCACCGAGCCTTATGCGTTTGTGCTGCAGGGCGAGCACGTGCTGCCGGCGCTGGATCGCCTGGTGACGCGCAGCGCCGTGGCCCTGACGGCGGCGCGGGATCTGGACACCATCCTGGTGGCGCGCCCCGAATTGATCGGCAGCGACAACGGCGCCGCCGAGCGCCGTGAACGACTGCGCGGCGACCTGGTGCAAGGCATCAACAAGCGCCTGGCGGAGTTGACCGCCAGCGGCTTGGGGGTGGGCATCGAAGTCACCCGCGTCGATGTGCAATCGAGCCTGCCGAGCCCGGCGGTGAATGCCTTCAATGCGGTGCTCACCGCCAGCCAGCAAGCCGACAAAGCGGTGGCGAATGCGCGCACCGACGCGGAAAAGCTCACCCAGACCGCCAACCAGCAGGCTGACCGCCTGGTGCAAGTCGCCCACGCCCAGGCCAGCGAACGCCTGGCCAACGCGCAGGCGCAAACCGCCACCGTCGCCAGCCTGGCCCAGGTCAAAGACCCCGGCTTGCTGTTGCGCCTGTACCGCGAGCGCTTGCCGAAGATTCTCGGCCAGGCCGGTTCCGTGACCACGGTCGATCCCAAAGACGACTCCCGCTTGATCATTCAGGGAGCCGAACAATGAGCGCACCCATGCTGACATCCGCCGAGCAGCGCAGCGCCGCCCGGCAATTGACCCTGGCCATGCTCGCCCTCGGCTTGCTGGTGCTGGGCCTGGTGTGGCGCTGGCTGGCGCCGGACCAGAGCGGCGTCAGCCAGTTGCTGCTCGGCGTGGCCTCGCTGCTGGTGGCCGTGCCGGTGATGCGCTCGGCCTGGTACAGCCTGCGTTTTCCCAGCCTGCATGGCATCACCGACCAGCTCATCGCCCTGGCGATGCTCGGCGCGTGGGCCACGGGTGATCTGCTGACCGCCGCGTTGCTGCCGATCATCATGATCTTCGGCCATGTGCTCGAAGAGCGCAGCGTGATCGGCTCCCAGGAAGCGATCCACGCCCTCGGCAAACTGACCCGCAGCCACGCACGCCTGGTGCAGGCGGACGGCAGCATCAGCGAAGTCGACAACGGCACGCTGAACAGCGGCGACATCGTCGAAGTGCGCGCCGGTGACCGCGTGCCTGCCGATGGTGTGGTGCTGTCCGGCCAGGCCAGCCTCGACACGGCGCCGATCACCGGCGAGTCGGTGCCGCTGGAAGCCAGTGTCGGCGTGCAAGTGTTCGGCGGTGCGATCAACCTCGACGGGTTGTTGCGCCTGGAAGTGACGCGTACCGGCAACGAGTCGACCCTGGGCAAGGTCATCGCCCTGATGCAGAACGCTGAGCGCTCCAAGCCGCCGATCACGCGGCTGCTGGAGCGTTACGCCGGCAGCTATATGGTGTTGGTGCTGTTGCTGGCGGCGGTGACCTGGTTTGTCACCAATGACGCCCAGGCGATGCTCGCGGTGCTGGTCGCAGCGTGCCCATGCGCCCTGGTGCTGTCGGCCCCGGCCACGGCGATTGCCGGGATTGCCGTGGCGGCGCGGCATGGGATTCTGATCCGCAGCTCGGCGTTCCTCGAAGAGTTGGCGGACCTGACCTCGCTGGTGGTCGACAAGACCGGCACCCTGACCTTCGGCACTCTGCGCCTGCAGTCCATCCAAACCACCGCGCCGGACCGCCAAGGGTTGTTGAACCTGGCGGCCAGCCTCGGTTCGGCCAGCAGCCACCCGGTCAGCCGCGCGTTGGCCGGGTTGGCGAGCCAGGAACAGCTGTTGGTGCTCACCGACATCCGCGAACGCCAAGGCCTCGGCGTGGTGGCCCAGACCGCGCAGGGCGAAGCGGCCTTGGGCCGGCCGGAGTTGTTCGAGCAGTTGGGCATCGTCACTACCGGCGTCCCCGACCATGATGGCCCGATTGCCGGGCTGGCGTTGAACGGTGCGTTCCTCGCCTGGCTGTTGCTGGCCGACAGCGTCAAACCGGAAGCCCGCCAGGCCCTGCAAGAGCTGCGTGACCTGGGCCTGGGGCGGCAACTGCTGCTGACCGGCGACCGCCAAAGCGTGGCCGACAGCCTGGCCCTCGACGTGGGCATCAGCGATGTCGAAGCCCAGGCATTGCCGGAAGACAAGCTCAACCGCGTGTTGGGCGAAATCAGCAGCGGTTTCCGGCCGATGGTGGTGGGCGACGGCATCAACGACTCCCTGGCGCTCAAAGCCGGCGTGGTCGGCGTGGCCATGGGCGCGGGCGGTGCGGACATTGCGCTGGCCTCGGCGGATGTGGTGTTGATTGGCAGCGACTTGCGCCGCCTGGGCACCTGTGTGCGCTTGAGCCGACGGTGCCGGCAGACGTTGCAGGTCAACGTGATCATCGGCTTGGGCTGGACGCTGGCGATCGTGGTGTTCGCTGCGTTTGGCTGGTTGGGCGCCGCCGGCGCAATGATCGCGGCGGTGTTGCACAACCTCAGCACCTTGCTGGTGCTGGGCAATGCCGGGCGGTTGCTGCGGTTTCAGGAGCCGCTGTCGAAGCTGGAGGAATAAATTCCAGGTTTTTTTCGATGGCGCTGTAACGGCAAGGGGGCACCTCACTCTAGTGCTATGTCGCGACTGAGCATTCCGCTCAGC
Organism: Pseudomonas sp. GV105; assembly: GCF_003058185.1. NCBI lineage: Bacteria > Pseudomonadati > Pseudomonadota > Gammaproteobacteria > Pseudomonadales > Pseudomonadaceae > Pseudomonas > Pseudomonas sp. GV105. The sequence continues at coordinate 175,400 of NZ_QBUF01000010.1, forward strand.
CGACCTAACCACGATTTATGAGGATGACCCCATGACCATCAAAAACGTCGTTTCCGGTGCTGCCCTGGCTTTCGCTGCCGCCGCCTTGTTTGCCGGTGTCACCACCCAGGTCCAGGCCGCCGACGCTCCGGTTCATTGCTACGGCGTAACCTCCTGCAAAGGCATGAATGACTGCAAGACCGCTGAAAACGCCTGCAAGGGCCAGGCGGTCTGCAAGGGTCATGGCTTCAAGGCCATGACCAAGGCCGCGTGCGACGCGGCCGGTGGCAAAGTCGGCGCGTAATCGGCCCCGCGTACCCCGCAGCGGTCGCCGTCACCGCTGCGGACACTTTTGCCCAGGAGTGCCTGATGTCTACATCCCTTCCGAGCCTGGGTTACGGCCTGGGTCTACGCAGTGAGTACTACCAGCAGATCCTTGAACAATCGCCGGCCGTGGATTGGTTCGAAGTGATCTCCGAGAATTACCTGGTGCAGGGCGGTAAAGCCTTGTACTACCTGGACGCGATCGCCGAGCGCTACCCGTTGGTGATGCACGGCGTGTCCCTGTCCATCGGCGGGCCCCATCCGCTCGATACCGATTACCTCAAGCAGCTCCAGCAACTCGCTGCGCGCATCCAGCCGGCGTGGATCTCCGATCACCTGTGCTGGAGCCGCGGCAGCGCGCATCAATTGCATGACTTGCTGCCCCTGCCGTACACCGAAGAAAGTTTGTATCACGTGGCCAGTCGTGTGCTTCAGGTACAGGATGTGTTGCAGCGCCCGCTGGTGCTGGAAAACGTTTCCAGCTATGTGCGCGCCAAGGCGGATGAATTCACCGAGTGGGAATTCCTCAACGCGCTGACCCACTTGACCGGGTGCCAGTTGCTGCTGGACGTCAACAATGTGTACGTCAGCTCGCGCAATCATGGCTTCGATGCCTGGACGTTCATTCACAACCTACCGCCGCAGAGCATCCGCCAGCTGCATCTGGCGGGGCATATGGACTACGGCGATTACGTGGTCGATACCCATGACCACCCGGTGTGTGATCCGGTGTGGGCGCTGTATCAACAGACCCTGGAGCACCTGGGCCCGGTCTCGACGTTGCTCGAGCGCGACGACCATTTCCCGCCGTTCGAAGATTTGCTCAGCGAGTTGGACAAGGCCCGGTCGCTGGGGGCGAGCGCCTTGCTCAGGAGAACGCTATGCGCCTGACGGATTGGCAACGGGCTTTCGAAGAGCATTTATTGGCCGAAACGCCCGTGGCCGACATTGGCTTTGCCGCCACCTTGCTGGGTGGTCCTACGCTGGATGTGGAAACCGGCCTGGCGATTTATCACAACGCCTACCTGTCGCGCTTGCAGGACGTATTACGGCAGGACTTCGGCGCCCTCTGGTATTGGCTGGGCGATGACGAATTCGCCTCGCTGACTGAGGCCTACGTGCGTCGCTATCCGTCCGCCCATTACAGCCTGCGCTGGCTGGGCGAGCGGTTTGCGGGGTTTATCCAGGAGCACCTGGTGGCTGAACAAAGCGCGCCGTTGGCCGAGCTGGCACGGCTGGAGTGGGCGTTTACCCTGGCGTTCGATGCGCCGCCGGGCACGCCGCTGACCCTGGACGACATGGCGCGACTGCCGCCGCCCGACTGGCCGGGCTTGCAGGTCAACCTGGCGCCGACCGTTCAGCAGATATTCTGCCGCTTCAATACCGTCGAAACCTGGCGTGCCGCCAAGGCTAAATCGGCCTTGCACGCCGGCCAGCCTCTGGACGCGCCGCAGATCTGCCTGGTGTGGCGCGATCAGCAGATATGCCGCTACCGCAGCCTGGAACCCGCGCAAACCTGCGCCCTGGCGGGCATGGTGAGCACCGGCTGGTGTTTTTCAGAACTGTGCGAACGCTTGGCGGTCAGTCATGGAGAGGGTGCGCCCCTGCAAGCAGTCTCATGGCTGAAACAGTGGGTTCAGGACGGTTTGCTCGAACGCCGGATTCCATAAGCGCAGGTTATCAGATCGATAGCTTCCTACCCGGTCGTCGGATGGTCTACCCTCTTTCCAGACGTCTGAAACAAGGGGGGACTACTCATGCTCGCGCAACTTCCACCGGCCTTACAGAATCTTCAGCTACCGCTGCGTCTTCGACTCTGGGACGGCCATGAATTCAACTTGGGCCCTGAGCCCAGTGTGACCATCGTGGTGAAGGACCCCACGATTGTGTCCAAGCTTTCCCATCCCACGCTCGATTCATTGGGCGAAGCCTTCGTCGAGGGCAAACTGGAGCTGGAAGGCTCCATCTCCGAGGTGATCCGGGTGTGTGACGAGTTGAGTCACGCCCTGGTCGATGACGATGGGGGCAATCGTCCGGTGCGCTCGTTCCACGACAAGGCCACTGACGCAGCGGCGATTTCCTACCATTACGACCTGTCCAACGAGTTCTACCAGCTGTGGCTCGACCAGGACATGGCGTATTCCTGCGGTTATTTCGAAACCGGCAGCGAATCCATCGATCAGGCCCAACAAGACAAATTCCGCCACCTGTGCCGCAAGTTGCGCTTGCAGCCGGGGGAGTATTTGCTCGATGTCGGCTGTGGTTGGGGCGGGCTGGCGCGGTATGCGGCGCGGGAGTTCGGGGTAAAGGTGTTCGGCATCACCCTGAGCAAGGAGCAACTGGCCCTGGCCAAGGCACGCGTGAAAGCCGAGGGCCTGGACGATCAGGTGGACCTGCAACTGCTCGATTACCGTGACCTGCCCCAGGACGGTCGTTTCGACAAAGTGGTGAGCGTGGGCATGTTCGAACACGTCGGCCACGCCAACCTGGCGCAATACTGCAAAACCCTGTTTGGCGCGGTGCGCGAAGGCGGACTGGTGATGAACCATGGCATCACCGCCAAGCACACCGACGGACGCCCCGTGGGCCGCGGCGCCGGGGATTTCATCGAGCGCTACGTTTTCCCCAACGGCGAACTGCCGCACCTGGCGATGATGACCGCCGAACTCAGCGAAGCCGGGCTCGAAGTGGTCGACGTGGAAAGCCTGCGCCTGCACTACGCACGCACCCTGGACCACTGGAGCGAACGCCTGGAAGACAACCTGGAAGCGGCGGCGAAGATGGTGCCGGCGCAGGCGTTGCGCATCTGGCGGTTGTACCTGGCCGGTTGCGCCTACGCGTTTGCGCGGGGCTGGATCAACCTGCACCAGATCCTGGCGGTAAAACCCCACGCCGATGGCAGCCACGAACTGCCGTGGACGCGGGAAGATATCTACCGCTGAAGCATTTTCACACAGCCCTGCAGATCCAAATGTGGGAGGGGGCTTGCCCCCTCCCACATTTTTACCGCAGCGTCTGTTGGTGAAGCGGTGAAACACGCCGTGCGATCCGCATACTGGCGGTAAAACCCTTCGCCGATGGCAGCCATGAACTGCCGTGGACGCGGGAAGATATCTACCGCTGAAGCATTTCCCCACAGCCCCGCAGATCCAAATGTGGGAGGGGGCAAGCCCCCTCCCACATTTTTACCGCAGCGTCTGTTGGTGAAGCGGTGAAACACGCCGTGCGATCCGCATACTGGCGGTAAAACCCTTCGCCGATGGCAGCCACGAACTGCCGTGGACGCGGGAAGATATCTACCGCTGAAGCATTTTCCCACAGCCCCGCAGATCCAAATGTGGGAGGGGGCTTGCCCCCGATTGCGGTGTGTCAGCTAGCGGATTGGGCACTGATTCACCGCTATCGGGGGCAAGCCCACTCCCACTTTTTACAGCAGTGTCTGTTAGAGAATCGGTGAGATAAGCCGCGCGACCCGCATGCCCAGTTGTTGCAGGCGGCGGGTTTCGCGGCTTTCTTCCTGGCTGACTTCATGGGCCTGGGCGAAGTCATCGAGCAGCATGTGTTCCACTTGCTGGGCGAAGGCTTCATCGACGGTCAGCAACATCACCTCGAAATTCAGGCGGAACGAACGGTTGTCCATGTTCGCACTGCCGATCGCGCTGATTTCGCTGTCGACCAACACCACTTTCTGGTGCAGAAACCCCGGCGTATAGCGGAACACCCGCACCCCGGCGCGCACCGCTTCGATCGCGTAAAGGCTGGAGGCGGCATACACGATGCGGTGGTCGGGCCGCGACGGCAGTAGCAGGCGCACGTCGACCCCGCGCAGCACCGCCAGGCGCAGGGCGGCAAACACCGCTTCATCCGGGATGAAATACGGGCTGGTGATCCACACCCGCTCGGTCGCGGCGTGGATCGCTTCGACAAAAAACAGCGAGCAGGTTTCATAAGGGTCGGCCGGGCCGCTGGCGAGCAATTGGCAGAGCACGCCGTTTTCGGGGTAGGTGTCCGGCAGGATCAGCGGCGGCAGTTCCCGCGCCGCCCAGAACCAGTCTTCGGCAAACGATTCCTGCAGGCACGCCACCACCGGGCCGGTGACCTGCACATGGGTATCGCGCCACGGTGCCAGCGGCGGCTTTTTGCCCAAGTATTCATCGCCGACGTTATGCCCGCCGACAAACCCGGTGATGCCATCCACCACCACGATCTTGCGGTGGTTGCGGAAGTTGACCTGGAAGCGATTGAGCCAGCCGCTGCGGGTGGCGAACGCCTTGACCTGCACCCCGGCGTCGCGCAGCGTTTGTGCATAGTGAGAGGGCAGGGCGTGGCTGCCGATGCGGTCGTAGAGCACGTAGACGGCGACGCCTTGGGCGGCTTTTTCCTTCAGCAAGGCATGCAACTGCCGACCGAGCTCGTCGTCATGAATGATGAAGAACTGGAACAGCACGGCGGTTTTGGCGCGGCGAATCGCCTCGAAGATCGCGCTGAAGGTGGCGTCACCATTGATCAGCAAACGCACTTCATTATTCGCCAGGCACGGCATGCGGCCCAGCTTCGGCATCGCCCGCAAGGAGGCGTAGGCGCTGGAGTTGCGGGCGGCCAGGGCTTCCTCGACCCACGGGCGCCAGTTCAGCTCGTTGATCGCAGTGTGCATTTCCTGGTTGGCCTGGCGCCGCGCCTGGATGTACGCATCGAAGGTGCTGCGGCCGAAGATCAGGTACGGGATCAGCGTGAGGTAGGGTATGAACATCAGCGACAACGCCCAGGCAATCGAGCCTTGGGCGGTCCTGACGGTCAGCACTGCATGGATCGCGGCGAGCGTCCCGAGAAAATGCAGCGTGGCGATGAAGTAGGCGAGCAGGTGCGGGCCAAAAAAATCCATGGACGATGGTACTCCAGGCAATCCAGTGCCTAACAGACCATGTTCGGTCAGGAATGTCGCTATTTTATTTGCCGTGCAACACTGGCGCTTTTGTGGCGTCTAATGCCCACAATTATCCAGGAGTTACCCGATGAATGCTCGTCTGCTAGGTTTGGCCATGGTTATTGGTTTGTCGCTGCCCGTGGCGGCCCAGGCGCAGATGCTGGCGCCTGGTTTGTGGGAATTGACCACGAGCAACATGAAAGTGGATAACCAGGACCTGCCGGATTTGTCATTGATCCTCGGTCAGCTCAAGCAACAAATGACCCCCGAACAGCGCGCCATGCTGGAGAAACAAGGCATCACCATGGCCGGTAAAGGCGTGCAGGTGTGCCTCACCCCCGCCCAGGTCGCCTCCGACGCGATCCCGCTGACCGATCCGCAGTCGGGCTGCAAACAGCAAGTGACCGACAAGAACGGCAACCAGTGGAAATTCCGTTTCAGCTGCCCGAAAGCCCAGGGCACCGGCGTGGCCACCTTCCAGAGCCAGAAGGAATTCACCACCACGGTCAACGGCACCTTCAATGCCACCGGCATTCAGCAGAAGGGCAGCCTGGACAGTCACGCCCAGTGGCTGGGGGAAAACTGCGGCAGCGTCAAACCGCGCGCTTAACGCTGAAAGTGCAGGGGCAGGCCCTGGCAGCTGTCGACCACCTGGCCGGTGTGCCAGGCCAACTGGCCCGACACCAGAGTGGTGCTGACGCTGTGGCGAAAGCGGCGCTCGGCGAACGGTGTCCAGCCGCAGCGCGCCAGGATCGGCTGGCTGCGGACCGGCTTGCCTTCGGGTTCGGGTTTGATCAGCACCAGGTCGGCCCAATAGCCTTCACGCAGGTAGCCACGGTCCGGGATCGCGAACAGGTCGGCGACGCGATGACTGGTTTTCGCCACCAGGGTGGTCAGCGGCAGCAGCCCATCGGCCACCAACTCCAGTAACGCCGGCAACGCATGTTGCACCAGGGGCAAACCCGACGGCGCCTCACCATACGCCAACTGCTTTTGCGCCCAGGTATGCGGTGCATGGTCGGTGCCGATCACATCCAGCCGCTCGCCGAGCAGGGCCAGGCGCAAGGCGTCGCGGTCGGCGCGGGTCTTGATCGCCGGGTTGCATTTGATCTGGTGGCCCAGGCGGTGATAGTCGCGGTCGTCGAACAACAGGTGATGGACGCAGACCTCGGCGGTGATGCGTTTCTGCGCCAGCGGCCGGTCTTCGAACAACGCCAACTCGCGGGCGCTGCTCAGGTGCAACACATGCAGGCGCGTGCCGTGGCGCTTGGCCAGTTCCACCGCCAGTGAAGACGAGCGATAACAGGCTTCGGCATCGCGGATCAGCGGGTGGGCGGCGGCGGGGAGGTTGTCGCCGAAACGCTCGCGCAAGCGCTGTTCGTTGGCCTGGATACTCGGCGTGTGTTCGCAGTGGGCCAGCAGGATCGTCGGCACATCGGCGAACAGGCGCTCCAGAATCCGTGGATCGTCCACCAGCATGTTGCCGGTGGACGCGCCCATGAACACTTTGACCCCGGCCACTTGCCGCGGGTCGAGCGCGGCGACGGTGTCGAGGTTGTCATTGCTGACGCCGAAGTGAAAACCGTAGTTGGCCACCGAGTGCTGGACGGCGCGGCGTTTTTTGTCGGCCAGCGCTTCCAGGGTGAGGGTGGCCGGCCGGGTGTTGGGCATGTCCATGAAACTGGTGATGCCGCCGGCCACCGCTGCACGGGATTCGCTGTAGAAACCGCCTTTGTCCGGCGCGCCGGGTTCGCGAAAGTGAACCTGGTCATCGATCATCCCCGGCAGCAGCCATTGACCGTGGGCGTCGATTTCCACAGGCGCCGTGTGCCCCGTGATGCTGCTGGCGATCTTCTCGATACGGCCATGGGCGACCAGCACGTCGGCGTCGAATACCTGGCCTTCATTCACCAGTCGGGCGTTGCGGATCAACAGGCGGCTCATGCTTCAGAACTCGTTTTGCAGGGCTTTGTAACCCTGCACCAGATCGACGTTGGTACGCGCTACGTCCTCGGAAAACTCCGACGCGCTGACGCTCACCGGCGGGAATTGCGACAGGTCGGTGTTGGGCCCGATGCGGGTGGTCGAAGGCACGTAGAACGCGGCGGGCAAGTCGCGGCCGTCGACCACCGAGTTGTGGCGCACCACGCAGCCGTCGCCGACGGCGCAGTTGAACAACACGCTGTTGAAGCCGATGAACACGCGGTCGCCGACGCTGCAGGGGCCGTGGACGATGGAGCGGTGGGCGATGGAAGTGAACTCGCCGATGGTCACCGCCGCGCCGGATTTGGAGTGGATCACCACGCCGTCCTGGATATTGGAGTTGGCGCCGATGGTGATCGGGTCCATGTCGCCGCTGGCGTCGACTTCGTCCGCGCGGATCACGGCGTAGGGGCCGACGAATACGTTCTCACCGATGATGACCTTGCCGCAGATGATCGCGGTTTTATCGACGTAGGCCGATTCGGCAATCACCGGCAGATCACCGGATGGGTTCTTGCGGATCATGGTTTGCCCAACGCGGCGCACAGGGTGTTGAGGTTGTATTCGAACAGCCCGATAAAGGTGCTGGCCGGGCCTTCTGCGGCGAGGGCGTCGGAATACAGCGTGCCGCCGATCTGCGCGCCGCTTTCGCTGGCGATCTGTTTGAGCAGGCGCGAGTCCTTGATGTTTTCAATGAACACGGCTTTGACCTTGTCCTTGCGGATCTGAGTGATCAGCGCGGCGACTTCGGCGGCGGAAGGCTCACGCTCGGTGGACAAACCCTGAGGCGCGAGGAACTGGATGCCATAGGCCTGGCCCAGGTAGCCGAACGCGTCATGGGAGGTGACGATGCGGCGGTTGCCCGCTGGCAGTGCGCCGAACTTGGCCTTGGCCTCGGCGAGCAAACGGTAGATGTCTTTCAGGTACGCCTGGCTGTTGCGCAGGTAGTCGGCCTGGTTGGCTGGGTCGGCGGCCACCAGCGCCTTGGTGATGTTGTTCACATAGATTTCGGCGTTGGCCAGGTTATGCCAGGCGTGCGGGTCCGGGATGGTTTCGCCGTCTTCTTCCATGGTGTGGGAGATCACGCCTTTACTGGCGGTAACCACGGTGGCGCGGGTTTCGGTGCTGGTCACCAGGCGGTCCAGCCACGGCTCGAAGCCGAGGCCATTTTTGATGATCAGCTTGGCCTTGAGCAGCGCCTTGGCGTCGTCCGGGGTCGGCTCGTAGGTATGAGCGTCGGCGTCGGGGCCGACCATGTTGCTGATCTGGATGTGTTCGCCACCGATCTGGTGGGTAATGTCATCGAGAATACTGAAGCTGGTCACCACCTGGAGTTTGTCGGCGGCCTGGGCCATGGACAACGGCAGTAGCAGACTGAACAACACGAGTAGAGCACGCATCGGGAGACACCTCATTGGGATGACAGCAAGGGCGGGCGGCGCAGCAAGCCATGCACCGGACCGAAGATCACGGACAGCAGGTACCCGCCGCCAGCCACCAGCACAATCGCCGGGCCACTGGGCAGTGAGTAGTAGAACGAGAGCAACAAGCCAAGCCACACCGACAGGCATCCCAGCACTGCCGATACTGCGATCAGCACCGGCAAGCGCCGGCTCCAGAAGCGGGACGCGATGGCCGGCAACATCATCAAACCCACCACCATCAGCGCGCCGATGGCCTGGAAACCGATCACCAGGTTCAGCACCACCAGGGTCAAAAACAGCCCGTGGGCCAACGGGCCGAGGCGGCTGACGGTTTGCAGGAACAGCGGGTCGAGGGTGTCCAGCAGCAGCGGTTTGTAGATCAGCACCATGGCGACCAGGCTGAAACCGGAGACCCAGAGCATGCCGGTCAAGGTGGTTTCGTCGACGGCCAGGGCCGAGCCGAATAGCAGGTGCAGCAGGTCCAGGCGCTTGCCGGCAAGGCCGAGGATCAGCACACCGGCGGCGAGAGAGATGGGGTAGATGGCGGCCAGGCTGGCGTCTTCGCGCAGGCCGGTGCGACGGGTGATCCACGCGGCCAACCCCGCCATGCTCAGGCCGGCGCCGAGGCCGCCGATGGTCAGCGCGGGCAGGCTCAGGCCGGCGAACCAGAAACCCAGGGCGGCACCGGGCAGGATGCCGTGGGCGACGGCGTCACCGATCAGGCTCATGCGCCGCAGGATCAGGAACACCCCCAGCGGCGCGGTGCTGCAAGCGAGCACCAGGCCGCCGATCAAGGCGCGGCGCATGAACACGAAGTCGAGAAACGGCATCCACAGGTGGGCGGTGAAGTGCATCAGGCCACCTGCATGTGCGGTTGCGGGCGGATCAGTTCTTTGCTCGGCCCGAACCGGCAGCCCGTGCTTTTGATCTGCACCACTTGCTGGGTGTGTTGACGCACGGAGGCCAAGTCATGACAGACCACGACCACCGTGCGGCCCTCGTCATGCCAGGCGTGGATATGTTTCCAGCACAGGGCCTGGCCGTCTTCGTCGAGGGCGGCGTGGGGTTCGTCGAGCAGCAACACCGGCGCTTCGGCCAGGCTCATGCGGGCGAGCAGGGCGCGTTGCAGTTCGCCGCCGGACAAGGCCATCAACGGGCGCTGTTCCAGGCCGCTGAGGCACCAGTCTTCCAACACGGCGTGCAGGCGTTCGCTGCGTTGTTGCGGGGTGAGTCGGGTGCCCCAGAAACCGGCGGCGACCAGCTCTTGCAAGCTGATGGGGAACTGCCGATCGAGGTGTTGTTGCTGGGGCAGGAAGGACACGCCGCCGCGACGCGGCACATCCACGCGGATTTTGCCCGCCAGCGGTTTTTGCAGGCCGGCGATGACTTTGAGCAGGCTGCTTTTACCGCAGCCGTTGGGGCCGATCACGCCAGTAAGGCTGCCGGTTTCCAGGGTGAAGTCCACGGCGGGTGTCAGGGGTTGGCCGGGGGCACCCCAGCGCAAAGCGGTGCAGGTGATCATGCTGAGTGTCTCGTCCAACGGCTTTCAGCCACGGCATCGTGCGCGTGCAGGCTTTCGGCGTGGATCACTTTGAGGTGGAAGGCTTGGACGGCATCCGAGCGTTTCAAGGCGAGGTTCAGGCGGCGGGCGGCGTCTTCGCAGAACATCAGGTTCTGTCCGTTGGCCAGGGCGAAGGCTTGTTCGTCCGCACGTTTCACCGCGGTTTGCACGGCGGTGCCGAGGGCGGCTTCGGCGGTATTGATCAACTCGGTCAGCGCCAGCTGCTCGCCGCGCAACTGGACACGTAGTTGCGCGCTGCTGCGCTGGCTGTGGGGCGTGGCGACGATGCCGTTGGCGCTGCCGAGCCAGGTCAGCACATCGGCATGCTGCAACGGCGTGTTGCCGAAATCTTCGAGAAATTGCTGCTGAATCAACTGCCTGGCGAGGGCCGCCGAGCACGGGCAGGTTGAGGAATAAGTCACCTCAATGTTTAGTTCCACGTGGAACATCTGGTTTTCCACGCGCGCTTCGATACTCACCGGGTAGCCCTTCCAGCCAGCCAGTGGGCTGACCAATGCCGGGCGCTTGAGCAGCAGATCGGTGTGGATACGCAGGTAGGCGTTATTAGATAAACCTTCATGACTGTCGAGAAAACGCTGCAGTACCTTACGCAGAAGTGCCGGAGTCAGTGGCTGCTGGTCGAGCATCTCCAGCGCCAGGTACAGGCGCGACATATGAATGCCACGGGCGGCACCGTCGTCCAGGCTGACGCCGGCATCGGCCGTGGCGGCGAGGCGTTGGTCGTCGATCAAAATAGGCAAGGCGATGCCGCACATGCCCACCCAATCGAGCGGCAAGGCTTGGCGTGAAGCCTGCGCGGCGATATCCGGCAGAGTCAGCGCATTCATGAGCAGGTCCATCGTTGGCGATAAAAAAGACATGTTATATTATAACGATTGAGTCGACGATGAATTTTCTGCTCCGGCCTTTTTTCAGTCATGTCGAGTAAGGACGCTCCTTTATTTGCGGTATTTGTCATGCACAGACGTCAGCTCCTCAACCTGCTCCTGGTCAGCCCGCTGTTCACCTTGCCCTTCACCGCGTCGGCCACGCAGATTCGCAACGCCCGCCTGTGGCGCTCGGACGACAAGCTGCGGCTGGTGTTCGACCTCAGTGGCCCGGTGAACTACAAGACTTTTTCCCTGACCGCGCCGGAACGCCTGATCATCGACCTGAGCGGCGCCGGGCTCAGTGGCGACTTCTCTCAGTTGGTCTTGAAAAACAGCGGGATCACCTCGATTCGCTCTGGGCACTTCGGCAAGGCGGATACGCGCATCGTGCTGGACCTCGCCACACCGATGCAGCTCACCAGCTTTTTGTTGCCGCCCCAGGATGGGCAAGGGCACCGCCTGGTGCTTGATCTCACCAGCGCCACCCAGGTGCCTCACCCGATAGCGGCCGCACCCCGGCCGCTGGTCGACAGGGCGCACCCCAAGCGCGACATCATCGTGGTGGTCGACCCCGGCCACGGCGGCAAGGACCCCGGCGCTATTGGTTCCAAGGGCCAGCGCGAAAAAGACGTGGTGCTGTCCATTGCCCAATTGCTGGCCAAACGCTTGAAGCGCGAGAAAGGTTTCGATGTGAAGCTGGTGCGCAACGATGACTTCTTCGTGCCGCTGCGCAAGCGCGTGGAGATCGCCCACAAACACAACGCCGACATGTTTATCTCGGTGCATGCGGATGCGGCACCACGGATCAGCGCGTCGGGGGCTTCGGTGTATGCCTTGTCCGAAGGCGGTGCCACCTCGGCCACGGCGCGGTTCATGGCGCAACGGGAAAACGGCGCCGACCTGCTGGGCGCCACCAGTCTGCTGAACCTCAAGGACAAGGACCCGATGCTGGCCGGGGTAATTCTCGACATGTCGATGAACGCCACCATCGCTTCCAGCCTGCAACTGGGCAGCTCGATCCTGGGTAGCCTGGAAGGCATCACCTCGTTGCATCAGAAGCGTGTGGAACAGGCCGGGTTCGCGGTGCTCAAGTCACCGGATGTACCGTCGATCCTGGTGGAGACCGGGTTTATCTCCAATGCGCGGGACAGTGCGCGGCTGGTCACGGCGCGGCATCAACAGGCGGTGGCGGAGGGTTTGTTCCTCGGCCTGCAGCGCTATTTCCAGAAGAACCCGCCGGTGAACAGCTACATGGCTTGGGTCCAGGAACAGAAACACAACCAGGCCTAACAGCCGGTCACACGGCTGCAGGTGAACGTGGCGCTGGCGCCACCGGAGCTGGAAAACCGGTTGATTGTGGTCCAGCCCACACGCCGCGTGTAGCCGACCCACGCTTCACCGTCCGAGGCCAAGCCGGTGAAGAACGTCAGTTGCCCGTAGCGGCTGTTGGTTTGCGCCCAATAGCGCCTGCCGATCGCCTCGAAACCGCGCAGATACGTGGTGCTGCCAACCGTCGCCACGCTGTAGGCATTGCCCAGCGGATCGACGCAGGCCAGCAGGTTGGCGCTGCGCGTGCAATTGGCCGACAGACTCGGCACTTGGGCGCAGGCCTGGGTCGTGATGAGCAACAGCAGGCTGCACAGTAGATATTTCATAGGGTTTCTCGACGTAGACAGGCGCCAGCATTGCTCCGTTGGTCATGATGAGCAAGCGGGGGATTGGCTTATTTGTGTTGTTATAATATAACATTAAGTACAGCCCGGCTTGAACGGGCGGCCTGATGAGAATGACCTGATGCCCAATCGTCTCCCCGTTACCGTGTTGTCCGGCTTTCTCGGCGCCGGTAAAAGTACGCTGCTCAACTATGTCCTGCGCAACCGCGACAACCTGCGGGTGGCGGTGATCGTCAACGACATGAGCGAAATCAACATCGACGGCGGTGAGGTGCAGCGCGACGTCACCCTCAACCGCGCCGAAGAAAAACTGGTAGAGATGAGCAACGGCTGCATCTGCTGCACCTTGCGTGAAGACCTGCTCGAAGAGGTCGGAAAACTCGCCAGGGACGGTCGCTTCGATTACCTGTTGATCGAATCCACCGGCATCTCCGAGCCGTTGCCCGTGGCCGAAACCTTCACCTTTCGCGATGAAAACGAGCAGAGCCTGGCCGATATCGCGCGCCTGGACACCATGGTCACCGTGGTCGACGGCATGAACTTCCTGCTCGACTATCAGGCCGCCGAAAGCCTCGCGTCGCGGGGCGAAACCCTTGGCGAAGAAGACGAACGCTCGATCACCGACCTGTTGATCGAACAGATCGAATTTGCCGACGTCATCCTGATCAGCAAAATCGACCTGATCGGCCGCCACGAGCGTGAGGAACTGATGGCCATCCTCGAACGCCTGAATGCCCAGGCCGAGATCATTCCGATGGTCATGGGCGAAGTGCCGCTGAACAAAATCCTCAACACCGGCCGCTTCGACTTCGAACGCGCCGTCCAGGCCCCCGGCTGGCTGCAGGAATTGCGCGGCGAGCATGTGCCGGAAACCGAAGAGTACGGCATCGCCTCCACGGCTTACCGCGCGCGCCGTCCGTTCCATCCGCAGCGCTTTTTCGAGTTTATCGACCGCCCTTGGGTGAACGGCAAACTCCTGCGCTCCAAGGGCTTTTTCTGGCTGGCCAGCAAGCCGCAGGACGCCGGCAGTTGGTCCCAGGCCGGCGGCCTGATGCGCCATGGTTTTGCCGGACGTTGGTGGCGTTTTGTGCCGAAAAGCCAGTGGCCGCAGGACGAAGAAAGCGTCGCCGCGATCATGGGCCACTGGCAAGCAAGCACCGGCGATTGCCGTCAGGAACTGGTGTTCATCGGGCAGAACATCGACTTCGCGCAGATGCTTACCGAACTGGACGCCTGCCTGCTGACCGATGAAGAAATGGCCCTGGGCGTCGACGCATGGCGCTTGCTGGCCGATCCTTTTGGCCCTTGGTATGAAGAGGCGGCCGCCTGATGCTGGCACCGCTCATCCCCCTGCGCCCGGTGATCCGCCAGACCTGCGGCGACACCCCGCTGGCGCTGTCCGAGATTCTCGAAGACGGCGTCAACCTGGCGCTGTGGCAGCGCCAATTGCCGTTGCACATCGCCGAGTTCGGCGCCTTGCTGGTGGCGCTCGACGAGCCGTTGGCCGAGTCGCTGGTCATCGAGTTGGCCAGCGACGACGCGGTGCCGAACGTGCAGGGATTAGCCGCCTGCTGCCGCGATCTTGAGGGTTACGAAGGGTTTATCGCCGATGTGTCGTGGCTGATCGGCGCGTTTGCCTGCCTGCTCGGTGCCCGTCGGATCGGCGTGCGTTTGCGCCTGTTGGACAAAGCCATGTGCCCGCGCTTTCACGTCGACCATGTGCCCGTGCGCCTGATCACCACGTATGCCGGCATCGGCAGCCAATGGTTGCGCGAAGGTGTGATGGACCGCCGCCAGTTGGGCCAGGCGGATGCCGAGCCCAGCGAGCGTATCGAGCAGATTCACTGCGGCGAAGTGGCGTTGCTCAAAGGGACGAAGTGGCATGGCAACGAAGCTCACGGCCTGATTCACCGCTCGCCGCAGCTTAAAGCCGATGAGCGACGGTTAATTCTGACGCTGGATTGGCTGGCATAACCGCGTAGGATCAAACGCTCTACACGGCTTGAATGATGCCCTCTATGCTGCAGAACATTCCTACTCATGTGATTGCCGGGCCCCTGGGCGCCGGCAAGACCAGCCTGATCAAACACCTGCTCGCCCAACGCCCGGCCAACGAGCGCTGGGCGGTGTTGATCAACGAATTCGGGCAGATCGGTCTGGATGCGGCCTTGCTGACCCAGGCCGACGACGGCATTGCCCTGGGCGAAGTGGCGGGTGGCTGCTTGTGCTGTGTGAATGGTGCGCCGTTCCAGGTCGGACTGGGTCGCTTGCTGCGTAAGGCCAAGCCGGACCGCCTGTTTATCGAGCCTTCGGGGCTCGGGCACCCGGTGCAGGTGCTCAAGCAATTGCGCGAGGCGCCATGGCAGGATGTGCTCGCGGTTCAGCCCTGCGTGCTGGTGCTGGATGCGCAAGCCCTGGCGGCGGGCAAACCATTGCCGGAGGCGCAGCGCGAAGCACTCGCCAGCGCCGGCCTGTTGGTCCTGAACAAGGATGAGACGTTGGACGCCGCACAGCGCGAGGCGATCGAACGACAGTTAGTCGAGGTTCCGTTTTACTGGACGCGTCAGGCGCAATTGCCACTGCAGCTTTTGCCAGGCCTGAACGCACAGGCTGCAGCGGCTGTGGATAACTTCGTGGCGCCCAAGGGCGTGGCGCAAATGCCGGCGGTGTGGAGCGATCCTGCGTTGCCGATCTGCTTGAGCCAGGCCCAGGAGGGCGGCTGGAGCATCGGTTGGCGCTGGCATCCGAGCCAGTCATTCGATCACCAGCGCCTGGCGCAATGGCTGACACACCTGGATTGGCGCCGCGCCAAACTGGTTATCCACAGCACCGACGGCTGGATCTCCGGCAACGCTGTGGATAACAGCCCACTCGTCTGGCAACCCAGCGAATGGCGGCGTGATTCGCGTATCGAACTGATTTTCAGCGCGCCACAGGACGTGGCCGCGCTACAGCAGGCGCTGGCCGCCTGCCGTCATTGACGGTGCTTGGCGTGGTCCTGGCGCCACTGGCTGAGTTCGATCACGTCGGCGCTGGGTAGCGGCGTCTTGATTTCGAACGGGTAGGGCGCCAGTTCGATCTGCGCGCTGTGGGCGCCGAACTGGGTGATGGTCCCGGGGTGGCGGGTTTCGCCGGTCACGGTGAATTCGAAATTGTAGATGCGCGCCAGGCGTCGCCGTCCTTTGGCATCCTTCACAAAACCGATGCGCTTCAAGGCCACGGCACCGTCGAGCAACTCGATATCGAGCTTGGCGCAATGCTGCTTGACCCGCTCCAACGCGCGCTCGCGCAGGCCGTGGTTGTGCCATACCCAGGCGGCGCCGGTCGCCAGCAGCATCAACACGAAGATGTTTCCCAGGGTCAGCATGCGAAAAAAACTCCAACGAAGTGAGAGCAGCTTAACTGTGTCGTTAGCCTGTCGTACAGGCTGTGTTTGGTCGCATACTGCGCGACCAGAATTTCAATGGTTTTACGGAAATCCCCTGCATGAAACGCACACCTCATCTGCTTGCGATCCAGTCTCATGTGGTCTTTGGCCACGCCGGAAACAGCGCCGCCGTGTTCCCCATGCAGCGGGTCGGGGTGAACGTGTGGCCGCTCAACACGGTGCAATTCTCCAACCACACCCAGTATGGCCAGTGGACGGGCGAAGTGTTAGCGCCGCAGCAGATTCCAGCGCTGGTGGAGGGTATTGCGGCCATTGGTGAATTGGGCAACTGCGACGCCATTCTCTCTGGCTACCTCGGCAGCGCGGCCCAGGGCCGGGCGATCCTCACCGGCGTGGCGCGGATCAAGGCGATCAACCCCAAGGCCCTGTACCTGTGCGACCCGGTGATGGGCCACCCGGAAAAGGGCTGCATCGTGCCGCAGGAAGTCAGTGATTTTCTGTTGGACGAAGCCGCTGCCATGGCCGACTTCCTGTGCCCCAACCAGCTGGAACTGGACAGCTTTTCCGGGCGCAAGCCGCAATCGCTGTTCGACTGCCTGGGCATGGCCAAAGCCCTGCTGGCACGCGGGCCCAAGGCCGTGCTGGTCAAGCACCTGGATTACCCGGGCAAATTGCCGGAAGGCTTTGAGATGCTGCTGGTGACAGCCGAAGGCAGCTGGCACCTGCGTCGGCCGCTGCTGGCGTTTCCCCGCCAGCCGGTGGGCGTGGGCGACCTGACCTCAGGGTTGTTCCTGGCGCGGGTATTGTTGGGCGACAGCCTGGTGGCCGCTTTCGAGTTCACCGCGGCGGCGGTGCATGAAGTGCTGTTGGAAACCCAGGCCTGCGCCAGTTATGAACTGGAGCTGGTGCGTGCCCAGGATCGCATCGCCCATCCTCGCGTGCGTTTCGAGGCCACGCCGATCGGCCTGTAACTACACAAAACCCAACGTGGGAGGGAGCAAGCCCCCTCCCACATTTTGCTTGGGTATACAGCCTGGTGCTTACAGCGCGTCGGCTTTGATTTCCTGGTAGCGCTTTTCCAACTCCTGGCGGATCTGCCGGCGTTGCTGCGCCTGCGCAAACCGGCGGCGGTCTTCGCTGTTGTGCGGTTGCAGTTGCGGCACGGCGGCGGGTTTGCGCTGGTCGTCCACGGCGACCATGGTGAAGAAGCAACTGTTGGTATGGCGCACAGAGCGCTCGCGGATGTTTTCGGTCACCACCTTGATGCCCACCTCCATCGAGGTGTGGCCGGTGTAGTTGACCGATGCGAGGAAGGTCACCAACTCGCCGACGTGGATCGGTTCACGAAAAATCACTTGGTCCACCGACAAGGTCACGACATAACGCCCGGCATAACGGCTCGCGCAGGCGTAGGCCACTTCGTCGAGGTACTTGAGCAGGGTGCCGCCATGGACATTGCCTGAGAAGTTGGCCATATCAGGGGTCATCAGTACCGTCATCGACAGCTGGGCGTTTCCGGGTTCCATAGCACACTCACGGGTTAGGCATTGGTGGGGAGGCACCTCTGTGGATGCTCGAGTCATTGCAGCGCCATCTCTTACGGGACGCCGGCGGGCGGCTTGCCGTCACGCCTGCAGCGATCTGTTTCCATATATTGCACCGGCTTTTCGGCGGAAGTCGCGGTGTTAACCTTCAAAAGCCTTTCTAAGGGCATTTCTTACGATCAAGGCAGACTTTTCCTTCCGCTCTTTACGAAGTTTCAAAGGCGCGGTGGACGTGGGAAAAGCGCCAGTACCCTCAAGGAGCCCCTCGCCATGCACGCCATCAGCTTTATCCAGGATCTGGCCGTGATCATGTTGGTGGCTGGGGTCGTGACTATCCTGTTTCATCGCCTCAAGCAGCCGGTGGTGCTCGGTTACATCGTCGCCGGGTTCATCATCGGCCCCCACACGCCGCCGTTCGGCCTGATCCACGATGAAGACACCATCAAGACCCTCGCCGAACTGGGGGTGATCTTCCTGATGTTCTGCCTGGGCCTGGAGTTCAGCCTGCGCAAGCTGTTCAAGGTGGGAGCCACGGCGTTTATCGCGGCCTTCCTGGAAATCGTGCTGATGATCTGGATCGGCTACGAGATCGGCCGCTGGTTCGACTGGAACACCATGGACTCGCTGTTCCTCGGCGCGATCCTGGCGATTTCCTCGACCACCATCATCGTCAAGGCGCTCAACGACCTGAAGATGAAAGACCAGCGCTTCGCCCAACTGATTTTCGGCGTGCTGATCGTCGAGGACATCCTCGGCATCGGCATCATCGCCTTGCTGTCGAGCATCGCCGTCAGTGGCACGGTCAGCTCCGGCGAGGTGTTTTCCACGGTCGGCAAGCTCTCGCTGTTCATGATCGTCGCGCTGGTCATCGGGATTTTGCTGGTGCCGCGCTTGCTGGCCTACGTGGCCAGGTTCGACAGCAATGAAATGCTGCTGATCACCGTGCTGGGCCTGTGCTTCGGTTTTTGCCTGCTGGTGGTCAAGCTGGAATACAGCATGGTGCTGGGGGCGTTCCTGATCGGCGCGATCATGGCCGAATCCCGCCAGTTGATTAAGATCGAGCGCCTGATCGAGCCGGTTCGCGACATGTTCAGCGCAATCTTCTTTGTCGCCATTGGCTTGATGATCGACCCGCAGATCCTGCTGCAATATGCCTGGCCGATTGCCGTGATCAGCGTGGCCGTGGTGCTGGGCAAGATGTTGTCCTGCGGCATGGGCGCATTTATCGCCGGCAATGACGGCCGCACGTCGTTGCGCGTTGGGATGGGGCTGTCACAAATTGGTGAGTTTTCCTTCATCATCGCGGCGCTCGGCATGACCTTGCAGGTGACCAGTGACTTCCTCTACCCGGTGGCGGTCGCGGTGTCGGCGATCACCACATTGCTCACCCCATACCTGATTCGCGGCGCCGACCCATTGTCGCTGAAGATTGCCGCCGTGATGCCCAAGCGCATGAGCCGGGTATTTGGCCTCTATGGCGAATGGCTGCGCAGCATTCAGCCCCACGGCGAGGGGGCGCTGCTAGCGTCGATGATCCGCAAAATCGTGCTGCAAGTGGGGGTGAACCTGGCGCTGGTGGTGGCGATCTTCTTTACCGGCAGTTACTTCGCGCTGCGTATCGGCGGGTATCTGGAGGGCTGGATCAGTGATCCAAGCTGGCAGAAGGCGTTGATCTGGGGCGCGGCGTTGCTGTTGTCGCTGCCGTTCCTGATTGCGGCGTACCGCAAGCTCAAGGCGCTGTCGATGCTGCTGGCGGAGATGAGCGTCAAGCCGGAAATGGCCGGGCGGCATACCCAGCGCGTGCGTCGGGTGATCGCCGAGGTGATCCCGATTTTGTCGCTGCTGGTGATCTTCCTGCTATTGGCGGCGTTGTCGGCGAGTATTCTGCCGACCAACAAGTTGCTGGTGCTGATCGCCGTGGTCGCGGCGGCGGTGGCGGCCGTGCTCTGGCGGTGGTTCATCCGCGTGCATACGCGGATGCAGGTCGCTTTGCTGGAGACTCTGGATAACCACAAGGATACGCCGGAACACTGAGGAGGCTGGGCCGCCCCGCGCGCGAGCCGCAGGTGTCAGCTTTCCAGCCAGACGTCCCGTGCCCAGTGCCACACCGACTCCCAGGTTTCTTCGGTGACGAGTTCTTCTTCGGCGCACCACAGCACCACGGTGCCGTCTTCTTCGACGCAGTAGTAGTCGTCGCCGTCCTGGCAGATCGGGATCATGCTGCGGTCAACACCGGCATCCCAGGCGTTGGCTGCCACATCCGGCAGGTAGGTGTGGGACTGCGGGTCGGTGACGGTCACCGGTTCCAGGCTGCCGTACACCACATCGCTGACGGTTAGCAGGAATTCGCGGAAGACAAACGGGATGTCGATGAACAGCTGTTCCTCGATTTCCACCAGTTGGTCTTCATCAGGCAGTTCCAGAGGAACCGGAACCGGTTCGTTGGCTTCACGCAATTGTTCGATGACTTCTTCCACGGCCGGGATCCTCTTGCTAGATGGCGCGGTTTACAGGGGCGTTTTATACAGTAGCTCGCTATAAGTGCAACCGTGAAATAGAAAACCCCGGAACATGTCCGGGGTTTTGCTTACGGCTTGTTCAAGCGTGTGGCTATCAGCCGTTCTGGCGGATACCGGCGACCAGCCAAGGCTGGTTGTCGCCTTGGGCGCGTTCCATGTTCCAGCTTTCGCTGAACACTTCGCCCTGGTCGAAACGCGAGGTCTTCGACACACCGCTGAACGTCAGGGTGGCGATGGTCTTGTCGGCGCGATCGTCCACACCTTCGAGCTGCACGCGCAGGTCGTCGATGTAGGTCGACTGGAAGCCGTCGCCCAGATCGGCGCGTTCGCGCTTGAGGAACTCGAGCAGTTGCGGGGTCACGAACTCGGAGATTTTATCCATTTCGTTGGCGTCCCAGTGCTGCTGCAGGGACTGGAAGTGGCTGCGGGCCGCTTCGACGAAACGCTCTTCGTTGAACCAGGCTGGCGCATTGATCACCGGGCGGGCAGCAGCAGGCGCGGCCGAACCACCGAAGATCGAACCCATGGCTGGCTTCTGCTCGAACACTTCACGCTGCATCGGCGCGCCGGCTGGAGCCATGTGCTCCTGCTGCTTGCGACGACGGGCGGCGATGAAGCGGAAGATCAGGAAGGCGATGACCGCCATGATCAGAATGTCGAAGATCTGCATGCCCTGGAAGCCGCCGCCCATGAACATGGATGCGAGCAGGCCACCGGCGGCGATACCGGCCAGAGGGCCCAACCAGCGCGAAGCACCGCCGGCCTTGGCGGCTGCGCCTGCAGCACCGGCCGCGCCTGCAGTGGCGGCAGCACCGCCGACGCCAGCGGACGGAGCCATTTGGCTGGTCTGGTGAGTTGGTGCCGAGCCTATGCTTTTGCCGCCACCGAAGCGTTTGGCGTTGGCATCGAGGCTCATCGTCAGGCCAATGCACAGCGCCATGGCGATGCTAAGAAAACGTTTCATAAAGGGAATTCCCATTTGTGGATTGCACGCGCGCCATGTTGCACAGGTGTCGTGACAGTGGCTAGCGACATAATGTTTCGGGCTTTTGCGTAAGACAGAATCCGAAGAGTCTGTAGGACTAGTTACAGATATTGGCCCGCGCGCATCAAAAACAAGGGTGGACGCGAAACCTTCATGCTGAACCGTCCTTCTGTCTGTAGGAGCGAGCTTGCTCGCGAAGATCGCCAACGATAACGCGGGCATCCTGGATGAGACGCGTTGTCTGAGGGTTTTTCGCGAGCAAGCTCGCTCCTACAGGGGGAAGGGGTCAGCGTGTCAGACCGCTTCGAGCTTCGCGTAACCCATCATCAGCCACTTGCTGCCCTCGGCGAAGTTCACCTGCACCCGTGCCTGGGCGCCGGCGCCTTCGAAGTTGAGGATCACCCCTTCGCCGAAGATCGCATGCTTGACCTGCTGGCCAAGGCTGAACGGGGTTTCCGGGATCTCGGAACCGGCAAACAGGCTGCTGGAGTTCTGCTGCTGGCCGCCGCCGAACGGGCGACTGACGCTGTTGGACAGGCGCACTTCCTGGATCAGCCCCTTCGGCACTTCCCGCACGAAGCGCGACACCTTGTTGTAGGTCTCGCTGCCATACAAGCGACGGGTCTCGGCGTAGGTCATCACCAGGTTCTGCATCGCCCGGGTAATGCCCACATAGGCCAGGCGGCGTTCTTCCTCAAGGCGGCCGGGCTCTTCCAGGCTCATCTTGTGGGGGAACAGGCCTTCTTCCATGCCCACCAGGAACACATACGGGAACTCCAGGCCCTTGGCGCTGTGCAAGGTCATCAGCTGGATGCTGTCTTCATGCTCATCGGCCTGGGTATCACCGGCTTCCAGCGACGCATGGCCGAGGAACGCGGCGAGCGGGGTCAGTTCTTCATCGGCCTCGGTGTTTTCAAACGCGCGGGCGGCGCTGACCAGTTCCTCAAGGTTTTCCACCCGGGCCTGGCCTTTCTCGCCTTTTTCCGCTTCGTGGTAGGCAATCAGCCCGGACTGCTCGATCACGGTCTGGGTCATCAAATGCAGGGGCATGTCCGCGCACTTGGCCGTCAGGTTCTCGATCAGCTCGACAAACACACCCAACGCCCCGGCAGCACGGCCGGTCAGGCCTTTATTGGCGATCAGCAAGCGCATGGCTTCCCACATCGACACATCGGCGTGGCGCGCATGGTCGCGAATCGCTTCAACGGTTTTTTCGCCGATGCCGCGGGCCGGGATATTGATCACCCGCTCCAGCGCCGCGTCGTTGCCGCGACCTTCCAGCAAACGCAGGTAGGCCATGGCGTTCTTGATTTCGGCGCGCTCGAAGAAGCGCTGGCCGCCGTAAATACGGTACGGGATGCGCTCGCGCAGCAAGGCTTCTTCCAGCACCCGCGATTGGGCGTTGGAACGGTACAGAATCGCGATGTCGCTGCGCGCCAGGCCGGTTTTCAATGCGCTTTCGATGGTTTCCACCACGTAGCGCGCTTCGTCGTGCTCGTTGAACGCCGCGTACAGGTTGATCGCTTCGCCTTCGCCGCCGTCGGTCCACAGCTCTTTGCCCAGGCGCCCGGTGTTATTGGCGATCAAGGCGTTGGCGGCCTTGAGGATCCCGGCGGTGGAGCGGTAGTTCTGCTCCAGGCGGATGGTGACCGCGTCCGGGAAGTCTTCGGAATACTGGTAGATGTTCTCGATTTTCGCGCCGCGCCAGCCGTAGATCGACTGGTCGTCGTCGCCCACCACCATCAGGCTGTCGCCGCCCTTGGCCAGCAGGCGCAACCAGGCGTACTGCACGGCGTTGGTGTCCTGGAACTCATCGACCAGGATGTGCCGGAAGCGTTTCTGGTAATGGGCCAGCAGGCCGGGGTTATCGCGCCACAGGTCGAGGGCGCGCAGCAGCAGCTCGGAGAAGTCGATCACGCCGGCGCGCACACAGGCCGCTTCGTAGGCTTCATAAATGCTGCGCATGGTGGCCAGGAACAAATCGCCGCTGGCCTGGATATGTTGCGGGCGTAGGCCTTCGTCTTTCTGGCCATTGATGAACCATTGGGCCTGGCGCGCCGGCCAACGCTGTTCGTCGAGGCCCAGCTCGCGGATCACGCGCTTGACCAGGCGTTGCTGGTCATCGCTGTCGAGGATCTGGAAGGTCTGGGCCAGACCCGCTTCCTGCCAATGCGCCCGCAGCAGGCGGTGCGCCAGGCCGTGGAAGGTGCCCACCCACATGCCGGCCGGGCTGATGCCCATCAACTGCTCGATGCGGTGGCGCATCTCGGCAGCGGCCTTGTTGGTGAAGGTCACCGACAGGATCGAATGCGGGGACGCGTTCTCGACCTGGATCAACCAGGCGATACGGTGTACCAGCACTCGGGTTTTACCGGAGCCAGCACCGGCCAGGACCAACTGACGGCCAACGGGGGCCGCTACGGCCTGGCGTTGGGCATCGTTGAGGGAATTCAGCAAAAGGGAGAGATCATCGCGCATCGGCGCATTCTATGGCCCGCGGGGGAGTGGGGCAAATCCCATTGGCGGATGGCCGACGGAAAACCTGCGGCGCGTGCCGGGGCGGGCACGCGTTCCGGCGGGGCTGATGACTGGTTGGTCATGGGCCACAGGCCGCGCCGCGTCTCGCTCAAGCCGTCTGGCCCCGAGGTTTGCGCGGTACGCCTCGCTGGTTTTTATGACGCGCAGCAGTTTGGCCCGAGCGCTTGCTTGTGTATGCTCCGTCGACGTTTCGGGCTCACCATTATAAGAACACTGCCTATGACCCTCAGCACCGACCTGTTTAGCCCCATGGCGGCGCCCGCGCAGGTTATCCGAAAACACTACGCTACCGAGATGGCGGTCGAACGCACGCGTCTGCTCTACCAGGGTTCGCTGCTGCCGACCTTATTGATGCTGGTCAACGGCCTGGTCTGCGCCTGGTTGATCTGGAACCCCAAACATTACCTGCTCGACAGCATCTGGCTGGTCTGGCTGCTGGCGCTGGTCGCGCTGCGCGTGATCCAGGTGGCCGCCTTCGACTCGGCGATGCCCAGCCGCCAGGCCCAACCGATCTGGCGGCGCATGTTCATGCTCGGCTCGGCGGTCAGCGGCCTGACCCTGGCCATCGCCGCCATCGCCCTGGTGCCGGCAGACAGCTTTACGCAGCAAGCCTGGGTGTTCGGCCTGATCGGCGCGGCGACGTTGTCCGCCAGTGTTGCCTATGCGGTGAGCCTGCCGGCGTTCCTGTCATTCGCGCTGCCGTGCCTGGTGCCGGCCATTGTCTATCTCTTCTGGAACGGCGCCGCGCAGCAACAGGGTTGGGGTGTACTCGGCCTGATCCTGCTGGCGTCCTTGAGTGTGGTGGCGTGGCAGGTCAACCGCCTGATCCAGCACGGGCTGTTGCGGCGCTTTCAGAACCAGGCGCTGATCGAGCATCTGCAACAGGCACA
The DNA here is from genome assembly GCF_003058185.1 of Pseudomonas sp. GV105. Classification (NCBI taxonomy): domain Bacteria; kingdom Pseudomonadati; phylum Pseudomonadota; class Gammaproteobacteria; order Pseudomonadales; family Pseudomonadaceae; genus Pseudomonas; species Pseudomonas sp. GV105. The sequence continues at coordinate 200,022 of NZ_QBUF01000010.1, forward strand.
GCAGCGCAGTGAACAGTTGAATCAGGAGCTGGTGCGCGAAGTCGAGCAACGCCGCCAGGTCGAGCAGGAACTGCGCGAAGCGCAAATCGGCCTGCAGGACCGCGTGGCGCAACGCAGCCAGGAACTGGACGCCGCCAGCCTGGCCCTGAATAAAAGCGAAGCGCGCCTGGCGATGGCTCTGCAAGCCAGCGAACTGGGCCTGTGGGACTGGAATCTGCAAACCGACGAAGTCCACCACACCCAGCTCAAGGAACTGTTCGGCCTGGAGCCCGAGTTCGTCACGGCGATGCTCAGCCACCTCAAGCCGCGCCTGCACCCCGACGACTTGCCGCTGCTCAAGCGTGCCCTGGTGGAGCATCTCAAGGGCCGTAGCGAGGACTATCTGGTGGAATACCGGGTGCGCCATGGCGATGGCCACTGGGTGTGGATCGAAGACCGCGGCCGCGCCGTGGAGCGTGCGCCCAGCGGTCGCGTGACGCGCATGCTCGGCACGCGCCGCGACATCAGCGCAAGCAAGGCGCTGGAGGAACAGCAACGCCTGGCCTCGACCGTATTCGAAGCGGCCAGCGAAGGTATTGTGATCCTGGACCCGGACTACGCGCTGCTCGCCGTCAACCAGGCCTTCAGTCGCGTCACCGGCTTTGATATCGACGACATGCTCGGGCGCAATGTGGTGGAGTTGCCGTGCAGCCGCGACGCTCGGCGGCACTTTCCGCTGATCCGCCAGGCGCTGCTCAGTCACGGTACCTGGCAGGGCGAGCTGGTGGAAACGCGCAAGAACGGCGAACTGTACCCGCAGTGGCTGCAACTGAACGTGGTGCGCGATATTCGAGGAAACGTCAGTCATATCGTAGGCTTCTTCGCCGATCTCTCGGCGCGGCGTGAATCCGAGGAGCGCATGCGCTACCTCACGCACTATGACGAATTGACCGGCCTGGCCAACCGCTCGCTGTTTCGCGAGCGGCTGCGCGAAGCGCATCAGCGGGTGCGCCAGGGCGGGCGCAGCCTGGCGTTGCTGCATATCAACCTGGACCGTTTCAAGTTGCTCAACGACAGCCTGGGCCATGATGTCGCCGACCAATTGCTGCAAAAAATGGCGCGACGTTTGATCAATGCCCTGCCCGAGGCCGACACCATCGCGCGTTTGTCCGGGGATGAGTTCGCCGTGCTTTTCGATGCCTACGGCAACCTCTCAAGCCTGGCGCGGGTGGCCACGCGCCTGCTGGCCAAGTTGCGCGTGCCGGTGACGGTGGAAGGGCATGAATTGGTGGTCAGCGCCTCGATGGGCGTCAGCCTGCTTCCGGATAATGCGCGGGAAATTTCGGCGTTGGTTAGCCAGGCGAACATGGCCATGCAACACGCCAAACACCTGGGTGGGAATAATTTCCAGTTCTACACCGACAGTCTGCAAGCCAGCACCCTGGAGCGTTTGCAGCTGGAAAACCAGCTGCGCAAGGCCATCGACGAGCGCCAGCTGTCGGTGTTCTACCAACCGAAATTGTGCCTGGCTAGCGGCAAACTGAACGCCGCCGAGGCGTTGATTCGTTGGGAGCATCCGCAGTGGGGCACGGTGCCGCCAAGCGACTTCATCGGCCTGGCCGAAGAAACCGGCCTGATCGTGCCGTTGGGTGAATTCGTCCTGCGCCAGGCCTGCTGGCAGGCTTGTGAGTGGCAGCGTCAGGGGCTGGCGCCGATACGCGTGTCGGTGAACCTGTCGGTGCATCAACTGCGTCAAGGCAAGCTGGTCAGCCTGGTGCGCCAGGTGCTGGAAGAAACCGGCCTGGACCCGCAATACCTGGAGCTGGAGCTGACCGAAAGCCAGCTGCTCGACAGTGTCGAGCACATCATCGCCACCTTCCAGCAACTGCGCGATCTGGGGGTGAAGTTGGCCATCGACGATTTTGGCACCGGCTATTCGTCTCTCAGTTACCTCAAGCGCATTCCCGTGGACTACGTGAAGATCGACCAGACCTTCATCCGCGGCCTCGGCCAGGGGCGGGAAGACGCGGCCATTACCCGTGCGATCATCGCCATGGCCCACGGTTTGGCGCTCAAGGTGGTGGCCGAAGGCGTGGAAGATCAGCAGCAGCTGGATTTCCTGCGCCGGGAGCGTTGCGATGAGGTGCAGGGCTACTTGATCAGCCGGCCGATGAAGGCCGAAGGGCTGGCAGATTTGTTACGGAAGAATGCGGATTTTTCCTAGAGACGTGCCTTCAGCCTTTGTGGCTACAACTTGGCTGCCCTTAGATTCAAAGGGCAGCAGGGCGATTTAGTGATGCATCGGACGGGCAAAACGGCAATTCTTGTAGTATAACTACAAGCTTGCTACATCCCTGGCGTCTGCCAATAACAAGAGTCCTGTCCTTTGAACCTGTTGCAACATATCGCCCAGTCGCGCCACCTGTTACGCAAATCGGAACTCAAGGTTGCCGACCACGTGCTGCTTGACCCTGCGGCCGTAATGCACAGTTCCATGGCCGACCTGGCCCACAGCGTGGGCATCAGTGAGCCGACCATCGTGCGCTTCTGTCGTGCCATCGGTTGTTCCGGCTTCCAGGACCTGAAACTCAAGCTGGCCCAAAGCCTGGCCGCCGGCGCGAGCTTCGGGCAGTTTGCGATTCACGAAGACGATTCCGTCGCCGACTACAGCCTCAAGATCTTCGACACCACGCTGCACACCCTGATGGAAGTGCGCGAGAAGCTCGACCCGGTGGCGCTGCAAAAGGCCGTGACGGCGATGTCCCAGGCCCAGCGTGTCGAGTTCTACGGGTTTGGCGCGTCGGGTGCGGTGGCGGCCGATGCCCAGCACAAATTCTTCCGACTGCTGCTTACGGCGGCGGCCTACAGCGACCCGCACATGCAGGCGATGTCGGCCGTGACGTTGAAACCGACCGACGTGGCCATCTGTATTTCCCAGTCCGGCCGCTCCAAGGACTTGCTGATCACCGCCAACCTGGTACGTGAAAGCGGCGCCACGCTGATCACCCTGTGCCCGAGCCAGACGCCGTTGGCGGAACTGTCCACGGTCAACCTGGCGATCGATGTCCACGAAGACACCGAAATCTACACCCCGTTGACCTCGCGCATCGCCCACCTGGTGGTGATCGACGTGCTGGCGATGGGCGTGGCCATGGCGCGCGGGCCGAGCCTGGTCAACCACCTCAAGAGCGTCAAGCGCAGCCTGCGCAGCCTTCGTCTGTCGCCCAAGTCCGTCAAAGCCCTCGACGACTGAGCGCGATACAGCGATCCAAATGTGGGAGGGGGCTTGCTCCCGATAGCGGTGGTTCAGTCGCAGATGCATCGACTGGCACTCTGCCATCGGGAGCAAGCCCCCTCCCACATGTGCATGTCTCACCTGTCCAGAAGATTCATCGTCCTGTCATCCCCGCGCCGCCAAACCGTCATCCCTCGCGCCCATCCTGAACTCCCCGCACTCGCATTGGGAGACTCCAAATGGCCCGGCCCTACGAAGATAGCAACAGCTCCGTCAAGACCCGTCGTCAGCAGGAAGACCAGCGCCGCATGGCGTTCCGTCGCGCAATCGAAGACCGCTGTGATCAACGCCAATTGCTGCAAAGCATCACGGACTACCCGGAACTGCACTGGCAGGCACCCGCGGCTGCCCAGCGAAGCGCTCAGCCAGCGCGCTGATCTGCACCCGCTCGCTGCGGATAAAGCCTAGGAACGCATGGGCCACCGGTGACAGGCGCTTGGCCTTGGCCTGCACCAGGCACCAACTGCGGTACAGCGGCAGCTCTTCCACCGGCAGCTCCTTGAGCCCGCCGGTGGCCAGTTCCAGGTTCAGGGCGTGGCGTGTCAACAAGGCCACGCCCAACCCGGCCAACACGCATTCACGCTGCGCCTCGGCCGAGGCGACTTCCACCGTCTGGCTGAAGTGAACGCGTTTTTCCTTGAAGTACTCTTCGCAAGCCAGCCGCGTGCCGGAACCCGGTTCGCGCAGTAACAGCGTGTAAGGCTCCAGGTCGCGCAGGCGCAGCGCTCCTTGCTGGCTCAAGGGGTGGTCGGGCAGCGCCACGGCGACAATCGGGTTGTTGAGGAACGGCAGGAATTCGAGGCCCATGTCTTGGGGCACCATGGACATGATCACCAAGTCGTCACGGTTGTCCGACAGCCGGCGGATCACCTGGGCGCGGTTGACCACCGTCAGATGCAATTGCACCTCCGGATGCTGGCGCTTGAACGCGGCAAACAGGTGCGGCACGAAGTACTTGGCGCTGGACTCCACCGCCAGTTTCAGTTGGCCTTGCAGCGAGCCCTGCATGTCCGACAGCTGCATATCGAGGTTTTCCAGGCGTCCGAAAATATCGCGGCTGGCCCGTTGCAGCGCTTCGGCCGCCTCGGTCATGTAAAGTTTCTTACCTACGTAGTCGAACAGCGGCTGGCCGATCAGCTCTTCCAGCTGACGAATTTGCAGGCTGACGGCCGGCTGGGTGAGGGACATTTCCTCGGCCGCCCGGCTGTAGGAGCGCAAATCACACACCTCATTGAAGATCTGCAGTTGACGTAATGTCAGCCTCATCAATGACTTACGCATTTTTTCAAGCCTCTTGGCGGCGTCCGGTCCGCCAACTATAAGTCTTTACTTATGCATGACCCAATAATTATTGATTTTTGTTAATCCCTCAGCAGGCTTAGTGTGTGCCTCGCGACTGGCTTGAAACATTTAGTCACGCGCCGACCCGAGTCTAGCGGGTCGAAGAACGCAGCAATCGGCTCAAGGGAATTTCCAAGTGATAAAAAAGATCCTGATCGCCAACCGTGGTGAAATTGCCGTGCGAATCGTGCGTGCCTGCGCCGAGATGGGCATTCGCTCGGTCGCGGTCTATTCCGACGCCGACCGCCACGCGTTGCACGTCAAGCGTGCCGACGAGGCCCACAGCATCGGGGCCGAGCCCCTTGCCGGTTACCTGAACCCGCGCAAGCTGGTGAACCTGGCCGTGGAAACCGGTTGCGATGCGTTGCATCCCGGTTACGGTTTCCTCTCGGAAAACGCGGAACTGGCGGACATTTGCGCCGAACGTGGGATTAAATTCATCGGTCCATCCGCGGAAGTGATTCGCCGCATGGGCGACAAGACCGAAGCGCGCCGCAGCATGATCAAGGCCGGCGTACCGGTCACCCCCGGCACCGAAGGCAACGTCGCCGACATCGCCGAAGCCCTCACCGAAGGCGACCGCATCGGTTACCCGGTGATGCTCAAGGCCACCTCCGGTGGCGGCGGTCGCGGCATTCGTCGTTGCAACAGCCGTGAAGAACTCGAACAAGCCTTCCCCCGCGTGATCTCCGAAGCCACCAAGGCCTTCGGTTCGGCGGAAGTGTTCCTGGAAAAATGCATCGTCAACCCCAAGCACATCGAAGCGCAGATCCTCGGTGACAGCTTTGGCAACGTGGTGCATCTGTTCGAGCGCGATTGCTCGATCCAGCGCCGTAACCAGAAGCTCATCGAAATCGCCCCGAGCCCGCAACTGACCCCTGAACAGCGCGCCTACATCGGCGACCTGTCGGTGCGCGCAGCCAAGGCCGTGGGTTACGAAAACGCTGGCACCGTGGAGTTCCTGCTCGCCGAGGGCGAGGTGTACTTCATGGAGATGAACACCCGGGTGCAGGTGGAACACACGATCACCGAAGAAATCACCGGGATCGACATCGTTCGCGAGCAGATCCGCATCGCCTCGGGCCTGCCGCTCTCGGTGAAGCAGGAAGACATCCAGCACCGTGGTTTTGCGTTGCAGTTCCGGATCAACGCTGAAGACCCGAAGAACAACTTCCTGCCCAGCTTCGGCAAGATCACCCGCTATTACGCGCCCGGCGGCCCCGGCGTGCGTACCGACACGGCGATCTACACCGGCTACACCATCCCGCCGTTCTACGATTCCATGTGCCTGAAACTGGTGGTGTGGGCGTTGACCTGGGAAGAAGCCATGGACCGCGGCCTGCGTGCCCTGGATGACATGCGCCTGCAAGGCGTGAAGACCACCGCCGCCTACTACCAGGAAATCCTGCGCAACCCGGAATTCCGCAGCGGCCAGTTCAACACCAGTTTCGTGGAAAGCCACCCTGAGCTGACCAACTACTCGATCAAGCGCAAACCCGAAGAGCTGGCCCTGGCCATCGCCGCCGCCATCGCCGCCCACGCAGGCCTGTGAGGAATATAACAATGAGCAAGAAGATCTTTGTCACCGACACCATCCTGCGCGACGCTCACCAATCGTTGCTGGCCACCCGCATGCGTACCGACGACATGCTGCCGATCTGCGACAAGCTCGACAAAGTCGGCTACTGGTCCCTGGAAGTCTGGGGCGGCGCGACCTTCGACGCCTGCGTGCGCTTTTTGAAAGAAGACCCGTGGGAGCGTCTGCGCAAATTGCGCGCTGCGTTGCCTAACACCCGCCTGCAAATGCTGCTGCGCGGCCAGAACCTGTTGGGCTATCGCCACTACAGCGACGACGTGGTCAAAGCCTTCGTCGCCAAGGCCGCCGTCAACGGTATTGACGTGTTCCGCATCTTCGACGCGATGAACGACGTGCGTAACCTGCGCGTGGCCATCGAAGCGGTCAAGGCCGCCGGCAAACACGCCCAGGGCACCATCGCCTACACCACCAGCCCGGTACACACCATCGACGCGTTTGTGGCCCAGGCCAAGCAAATGGAGTCCATGGGCTGCGACTCGGTGGCGATCAAGGACATGGCCGGCCTGCTCACGCCATACGCCACCGGCGAGCTGGTCAAGGCACTGAAAGCCGAGCAGAGCCTGCCGGTGTTCATCCACTCGCATGACACGGCGGGTTTGGCTGCGATGTGCCAACTCAAGGCCATCGAAAACGGTGCCGAGCACATCGATACCGCGATCTCCAGCTTCGCCTGGGGCACCAGCCACCCGGGCACCGAGTCGATGGTCGCCGCCCTTAAAGGCAGCGAATTCGACACCGGCCTCGACCTGGAACTGCTGCAGGAAATCGGCCTGTACTTCTACGCCGTGCGTAAGAAGTATCACCAGTTCGAAAGCGAATTCACCGCGGTCGACACGCGCGTGCAAGTCAACCAAGTGCCGGGCGGGATGATTTCCAACCTGGCCAACCAGCTCAAAGAGCAGGGCGCACTCAACCGCATGGGCGAAGTGCTGGCTGAAATTCCGCGGGTGCGTGAAGACTTGGGCTTCCCGCCGCTGGTCACCCCGACCTCGCAGATCGTCGGCACCCAGGCGTTCTTCAACGTGCTGGCCGGCGAGCGCTACAAGACCATCACCAACGAAGTGAAGCTCTACCTGCAAGGCGGCTACGGCAAAGCGCCGGGCACGGTGAACGGGCAACTGCGTCGCCAGGCCATCGGCAGCGAAGACGTGATCGACGTGCGCCCGGCCGACCTGCTCAAGCCGGAAATGAACAAGCTGCGCGGCGAAATCGGTGCGTTGGCCAAATCTGAAGAAGACGTGCTGACCTACGCCATGTTCCCGGACATTGGCCGCAAGTTCCTCGAAGAACGCGACGCCGGCACCCTGACTCCGGAAGTGTTGCTGCCGATCCCGGAAGCCGGCGGCGTGGCCCGTGCGGGTGGCGAAGGCGTACCGACCGAGTTCGTCATCGACGTCCACGGCGAAAGCTACCGCGTCGACATCACCGGTGTTGGCGTGAAAGCTGAAGGCAAGCGTCACTTCTACCTGTCCATCGACGGCATGCCCGAAGAAGTGGTGTTCGAACCGCTCAACGAGTTCGTCGGCGGTGGCGGCAGCAAGCGCAAGCAAGCCACCGAGCCAGGCCATGTGAGCACCACGATGCCGGGCAATATCGTCGACGTGCTGGTCAAGCCAGGCGACGTCGTCAAGGCCGGCCAGGCGGTGCTGATCACCGAAGCGATGAAGATGGAAACCGAAGTGCAGGCCGCGATTGCCGGCAAGGTGACCGCCGTTCATGTAGCCAAGGGCGACCGGGTGAACCCTGGCGAAATCCTGATTGAAATCGAAGGCTGATCCAGCCTTCGACACTACCGTTTAATCCTCGGGGGAGCAGGTGCTCCCCTTTTTTTTCGCCCGTAATTTGGCCGGCGCGCGCAGCGTGGGCTCAGAACCGCATTTGCCATTGGCCCATCAGGCCCTGGTTGCGGCTATGGTTGCCTGTTTCGCTGGCGTAGGTCAGGCCCACGGTGTGTTGCGGCGAGAGTGCGAGGTCCAGGCCGGCTCGGACGTTCAGGCTGTCGCGGTCCAGCGACGTGCCCTGGACAGTGAAGCTGTCAATCAGCCCCGGCGCAGCGCGAAAGGATTGACTGACCCGGCTGTCGACGTCGCCGTACAGGTGTTTCCAACTGGCGCTGAGGTGGGGGGCCAGACTCATCTGGTTATCGAACCGATACAGCGACGCCAGGCGAAGACCGAAGGTGCTGCTCAGGTTCTGTTGGTTTTGCGAGCCGACGTTCAGCGCGGTCAGGCCACCCCGCTCCTTGAAACCGTCGCGGTGATAGCGCTGGTAACCGAGGCCGGCGAAGGGTTCCACGCTCAAATCCGCAGTGCCCAATTGGTAGCCCATTTCGGAGAAGACGGTTTGGCTGTTGGCGTTGTAATTGGCCCTGAGCTGCTCGGTGTAATCGAGCAACTTGACGCTGCGCTTGTTCTGCCCGTCATGGCTGCTGTAGATCGCTCCCAGGCGCAGGGCCAACGGGCCGTCCTGCCGCACGGCATAGCTGCCCAGGTGCCAGCTGTCGAGGTCGGCGGAAAAACGCGCGGCGTCGAGGTGGCTGCTGGATTTGGCGCCCGTCACGCCGACACGCCAGGCATGGTCCAGCGCCCAGTCGGCCCCCAGCAACAGGCCTTGGGTGCCATGTTTCAGACCGGCACTGCCGCCTTTTTTGTCGAGCGTGCCGTCGTTGCCCAGGCTTTGCACCCAGAAGTGGCCAGCGTCGTCGGCGGGCAGGGTGCGCAGGATCGACAGCAGTTGGCTGCTCAGTTGCTGCGTGGTGTTCTGGGTCGCGGCGGCGAGGTTGGCGTTCTGGCTGGCGGCCAATTGCTCAAGGGCCGCGCCGATGCCGCCGGGCTGCTTGTCCAGCGCGTCGGCGAATTTTTCCAGGGCTTTGATCTGTTCGGAGGTCAGTTCGCCGGACTCCAGCAACTGAACCAGCGCAGGTTCCAGGGCCTTGGCGAGCTGCAGGCCATTGTGCGTGGTGGCGCGCTGAGTGAGGTAGCCGTCGATGGGTTCGGCTTTTTCAGACGCTGCGTCGGCCCACTCATTATCAAGCGCCTCATAGGGTTGGAAATGGTACGGCCGGTATTCGATATCGCCCCGCGCCTGGGCGTGTTGAAGGCTGGCGGCGCTGATCGCAAGCGCCATGACAAGTGCAAATCGTGGGGGTGTAAAGGGCATGTGATCCCAACCTCTGATGAATGAGGCCGGAAATTTAGCGAGATGGCGGGGCGATAACTGTCAGGCTATCGACCCCTGGTTTGCGGGAGTTGTCTGTAGTGCGGTGCGATTAAAAACGCATCGGGCTTTGTCCGCGACAGGATAAATGGCCATCTCATTTGCATTAAAATGCATTTTTAGATTAATTCTGGCGATACAAATGCATTTTAATGCGTAAATCTGGTCATCTGCTGAGCAGGAAATGCACTATATTGCAGTACGCGTCCCGAACATTGCTTGCCAGGTGCACTTAAATGCAGATGGAAACGACCTACTCTTTGATACTGCAGATTTTCACCGCTGGTCATTGGCGTGACGCTATGCGGTTGGAGTTCTCGGAGCCTGAAAAGGGTTTTGATGGACGTTGCAGGGCAGGTGATATCAATTGGCGAGGGGTCTGCGATGCACTGGCCGAGATTATTGACCCTGAGCAAAGTTTTGAGCGGCTGCGACAAGACGCCGAACACTTGCGAGCTCTGCCGGACATCTTGGCTGCAGGCGGTTTGCCAGCGGTCACCTTGAACCACCCCAGCGTCCCGTTGGGGAAACTGGACATGCGTCTGAAGCAATGGGGGCTGAAATGACCATTACCCTGGATGCCCGCGCCCTGTTAATCGAACGTGTCGAACAGGGGCTGGCTGATGGTTCCCTTGCAATTGGCGAAGCCGTGCGCCGCCTGCGCACCGAAGTCACTGGCCTGCACCAAAGCCAGTTCGCCAAGATGTGCAAGATTTCCGTGCGTACCCTGGTGCATATCGAACACGGCGAGGGCAATCAAACCCTGAAATCGCTGAACGCCGTGTTCCGCCCCTTTGGCTTACAGATGGGCGTGGTCAAGGTGCGTCGCGAGTGGGATGACTGAGTCCTCACCCCCGTCGCACATACCCCTTGCCGTAATGCCGCTCCATTCGCGCTTGGATCAGTTCCAGGCCGAGGGACATCACCCAGTAGATGATCGCCGCCGTGGTGAGCATTTCGATGTAGCGATAGCTGGAGCGGCCGTAGGATTGCGCGAGGAACATCACTTCCCACACGCCCATCACCGAGATCAGGGAGGAGTCCTTGAGCATCGAGATGAACTGGTTGGTGGCGGGCGGGACGATGGTACGCATGGCCTGGGGCAGGGTGACGTGCCAGAAGATCGCACTGTCGCGCATGCCCAGGGCCAGGGCGGCTTCCCGTTGGCCGTGGGGCACGCCGAGGATGCCGGCGCGGAAGATTTCGCTCAGGTAGGCGCCGTAGTTCAGCGACAGCGCGATGATCCCGGCGACGATGGCCCCCGGCACCAGGCCCAGTTGCGGCAGGCCCAGGTAGATCAGCAGGATCTGGATCAGCAGCGGTGTGCCACGGAAGAATGAGGCATAGAAACTCGCGACGCCAAAGGCCACCGCGCTTTTCGACAGGCGCCCCAGGGCGGTGATAAAGCCCAGTATCGATGACGCCACGATCGAGCACAGGCACAGGAACACCGTCAGCGCCGCGCCTTGCAGAAACCCGTTGGGCGCCAGATGCACGCCGACCAGATTGGGCAGCTTGTCGAGGATGATCGAGAACTTCAGGTCAAAGCTCAGGAAGAAGCTGGCGAACAGGCAGAACAGCGCGGCCCAGGTCAGGTACAGGCGCGTGCGAAAACCGAAGAATCGTTGTAGCCGCGACGCGCTGACCGGTGGTTTGGGTGGGGTGGGGAACGCGGTCATTGGCTGATGTCGGCGCCGATCCATTTTTGCGACAGCTTGCTCAAGGTGCCGTCCTGCTTCAACTGCGCGAAGACTTCACGCACTTTGCTGTCCCACTGCGGGTCGCCTTTTTCGATGGCCACCGAGTTGGGCTCGGCGTACAGCGCTTCGCCGGCCAGCTTGAAGCGCTTGTCCTGGCTCAGGCGCGGTTGGGCGGTGACCAGGTTGGTGAGGATCGCATCCAGGCGCACGCCGGCGCCCAGGCCCAGGTCCTGGAAGGCCACGTTGTCGGTGTCGTAGGGGGCAATCTGCACGTTCTCGAACGGGTACTGCAGTTGGGTGTCTTCGGCGCCTTCGATCACCAGGTTTTTGTTCAGGTAGCTCTCGTAGCTGGAGGCGCTGGTGAGGCCGACTTTCTTGCCGCTCAGGTCCTTGGCGCCGTGGATGCGCTCATCCTTGGCATTGACCACGATCACCGCAGGCGAGGCGTAGTACTCCACGGGGAAGTCGAACACTTCGGCGCGGGCCTTGCTTGGGGTCATCGAGCAGATGCAGATGTCGTAGCGCCCGCTCCAGCGGCCGGCGGCGATCACGTCCCAGGACGGGGTTTCCAGGCGCAGTTTGACCCCCAGTTTTTGCGCGACGGCCTTGGCCACGTCGACGTCGAAACCGTCGAGCTGGTTCTGCTCGTTGAGGAACGAGAAAGGCGGATAGCTCTCCATCAGCACGCCGACCAATTCGTGGTTTTGCTCAACCCGGTCCAGGGTTGCACCGCCGAAGGCTTGGGTGGAGGCAGCCAGCATGGTCAGGCCCAGGGCCAGTAGCGGTTTGAGTTTCAAGAGAGGCACCCGAATAAAAAAAGAAGTTGTTATGAAGCGAATTTACCGTATTAAATAGTTATAAGAGCGACTCTCATAGTGAGTTATTTTCATAAGCTTATGAGTAAAAAGCATATGGCCGCAGTACGCACAGTAATTCTCGATGGTGGCATGGGCCGCGAACTGCAACGTCGCGGCGCGCCGTTCCGACAGCCGGAGTGGTCGGCGCTGGCGTTGAGCGAAGCGCCGCAGGCGGTGGAAGCGGTACACGCGGCTTACATCCAGGCCGGTGCCGACGTGATCACCAGCAACAGCTATGCCGTCGTACCGTTTCATATCGGCGAAGCGCGGTTTGCCGCCGAGGGCCAGGCCCTGGCGGCGTTGGCCGGTGAATTGGCGCGGCGCGCGGTGGTGGCGTCCGGCCAAGCAGTGCGCGTGGCCGGTTCCCTGCCGCCGCTGTTCGGCTCGTATCGGCCTGACCTGTTCGAGGCCGACCGGGTCAGCGAACTGCTGACGCCCCTGGTGACCGGCCTGGCGCCTTATGTCGACCTATGGTTGGCAGAAACCCAGAGTTCGATCGTCGAGGCGCGGGCCATTCATGCCGGTCTGCCGGCGGACGGCAAACCGTTCTGGCTGTCGTTTACCCTGAAGGACGAAGACACCGACGAGGTGCCGCGCCTGCGTTCCGGCGAGCCGGTGGCCGAGGCGGCCGAAGCGGCTGCGCAACTGGGCGTGCAGGTGTTGTTGTTCAACTGCAGCCAGCCGGAGGTGATCGGCGCGGCGATTGATGCGGCCCGCCAGACCTTCGAGCGCCTGGGGGTGGCGATCCAGATCGGCGCCTATGCCAACGCCTTCCCGCCACAGCCCAAGGAGGCCACGGCCAACGACGGCCTCGACCCGTTGCGCGACGACCTCGACCCGCCGGGCTACCTGCAATGGGCTGCCGATTGGCAGAAGCGCGGCGCCAGCCATTTGGGCGGTTGCTGCGGGATCGGACCGGAGCATATTGCGGTGTTGGCCGAGCAGCTTGCCGACTGACACCCAGTGCGGATTGCACTGACGATCGAGTGTGGGAGGGAGCTTGCTCCCGTGGCGGCCTGTGGGCCGACCCTTCGCTCGGGTTGGAATGAGTACATATCCATTATTCAGGTGGCGGCCGCTATGGGTTCCGCCCTTACGGCGGCTCACTTTTGAAAAGCGCAAAAGTAAGCAAAACGCTCTTGCCCCACCACTCGGTGCCTCGCTTAGGCTCGGCATGCCCGAACGCAGGCTTGAATCCGTGGGCCGCCGTCATGGGCCATCCCTGGCCCAGGACGGCTAACCCGGCGTCCTGCCGGGTTGCCCACGGATTCAAGCCTGCGTTCGGCCAGCGTGGTTAACGGGGCGCCTAAGATCAAAATCAAAAACAGAGCAAAAGCAGAGCAACAGCAAAGCAACAGCTCGCGATACGACCGGGGTTTTCAGCGTCATCGGATGTGTAGATACCTACGCCGCGATAGCGGTAGACCAGTCGAAAATCAATCTCGACTGACCCACCGCCTCGCGGGCAAGCCCGCTCTCATATTCTGGTGCTGCGCTGTCTGTGGGATTTAGGCGCGGCACTCCGCCAGGCTTTTCAATTGGCCTGAACCTGCCTGATTGGCTTCCGACAGCCAGTGCTCAAACCCTGCCCCGATCGGCGGCCATTCCGAGTCCAGAATCGAATACCACGCCGTGTCCCGGTTCTGCCCCTTGACCACCATGTGCTGGCGGAACACCCCTTCAAAACTGAACCCCAGGCGCTCGGCGGCGTATTTGGAGCGGGCATTGCCGTTATTGCATTTCCACTCCAGGCGGCGGTAGCCCAGTTCGAAAGCATGCTTGGCCAACAGATACACGGCCTCGGTGCTTTTCGGCGAGCGCTGCATCGGCGCGCCGAAGGTGACGTGGCCGATTTCGATGCGCCCGTGGGCCGGGACGATGGACATCAGGCTGAGGATGCCCTGCACATCGCCGCTGGCGCGGTCGATCACGCTGAAGAAATACGGCTCGTTGTGCTGGGCATGGTTGTTCAGCCAGGCATCGAACGCGGTGCGGTCGCTGAACGGGCCATACGGCAAATAGTCCCACAGCTTGGGGTCGGCGCCGGGGCCTTCGAGGGCTTGCCACAGACCGTCGGCGTGGCGCGCCGGGTCGAGTTTTTCCAGGCGGATGAAACGCCCTTCGAGCAGTTGGACCGTGGGCGCCGGGGCACCTTGCCAGTCGGCGAGAGAGGTGGACATGCTGCGCTCCTTAAAGACCTTTGCAAAATTGGATGAAACCAGGGCGTTCGGCGATGCGTTCGTACAGTTGGATCGCGGTGGCATTGGTCTCGTGGGTCAGCCAATGGACCTCGCAGCAGCCGTCGGCTTTGGCCGTGGCATAGACGTGTTCGATCAATTTGCGGCCCACGCCGCCGCCGCGCTGGGCCGGCGCCACCAGCAGGTCTTGCAGGTAGCAGGAGTTTTCAATGCTCCAGTTGGAGCGATGGTAGATGAAGTTGACCATGCCTACCGCTTTGCCGTCCTGCCAGGCGAGCGCGGAGTGGGTCGGCTCATGGGCGTCGATCAGGCGTTGCCAGGTGCTCTGGCTGACGGCGTCTGGCAGTTCGGTGTTGTAGAACTGCAAGTACGCGTGCCACAGCGCCAGCCAGGCGGCGTGGTCTGCGGCGGTGACGGGGCGGATGTCGATCGGGCTCATTCTGGGGCTCCTTGGGGAATGAAACGGGCGAGGGTCTGGTCGCGCACGTCGAGGCTGGTGGCCAGCCCCTCGCGCACGCCCTGGATGTCGGCGGCACTGCGGTTCTGGCTGAGTTTGCGTTTGCCGATCAGACGTTCGATGGGCAAGGCGAAACCGACGATGGCCTTGAGCATGCCTTCAATGTAGTCGGCCGGGGCGTCGCTGACCTTCCAGGGCTGGGCGCGGCGGCCTTCGTGGCGGTCGGTGAGGGCGCTGACCACGCCGCGCAGGCGCTCGGCGTCGGTAAACACGTCGGCCGTGCCGTAGGCATGCACGGCCAGGTAGTTCCAGGTGGGCACCACTTTGCCGTGCTCGGCCTTGCTCGGGTAAAACGCCGGGCTGACATAGGCGTCGGCCCCGGCAAAGATCACCAGCGCTTCGCCGCCGTTCTGCAGGTCGTGCCACTGCGGGTTGGCCTTGGCCATGTGGCCGTAGAGCGTACCGTTCGGGCCTTCGTTGGGGTTGAGCAGCAGTGGCAGGTGGCTGGCTAGCAGGCCGTGTTCACCCACGGTCACCACCTGCGCCAGACGCGTGTGCTGGATCAGTTGCTGCAGTTCGGGCAAATCGTCGAGGGCAAAGGCGCGTGGTGTGTACATAAAAGTATTCCTTGGCGAATGCCTGCATCCTAGGCAGGCTAATGGTTCGTTGTAAGAGCCATCTATGACCCATTTCATGGGTCCAATTCCGGAGCCTGCCCAATGTCGTCCCTTGCGCCGCCGTTGTCGTTCAACCCTGCGGGAATCGAGCTGGATCGTCGTCAGGGGCTGACCCGCCAGCTGTACGAAGCCTTGCGCCAACGCGTGCTGGACGGGCGACTGGCCGGCGGCACGCGTTTGCCCGCCACGCGCGACCTGGCGGCGGCGTTGTCGATTTCGCGCAACAGCGTGGTGCGTGCCTACGATCAGCTGTATGCCGAGGGCTTTACGCAAAGCCGGGTCGGCGACGGGACGTATGTCGCCCAACTGCCCAGTTCAAAAAAACTATCCACAAAACTGTCCACAGGGTTTTCAACAGGCTTATCCCCAGCCTTATCCACAATCGAGCTGAAAAACGCCGATATTTCGAGCGAAAAAGTTATCCACAGCGCGGCGCTGGAGCGCCTCGAAAACAACCATTTGCCCTTGCCGCCCACGGGGCCTCCACGGGCATTTCGGGTGGGGGTTCCGGCCTTCGACCTGTTCCCTTTTGACGTCTGGGCCAAGCTGAATGCGGCTTTTTGGCGCAAGCCGGACCTCAAGCTACTGTGCTATGGCAACCCGGCCGGGGACGAGCGCTTGCGCAGCCTGATCGCCGCCTACCTGCGCAGCTCGCGGGGCATGCAGTGTACGGCTGAGCAAATTGTGATCACCAGTGGCGCGCAGCAGGCAATCAGCCTTTGTGCACAGTTGCTGGTGAGCCCAGGTGATGGCGTGGCGATTGAAAATCCCGGCTACCGCGCCGCCGGTCATGCCTTCGCCCTGGCCGGTGCGCAGTTGCAAGGTGTGGCGGTGGACAGCGAGGGGATCGACTGCAGCGTGTTGAACGGCCTCGACAACTGCCGCCTGGCCTATGTCACGCCGTCCCATCAGTACCCATTGGGAGTGGTCATGAGCCTGGCCCGGCGCCTGGAGTTGCTGGCCTGGGCCGAACGCAGCGGTGGCTGGGTCGTCGAGGATGACTACGACGGCGAGTACCGTTACAGCGGCGCGCCGCTGGCCCCGCTGGCGGCCCTGGATCGCAGCGGGCGGGTGTTGTATGTGGGGACGTTCGGCAAGGTCGCGTTCCCGGCGCTGCGCCTGGGTTACCTGGTGTTGCCGCCGACGCTGGTCGACGCATTCGCCCAGCGCCGCGCCGTGGACGTGCGGCACTCGGAGGTCAGCACCCAGGCGGTGATGGCGGAGTTCATGGCGGCGGGGCACTTTCAGCGGCATATCCGGCGCATGCGTCGCGCTGCGCTCAGTCGACGCAACGTCCTGTTGAACGGCTGGCCGGACGAGCTGCCGGGGGTCGGCAGCCTGCCGAACAGTGCGGCGGGCCTGCACCTCACTGTGCGGGTGGACAGCCTTGCCCGCGAACAACAACTGGTGGCGCAGGCCCGCGCAGTGGGCGTGGAGGTCAATGGCCTGAGCAGCTATTGGCTGGCGCAGGCCGGGCCCCCGGACGATCAACGCGCCGGCCTGGTGCTGGGCTTTGCCGCAGTGCCCGAGGCGGCGATCCGTCAGGCGCTCGCGCGGTTGCGCCAGGCCTGGACCGGTCAGGCTGAGGGCTGAGGCTTGGCTTTCAGGAACAGCGAGCGGGCCAGATGCAGACCGATTTCACTGCGGTACACGGCGATGTCGCTCAAGGGTTCGAACCGGCCGCCCATCAGGCGCTGTTGGCGGTTTTTCAGGTGGGCGGCGGTGTAGGCTTCTTCCGGCCCGGTGAGGGTGGGGTAGTGAAAGTGTGCGTACCACAACGGACGGTTCGTGTTGACGTCCACCACCGCATACTCCTGCAGGAAACCCTTGTCGCGCCCCCTGAGTCGGGTGCGGGCGCCGACAGGCGGGTCTACCGTGACGGCGCCCTCGCGCAACAGCAATTCGACGTGCGCCGCCTCCGGTGGTCGGCGCTTGAGCACCTCGAGCTTGATCCGTTTGCCTTCCCGGTAAAGCTGGGTGATCGCCTCATCAAGGCGGCGGTTAGTCAACGCAGCTGACGGCGAGGCGCTTTCGGTCTGGTTGCTGGAGGTCAACGCCTCTTCGATATCCTGGTTGGCCCGTTGCAGTTTTTTGGCGTGCTGGTGGAAGCGCTCTTCGATTTCCACCGGCAGTTGCCGGGTTTCCTTCGCCCAGGCTTCCTTGTTGGCGATAAAGGCTTCGACCCCATCGACCAGCGCCTGACCGTCGCTGATGCTGTTTGCCAGGTTACGCGCCTGGCTGCGGGAAGCGGGCTTGGGCGTCAGCTCGCGTTCGACCCAAACCCCCGGCTCCTTCTCATGGAAGGTTGCAATCACTTTGCCGGTCAGGGGTTCCTTTACGTCGACCAGCGTCTTGCCGTCTTCGTCGGGGCTTTCACGCTCTTCGCCGACCACCATCCCCTTGAAGCGCGTCTTGATGTATTTTTTCTTCGCCCTGGGGACGGTGCGCGACGGGCCCGCGGTGGGCTCCATGGCTCTGCGTTCGCGAAGCAGGGTTGTCAGTTGTTTCTCTGCGAGCCGAGCGAACTCGTCCACTTGCTTGCGCAGGTTTTCCAGGTCGGGCTTGTTGAGGTCATTGGGAAACTCGGCCGGCAGATCCACCAGGTTCTGGTCAACCCTGGAAAACTGATCCATCAGGCTGTCCAGGGTTTCGATCAACTGCTCCGGCGGCACCATGTTGCGCGGTTGTGCGGCCTCTCTGAAACTTTGGACCGCCAGCTCCGCCACATCGACGATACGGCGCAAGGCTTCCCTGGCGTCGGCGCGTGTGGCCGATGCGCCTTCGGCCACGCACAGGAAGTGGCCCAGGGTAATCTTGAACGCCTTGAGATCATCAAGGGCATAAGCGGGCAGGTGCGGCTCATGCTGCTGGATCAGCCTGACCCCGCGCGCACCCAGGGCACGAGCCTCCTTGAAGCGTGCCTGAAGGTAGCCCAGGCGCTCCGCCATGGCGTGTGTCGCGGTATACATGTTGCGGTAGTGAACGGTGGGCAAGGCTTCTTCTTCAACGCCCTCGATGTCGAGGTGGCCCTGTATGGCTTCCAGTCGTTCGCGAAACGGGATCTGTTGTTCGCTGATGGCGGAGCGCGCCAGAAACAGCTGATGTTCCAGGTAGCCGACCATGGCGTCCTGATAGTTGGGCACCGTGTCGAGAATATTCAGGGATTTGAGCTGGGAAATCGGTACGTCGATTTCTTTGAGACGCGTATCCACCTGTTCGAGAAAGGTGGTTCTGGCCGCGGCTTTGGCGTCACCCGCCGTGCGGTCGATGGCGCCTTGCAAGGCTTCAAGACCGTGCTGGCGCTGGGCTTGCTCGCTGTCGAAGGTTGCCAGTTGCCGGCGTAAATCGGTGATTTTCGGCGGCCTGAGGGCTTCGCCTTTTTTGCGCCGGCTGCGCAGGCCGCCTGCGCGTAGGCGCAAGCGCGTGTCGACGAACCATTGCCCCAGGCGATTGGCGATCAGCGGCGGGCCGCGCCGGCCTGGTTGGCGCGGATCGATGATCAACACGGTGTCGTTTTCGTCGACCGTCACTTCAAACCATCGTGTACCCACCGGGGCGTACCAGTGTGAGGCTTTGGCATAGAGATGCTGATGAGGGCCTTCCACGGTCTGTTGCGTACCCAATTGATCGGGCTT
This sequence comes from Pseudomonas sp. GV105, assembly GCF_003058185.1. Classification (NCBI taxonomy): domain Bacteria; kingdom Pseudomonadati; phylum Pseudomonadota; class Gammaproteobacteria; order Pseudomonadales; family Pseudomonadaceae; genus Pseudomonas; species Pseudomonas sp. GV105. Next base: position 218,974 of record NZ_QBUF01000010.1, read on the forward strand.
GGCCTGCGCAAAGCTGTCGAGAAACGTGCCCAGGTTCTGCGCGCTGCGGTTCAGGGCACCACTGATGTGCAGGGTGTGTTCGTGGTCGACGGGCAGCTCTGCCGTCGCGATATCCGGCTTTTGGACGACCTCTACCTTGACCTCCGGCGGCGGCAATGCGCGCGGCTTGGCGGGCTTCCCGATGGACGACTCGGGCCGATGCGCCGTGGCGACATGCGTCGTTAACACCATGCCGAGCGTCAGCAAGATATCCACCAGCGCCGAGAGCCCGGCGGAACGGTCACCGACCTCATTGGTGTCGACCATTTGTTGCAGGTCATCCATCAATTGCCAGATCCAGGTCGCGGCGCCCGCGGCGCGGCCCATGAACGGCAGCACGGTATTGAACATCAGCCACCCGGCGTGCTTGAAACTCTCCCAGCGCGCCTCGGCATTGGACACCGATTGGCGGTCGGCCAGGGTGACCAGCGCGTCGGCGTTGGCTCGGAACAGTGTGGCGAAGTCGTCGTTTGGCAGCACTTCCCGCCCCAGTTCGACGGGGCCGGTCATCACCAGTGCATTCAGCGGGTCGTTCAGCACACTGGTAAATACCCACGGCGAGGGCAGGCTGCCGGGAAACACAAATTGCGCGTAAGCCGTTCGCACCTTATCGGGCAGCCAAGCCAGGACCGATTGGCGCAATGGCGTGTCTTGTTTGATCGCGTACAGCAGGTTGGTCGGTGACGGGAACTGCATCAACGGTTGGTTGGACAGCGGGCGATAGAGCAGGCAAGGACCTTTTTTCGGGTCTTGAGGGCCAATGACGAACATGTTGCCGACGACGTCGACGGCCGAGCCCAGACGGCGTTTGGGGAGCAGGGACAAGCGGCGGATGACCACCGCCGCGCCGTCGACCACACGGGCTGCGCTGTCTGGATGCATCGCCGCGCAGACATAGCGATAGCCCTGTTCGCTCAGGTCGTGGACACCTCGTACTTTGTACTGCAACGCCAATAGCGGCAGTTGCAGGCGTAATTGAGCGGTGTAGAGACGTTGCCTTCGCAGGGACTCGGCAGCGTCGTCAAGCAGCGTGCGTTTGACCAGGGCCGGGTAGTGCATGCCGACGTTCGCCTGGGTAATCAAGTGCTCCAGGTAGGCCGCCGTCATCCAGGCGGGCACCGCGCTGCCGTTTTCATAACCGACGGTTTTGTTGCCCAAGGGCAGGGCTATCAGGTTTTCCAGGGCCAACTCGGCGAGGGTAAAGGTTTGGGTCTGGGTGTTTCCCGGCACGATCAGGGTGCCCCAGGCTTGCACGCTGGTGACGCTGATCCGCACGCTGTCCAGCGTCGTGCGGGCCACGTCGGGGTGGTCCTTGACCATCAGGGTGTGGATCGCATCCAGGGCAAAATCGCCGATGTGCTTGATCCCGTCATCAAAGGCTTTACCCGCGTGCCGCAGGTGCAGGGCCGCGAGGTCCATCATGTAGCGCCCGTAGGTGGCCTGATCCGACGAGGACGCGGTGAGTATCCAGTCGGGCAAGGCGCGATGTACCCAGCCGATTCTGTCTTGATTCAGCGGGGCGCGGGGGGCGATTTCGCTGCCTGGCTTGTCGTGCGCCATGGTCGGGATCAGCTCACCGCTGTTGAACGCGATTGCGCCGATTGCCTGAATCTGCAGGGAAATAAACGCACAGGCCTGCTGCTCGAAAAAGTCCCCTGAGGGTTGGAAGAGTCGCCAGTGGAGCTTGGTCGCCTGTGGAGTGGCCACTTGAATGCTCAGGGCGTCGCCAAGCGCTTGCAGGCTCTTGAAGGCGGCGTAACCGTCGGCGATCGAATAGCTGAGGATGATGTCGCGCTCGCCGAGGCGCCCGACCAGTACCGCCAATGCCGACAGGTTGAGGTGTTTGACCTGTGTGGCGTATTCCAGGTCGACGTCGATCAGATAAGCCTTGGTCGCGTATTTGTCCTGGGGCAAGCGCTGGGCGTAATCCGGCGTGTGAAAAACCGCCCTGGCAACGTTGCATTCATCCTCGTCCCAACCCTCCACGCTGTCGACATTCCAGATCGCGCGCAAGGCGTTGGCAAAGGTGCGCCAGCGTGGGCCGTTCGGGTGGTTGCTGGCATTCCAGAACGCGAGTTGCTGTTCTTGGTACGCGACGCACAGCAACGGTGCCAGCTCATTGATCAGGCGGCCGACGGAGTCCACCTTGACCGGCAGATGCACGTTCGGCCCGGTGGCGGATTGATAGATCAGGTAGTGCTCGCTGTCGAGCCAGGTGACAGGTGCGCCGGATGTTGCACTGCGGCACAACGCGCCGGTCAGTGTTTGAAATCGCGGGGCTCCGGGCAGGATCGCCTCGGCGGTGATCTGCCAGTGCGGTGTCACCAGAAGGGTCAGATCGGGGTCGATGTCGAGATCCGGGTACAGCTCGCGCAAGCTCGAGCGCAGGGTGACGGCCGCGACTTCGCGCAAGGAGGGGCCGGTGGTCAGTTGAGTCAACAGGTCGTTGGCACTGGGAGGCGATGAGGGCAAGGGCGGGCTCCTGACGGGCGAGGTGAGGCGGGTTGCCGACGGCAACCCAGGACCTCGACCACGTTAGGGCGCGTGCCCGTCCGGAGGTGGTAGTTAGATAGCGGGCGGCCTCTATGTCCCCGACTTGATCTTGGTCCACGCCCGCGTCCGGGCGCGCTCGGCGTCGCGGCCCAGGGGTTTGAGGGTATACAGCGTGGCCATCGCCGCCTCGGTGGGGTATAGGTTGGGGTTGTGGCGGATCGCTGGGTCAACCAGTTCCGTCGCGTCTTTGTTCGGGTTGGGGTAACCGACGAAGTCGCTGATCGGCGCGATCACCTGCGGTTGCAGCAGGTAGTTGATGAAGGTGTAGGCGTCCTGCGGGTTTTTCGCGCCTTTGGGCAGGGCGAGCATGTCGAACCAGATCGGCGCGCCTTCCTTGGGCAGGCGCATGTCCACGATCACGCCGTTCTTGGCTTCCTTGGCGCGGTTGGCGGCCTGGGAGAAGCTGCCGGAATAACCGACGGCCACGCAGATGTCACCGTTGGCGATATCGGCCATGTACTTGGAGGAGTGGAAGTAGGTGATGTACGGGCGGACTTTCATCAGCAGCGCTTCGGCTTTTTCATAGTCCTTGGGGTTGCTGCTGTTGGGGTCCAGGCCCAGGTGCTGCAGGGCCAGCGGCAGGATCTCGGACGGCGAATCGAGCAGCGCGACGCCACACTGCTTGAGCTTGCTGATGTTTTCTTCCTTGAAGATCAGGTCCCAACTGTCCACCGGCGCATCGGCACCCAGCGCGGCCTTGACCTTGTCGGGGTTGAAGCCGATCAGGATGGTGCCGTACATGTAGGGCACGGCGAACTTATTGCCGGGGTCGTTGGCCTCGAGCAGCTTCATCAGCTTGGGATCGAGGTGGTTCCAGTTCGGCAGTCGGCTGCGGTCCAGGGGCTGGAATACTCCGGCTTCGATCTGCTTGGCGAGGAACACGTTGGACGGCACCACCACGTCATACCCGGAGTTGCCGGTGAGCAGCTTGGCTTCCAGGGCTTCGTTGGTGTCGAAGATGTCGTACACCAGTTTGACGTCGGGGTTCTGCGCCTTGAAGTCTTCCAGCGCCTTGGGCGTGATGTAGTCGAACCAGTTGTAGACCCGCAGGGTTTTCTCTTCGGCATGGGCCGCGCCACCGAGAACGGCGGCGCAGAGGACGAGCGACTTGAGCATGTTCATTGGATGGACCCCTCAAAACCTTCTAGAACGTTGACGGCGTTGATGCCGATTTCTGCCACGGCGTAGCCGCCTTCCATCACAAACAGCGTGGGTTTGCCCAGGCGCGCGATGCGTGCGCCCATGGCCAGGTAGTCCGGGCTGTCGAGCTTGAACTGCGAGATCGGGTCGTCCTTGAACGTGTCCACACCCAGCGACACGACGATAATGTCGGCGTCATAGCGCTCGATTTCCCTGCACGCCTCGTCAAGCGCCGCGCTCCAGCGCGCCCACCCGGAACCGGCCGGCAACGGGTAGTTGAAGTTGAAGCCTTCCCCGGCGCCTTCTCCCTGCTCATCGGCGTAGCCCAGGAAAAACGGGAACTCCGCCTCCGGATGCCCATGGATCGAGGTAAAGAGCACGTCGTTGCGTGCGTAGAAGATCGATTGAGTGCCATTGCCGTGGTGGTAGTCCACGTCGAGGATCGCCACCTTGCGATGGCCCTGGTCGAGAAACGCCTGGGCGGCGATGGCGGCGTTGTTGAGGTAGCAATAACCGCCCATCAAGTCGCTGGCGGCGTGGTGCCCCGGCGGGCGACACAGCGCGAACGCACAGTGGGCGCCGCGCTGGATCGCTTGCTGTGCGGTCAACGCGACCTGGGCGGAGCTGTAGGCCGCTTGCCAGGTGCCGGCGGTAATCGGTGCGCCGCCGTCGAAGCTGTAGTAACCGAGCTGGCCGTGCAGGCTGGTGGGCAGCACGCGGCGCAAGGTGCGCGCGGGCCAGGTGTAGGGCAACAGGTCGCCGTCCTCGCCGAATGCGGTCCAGCGTTGCCAGGCACCTTTGAAGAAGTCCAGGTAGTCGCGGCTGTGGACACGTTGCAGCGGCGCGAGGCCAAAGTCCTGCGGGGCAAGGACCGGGCCCAGCCCACGGGCTTTGACCCGTTGCAGTACGTGGTCGGCGCGCGAGGGCATTTCGAAGCAGGGCATCAGTTGCCCGTCCATCAGTTCACAGCGGCCGTGGTGCAGGTGGTGATCGTCCGAGTAGATCGTCAGCATTTTGTTGTTCTCCGCAGGCGGTATCGGTGCCTGCAGTCTTGCGGGCGGGGCGCTTTATGAGAACGGCAGGAGCGGCCAAAAGGGGATAAATCGGGCCAAATTGTGTGTCCGCAATTCGCCCATCAATGGGGCGTCATGCACGAAATTGGCTCGGCGCCACGCCGCTCCAGCGCACAAAGGCATGCCGGAAGCTGGCGGTTTCGCTGAAACCCAGTTGCTCGGCGATGCGGTAGATCGGCAGTTCATCCGCCGCCAGCCATTGCTTGGCGCGCTCGAAGCGCAGTTCGTCGAGCAGTTCCTGATAACTGCACCCCAGGTCGTGCAAGTGGCGGCGCAGGGTGCGCGGCGAGCAGTTCATCTGTGCGGCCAGGCCTTCGATCCCCGGCGCGGCGCCGAGTTGGCTGGTGAGCAACTGGCGGATTCTGCCCAGCCACGCCTGGCGGCCGGTGAACTCCAGGTTCTGTTTGCGGCACCGCTCGGCCATGGCCTGGTGGGTCACGGCGTCGGCCAGGGGCAGGGGCTGGTCCAGCCAGCGCTTGTCGAAGGCGAAGGCGTTGGTGCCGGCGTCGAACTGCAGCGGGCAGGCGAAACACTCGCTGTAGCGCGCGCGATAATCCGGCGCGCTGTATTCAAAGCGTGCGCCAAGCAGCGCCAGCGGCTGGCCGAGCAGGTCGTCGCAGATCACCTTCAGCGAGGCCAGGCACAGTTCGACGTTGAACATCTGCATGGCCGGGGTTTCGCGATAGTCCGCGGCGGTAAACCAGATGCGCTCGCCGTCCGCCTCCAGGCTCAGCTTGAAAAGTGTTCCCAGCAGCGCCGGATAGCGCAGCGCCAGGCGCAAAGCGTCACCGAAGGTGGCACTCGTCAGCAGCGCGTAACCGAGCATGCCGTAGGCCGATACATGCATCTGGCGGCCCAGCGCCAGGCCGACATCCCGGCGCAAGGCCACGGCATTGGCGCATACGCGCATTTCCTGATTGGTGGTAATGCGCGTGTCGGCGCGGCTCAAGTCCGCCGCGCAGATGCCGCTGCCCGCGAGCAAGGCCTCGCTGGGCAGCCCTTGGGCCTTGAAGGTGTCGAGCACCAGCGACACCGCGTTGAGGGTGGTGAGATGAGCGTGCAGCATCGACGGCTCCAACGTGTCAGGTACGGTGAAAGAGCAAGTTGTGTGCCGTCGGCCGTGTGTCAGGCGAGGTTGAAAAACAGCGTACTGGCCTGACTCTCGTTGATCTCGCTGCGGTGGAATGCCACGCGTTGTGCGCTGCTCAGGCCTTTGGTGGTGTCGGCTGCCGCGCCCAGGCTGTGTTCCTGCGGTGTCTTGAGGCGCGCGCTGATAAACGCCCTGGGCGTGGTCCAGTCGGTCGAGTAGTGGAAGTGTGCATACCACAGCACCTTATGGGTGCTGCGGTCGGTGATGGTGTATTCGTCCAGGTAATCCGGCCGGGCGGATTTGATGCGTCGGCGGCTGATGGTTTTTTTGATGCTTATCGCGTTGCGGGCCTTCAACCATTGCACGCCGGAGGGTGTCGGTGGGTGCTGTTGGGTCATCCTCAGCACATTGTCTACGGATTGTTGATAGAGGACTGTGGTGGCGTCGCTGAGGGTCTTTTGGACGGTGCTGGCCAGGGCCACGTCGCCTTGCGCGAGGTTCTTCTGGCTCAGGGCTTGCTCGATACTGCGCGTGGCTTGCTCCAGACGCTGGGCGTGTTGATGGTACAAGTATTCGATGCCGATGGGCGTGCGTTGGGCTTGGCTGGCCAGGCCGGCGATCCGTTGTTTGAAGTCCGGTAGGCCGTCGAGCAGGTTCTGGCCGGCGTCCACGCTGGTTTGCAGGTCGATGGGCGTGTTCACCGTTTGTTCGCTCCTGGCCCGTTGCACCCAAAAGCCGTCCGGTTTCTCGTGAAACGTGGCCACCACGGTGTTGGACAGGGGCGAGCGAACATCCACCAGCCCGGTGTCCAGGCCTGTGGCGGACAATTGCGGCTCACCGACGACCATGCCGTGGTAACGGGTGCGGATGAATTTTTTCTGCGGGTGTGGCGGGACGGGCGGCGGGCTGGGGGTGGCTCTCAGCGCGGTGCGTCGGTCGGCCATTTGCGCAAGATGGGTGCTGGCGTGTTTGGTGTACTCGCCGAGTTGCTCGCGCAGGCGGGTCAACGGTTCCGTCAGGGAGACGCTGGGGAATTCCGTGGGAAAGTCCTGCAGGCGCTCGCCCAGCACCGTGAACTGTTCGATCAGGCTGCTCAGGGTTTCGATCTGTTCGTCGATGCGCTTGTCACTGCGCTCGCACAGGGTGTCGCGCAGGGCCTGGATGGCGATGTCGCAGGCGTCGACAATATGGTCGATGGCGGCCCATGCCAGTGGTGCGCTGAGGGTGGTGGTTTCGCGCAGGCACAGGTTGCGGGCCAAGGTGACTTGCAACGCCTTGAGGTCGCCGCTGCTGTAGGCAGGCAGCAGGCTTTTGGTGTTCTTGATCAGGCGCAGGCCTTCGCCGGGCAGGTCACGCAGTTCGTTGAACCGCGTTTCGAAGTAGTCCAGGCGTTCGATCATGCCGTGCAGTATTGCGTTCATTTGCAGTGCGTCGGGGATGTTGCGCACGCGTGCGTCGGCGGCCTGCTTCGCGATGTGGTCGAGGATTGTACGGAGTTTGGGTGTAAAGGCTTTGAGCACTTCGTTGAGCCCGGCCCAGCTCAGGCTCAACTGAGCCTTGAGATACCCCACGGCGCTGTGCAGGTAGTCCGGCGTTGGGGCAAGTACATTCAATTCTTTCAGGTTTTTCAGGGCGGTCTCGTAGTCTGTGCGTTGGGCCTCCAGTTGATCGAGGTAAGCCCTTTGCGCGGCCTCGGCCGAGGTGGGCGGCGCGTCAACCAGTGCCTGATAAGTCTTTTCCAGGGTGTCCTGGGCAGTCTTTTTCTGTTGCTCGAAGGCGGTGATCTGCCTGCGCAGTTGGCTGGCCTGACGTTCGGCTTGCGCCCGGGCTTTGCGCTCCCGGCTTCTTGAACCGCCGCCACGCAGGCGCAGCCGGGTGTCGATGAACCACTCGCCCTTGAGATTGCCGATCAGAAAGGGACCGTTGCGCGCGGGTTGTTGGGGATCGGTGATCTGCACTTCGTCATTCTCATCCACCGTCACTTCGAACCAGCGTTCGCCGACCTGTGCGTACCATTTATCGAGCAGCGGGTAGAGGTGGCGATGGGGGCCGATGCGCGATGAGGCTTTGTTGCGCACCTTCGGCTTTTCGACCTTGAAACTGTCCAGCAGGCTGCCCAGGTCGCTGGGGCTGCGGTTGATCGCGGCCAGGGTGTGCAGTGCATGCGGGTGATTGCCTGGCAGCTCAACTGCCGAAAGGTTGGCCAATTGTTTGACTGTCACGGGCTTGGCGATCACCTCGGGCCGGGCGGCAGGTTTCGGCGCCGGCTCGTCCTTGCTCAAGGCGGGGGCTGGCGGCGCGTCGCGGCTGGCGATGTGCAGGGTCAACACCATGCCCAGGTTGAGCAACAGCCCGGCCAGGGCGGACCATTCGGCCGGTTTGTCCTTTTGCTGTTGCGCGTCGACGACCGCTTGCACCTGATCCAGGATCTGCCAGATCCAGGCGGCGGTGTTCACGGTGCGGCCCAGGAACGGCAGGGCTGCGTTGAATATCAGCCAGCCCGCCTGCTTGAGCGAGGCCCAGCGACTTTCGGCATTCGACGCCGACTGACGGTCGGCCAGCGTGATCAGCGCGTTGGCATTGGCCTTGAACAGTTCGTCGGGCAGCTCGCCGCTGAGCGCTTGCATGCCCAGGTCCATGGGCCCGCTCATCATCACGAGTTTGACCGGGTCCACCAGCAGCGTCACGACTGCCCAGGGCGACGGCAGTTCGCCGGGGAATGCGTAGCGTGCGTAGTCGTCGCGCACGTTGTCCGGCAGCCAGGCCAGGACCGAGTCGCGCAGGTGGCGTGATTGGCGGATCGCATACAGCAGGTCGGCCGGTGACGGATATTGCAGCAGTTGTAATTCCGCCATCGGGCGATACAACAGGCAGGGCCCGGCGTTCGTGTCCTGGGGGCCAATCACAAACATGTTGCTCACCACGTCTTGCGTGTCGGCGCTGCGGTTTTTCGGCAGGAAGGCCAGGGGACGAAGAACGATGGTTTGCCCGTCGACCTGACGGTCCGCTGCCTCTGGCGCCAGCACGGCAGCGACGTAGCGATACCCCAGTTCGTCGATCCCGGCGTGTCGGCTCATCTTGTATTGCAAGGCTTGCAGCGGCAGTTGGATGCGCAAATGGCTGCTGTACAGGGCGCGTCGGCGGCTGGATTCGAGCGGGTTGTCGAGCAACTTGCTTTTGGCCAGGGCCGGGTAGTGTTGGCCGACGTCCACCTTGCGGATCAGCGTTTCGATGTATGCCACGGTCAGCCACGCCGGCACGGTGCTGCTGTTGCGCAAGCGCACGCTTTTGTCGCCGAGGGGCAGGCCGATCAGGTTTTGCAGGGCCAGGTCAGCCAGGCTGAAGGTGGTGGTGTCGACCTTGCCCGGCAGGGTGAAACTGCCCCACACAATCGGGCTGCGTACCTGAATCTCGATGTTCTCCAGGCGCAGGTTCGCCGCGTCGGTGTGGTCCTTGAGCATTTCGGCGCGCAGTCTGTCGAGCGCGTAGGTCTGGATGTGCGGGATGTCATCGTCGTAGGACTTGCCCGCGTTGAGGCTGTGCAGCGCGGCGAGGTCTTTCAGGTAGCGTGCGTAGAGACTCAGGTCGGTGGTGGAGGCGGACGTCAGCCAGGACGGGAGTGCGTCGAGGTAGGGTTTGAGGTCAGGTTGCTTTTCGCCGACCAGCTCTTGGGTGGCCGGTGGCAGGTTGAGTGAGGATTCGCTGGGGGCGGTGCGCCGCAGTTGCTGAGTGTCGAGCTGCCCGATGAACGCAAGCTGTTGGGCAATCAGCGTGCAAGCCTGGTGATCGAAAAAATGCCCGGTGGGTTCGAACAGTCGCCATTGGATGTCAGTGGGTGCATGGCGACCTACGTAGCCGGGCAAGCTCTGGCCCAGCTGCTCCAGCGTGGCGAATTTCTCGTAGCCGTTGAACAGGGAGTACGTGAGGATAAGCGTCTCGCCGTCGTGGTTGCCGATCAGCACGGCAATCGACAGCAGGCCCAGGTGGGTGACGGTTGCGCCATCGACCTGATCGACGTCCACCAGGTAGGCGCGGCAGGCGAACGCATCGTCGCTCTGGCGGCGTGTCAGTTCCGGCGCGGCGTACAGCGTGCGGGCCATGGCGCAGTCCTGCTCGTCCCAGCCGTCGACGCGGGTCACGTTCCACACCGAGCGCAGCGTGCTGGACAAGGCTTGCCAATGGGGGCCGGAGGTGCCGTTGCTGGAGTTCCAGAACGCCACTTGTTGTTCCTGGTAGGCGGTGAGCATCACTGGCGCCAGCAGGTTGATCAGGGTGGCGATCTGCGTGATGCGTACCGGCAGGTGCGCGGTGGGTTGCTGGTTTTTTGGCTGGATAAGGTAGTGCGCGCCTTCGATGTAGAGCGCGGGTTCACCTGAGATGGCCTGATTGGTGAGGATGTCGGTGAGGGTTTGGTGCGCGGTGGGGCCGGCGACGATTTCATCGTCGACAATGCCCCATGTCGGCGTGCCGACCATGGCGATGTCCGGGTCGATGCCCAGGTCCGGGTAGAGTTCTTGCAACGAGCGGCGTAACAGCGTGCTGGCGGCTTCCCGGAAGGCGGGGCCGACGCAGAGTTGGGTGACCAGCGTATCGGAGGGGGTGTAACGAAGGGTGGAGGTTTGTTGGCTCATGGGTTCCTGCCTTGCCATTTCATGGACGCTGCCGGAAGAACAGCTTCGGCATGCTAGAAAGCGGCAAGGCAGGGAGGAGGCTAACTATATAGTTGGCCGAGGGTTTTTACGCGGGTTCGGCTGTACGATTCAGGCCAGTTCACCGCACAGATCGAGTTCCACCAGGCGCCGGATGGTCTGGGTGTCGAGCCCGGCGCCGAGCAGCGCGTTGAGTTTGCCGAACGCCGCTTCACGGGTCATGCCACCACCGGACAGCACGCCCACTGCACGCAAACGGCTGCCGGCTTCGTACACGTCCAGTTCCACGCCGCCCTCATGGCATTGGGTGATCGCGACCACGACCACGCCTTGTGCCTGCGCGCGCTGGAGGCTGGCGAGGAACTCGGGGTCGTCGCTGGGCCCGGTGCCGCTGCCGAAGCATTCCAGGATCAGCGCCTGCAGGCCGCTGCCGATCAAACCGTCCAGTTGGGGCGCGCCGATACCCGGCACCAACGGCAGCACGCCGACATTGGCCAGGGCCTTGGGCTGACGGTAGTCCAGCGCTGCAGGAATCGACGCGGCGCGGGCCACGCCGCCCTGGCGTTGCAACGCGGCGAACGGGTGACGCCCGAAGCTGCGGACTTTCGCGCAGCGTGTCGGCGCCATCAGCGTGCCGTGGAAGTACAACTGCACACCCGGCGCCAGGCCTTGGCCCAGGGCCAGCAGCGCACCGCTGACGTTTTCCCAGGCATCGCTGTCGGGTACGCCGGCCGGGAGCATGGAACCGGTGAACAGCACCGGCGCCGGCAGGCCCAGCAGCTGGAAGCTCATGGCGGCCGCGCTGTAGGCCAAGGTGTCGGTGCCGTGCAGGATCAGCACCGCGTCGCAACCGTCGTCCACGGCTTCGACCACGGCAGTGCGCAGGCGCTGCCAGTAGGCCGGGGTCATGTTGGCGCTGTCGATCAGCGGCGACATTTCCCGGAAGCGCCATGTAGGCACCGGCTGGCTGGCGAGTTGTTCGCGCATGCGGGCTTCGAAACCGGATGCGGGGGTAAGGCCGTTGGCACTGGCTTGCATGCCGATGGTGCCGCCGGTGTAGAGCACCATGACGTTGTTAGCTGCTTGCATCGAAAATCTCCTGAACGAAAAACGCCGCCAAGCCCAGAGCATGCCCAAGGCCAGGCGGCGTGTCATCTGCGCTTAGCGTTGCGACAGTGCGATCGATTCAGCAGGCGCTTTAGCGGCAGGCTCCGGTTTCACCGGGTTGGCCGGCCAGGCCTTGTGGTCCAGGTCCAGGTCGGGGAACTGGCTGGAGTCGAACACCGGGGTCTTGATCCCCGCCGCGCGCTGGTTGTCGTAGTCATTCAGGATACGCATGGCGATCTTGAACAGGAACGCCAGGGCGAACAGGTTGACGAACGCGAGCATCGTCATGGTGATGTCGGCGAAGGCGAACACGGTGCTCAGGTTCTCGATCGAACCCCAGAAAATCAGCACCAGCACCAACGCGCGGTAGCCCATCAGCACCTTGCGGTTGTTGCCGACCAGGAAGCGCAGGTTGCTCTCGCCGAGGTAGTAGTTGTACATGATCGAGGTGAACACGAACAACGCCAGGGCCACCGAGATGAACATCCGGCCCCAGTCGCCGACCACGGCTGCCAGGGAGTTCTGGGTCAGGGCAATGCCGTCGCCTTCAAAGCCCGGGGTGTAGAAACCGGAGAGCAGGATCAGCAAGGCGGTGCAGGTGCAGATCACGAAAGTATCGAGGAACACGCTGAACGCTTGCACCACGCCTTGGGCGATCGGATGTTCCACCGACGCGACCGCCGCCACGTTAGGCGCACTGCCCAAACCGGCTTCGTTGGCGAATACGCCGCGCTTCACACCCATGATGATCGCACTGCCCACCAGGCCGCCGAAGGCCTGGTCGAGGCCGAACGCGCTCTTGACGATGGTCGCGAGCATGGCCGGCACGTGGTCGAATTGCAGCACGATCACGTAGAGGGTCACGGCGATGTAGACCAGGGTCTTGACCGGCACCAGCAGGTCGGCGATCGAGGCGATCCGCTTGATCCCGCCGATGAACACCAGGCCCAGCAATGCCGCCAGGGCCAGGCCGGTGTAGGTGGTGTCGAGGCCGAAGGCGTTGTTCAGCGAATGCGTCACGGCATGGGCTTGCAGGCCGTTGAAGGCAAAACCGAAAGTCACCAGCAGCAGGAACGCCATCACCATGCCCAGCCAGCGCTTGTGCAGGCCGTGCTGGATGTAATAAGCCGGGCCGCCGCGGAAGGTGCCTTCGGCGTCGGTGCGCTTGTACAACTGGCCGAGGGAGCACTCGATAAAGCTCGAGGACATGCCCACCAACGCGGTGACCCACATCCAGAACACGGCACCGGGGCCGCCCAGGGTCACGGCAATGCCGACACCGGCGATGTTACCGGCACCGACGCGGCCGGCCAGGCTGAGCATCAGCGCCTGGAACGAACTGAGCTGGTCGGAGCTGTTTTTCAGGCTGTCGCGAAACACCGAAAACATGTGGAAAAAGTGACGCAACTGAACGAAACGCGAGCGGATCGTGAAATAACCGCCGAGCCCGACAATGAGCACGATCAGTACTTTCCCTGAGAGGAAGTCGTTGATGACTTCGAGCATGGAGTGTTCCTCGCTGATTTTTCTAATGGCAAACGCAGGACGGTTCGACGCTGTCACTTGGCACCAGGCAGTGCGCGACGGTTCGACCCGATCCTTTTGCGGGTGTTGTTATTCATGCGTTTTCGCGTGTGTCCGGGCCTCGTTACCGATGGCCGCTGGCGCGAAGAGGGGCGGCACTATACCTAGGCGAACGTGATCCGTCTGCCTGGGCTGATTAAAGGTTTCAGCCAGGGCGTGGCGGGCAGGGGCGATATTGGAATTTTTATGGGCGTCATTTCACAACCTTGAGGCAAAAAAAAGGGCCTGAAGAACGAGCCTTCAGGCCCTCAAAAGGTGAGAGGTGTCTAGTCCCTCAACCTGGTGAGCGGTGCAACAAACGCTTAGGCCTTCAGCGGGACCAAACGTGGAGCAATCATGTTTTCGGGGCGCAGGATGTCGTCGAGCATGGCGTCGTCGAGCAAGCCTTCTTCGCGCACCAGTTCCAGCACGCCGCGGCCGCTTTCGAGGGCGATACGCGCGATGCGGGTGGCGTTTTCATAGCCGATGTACGGGTTCAGCGCGGTGACCAGGCCGATGGAGTGCTCCACCAACTCGCGGCAGCGGGCTTCGTTGGCGGTGATGCCGACGATGCAGTGCTCGCGCAGCATGTCCATGGCCCGTTGCAGCAGGCGGATCGAGTCGAAGATCTTGAAGGCGATCAACGGTTCCATCACGTTCAACTGCAGTTGGCCGCCTTCGGCTGCCATGGTCAGGGCCAGGTCGTTGCCGATCACTTGGAAGGCCACTTGGTTGACGGCTTCCGGGATCACCGGGTTGACCTTGCCAGGCATGATCGAGCTGCCAGGCTGGCGGGCCGGCAGGTTGATCTCGTTGATGCCGGTACGTGGGCCGCTGGACAGCAGGCGCAGGTCGTTGCAGATCTTCGACAGCTTCACCGCGGTACGCTTGAGCATGCCGGAGAACAATACGAAGGCGCCCATGTCGGAGGTGGCTTCGATCAAGTCCGCCGCCGGCACCAGTGGCTGGCCGCTGATGGTGGCCAGGCGTTGTACGGCCAGGGCCTGGTAGCGCGGGTCGGCGTTGATGCCGGTGCCGATGGCGGTGCCGCCCAGGTTCACTTCGGTCAACAGCTCCGGCGCCAGGGTTTTCAGGCGGGCCAGGTCTTCGTTGAGGGTGGTGGCAAAGGCGCGGAATTCCTGGCCGAGGGTCATCGGCACGGCGTCTTGCAACTGGGTGCGGCCCATTTTCAGTACATGGTTGAACTCGACACCTTTAGCGGCGAACGCCTGGATCAGGCTGTCGAGGCTGGCCAGCAGCGCGTCATGGCCCAACAGCAGACCCAGGCGGATCGCGGTCGGGTAGGCGTCGTTGGTCGACTGCGCCATGTTCACGTCGTTGTTCGGGTGCAGGTACTGGTACTCGCCCTTGTTGTGGCCCATGGCCTCCAACGCGATGTTGGCGATGACTTCGTTGGCATTCATGTTGGTTGAAGTGCCAGCGCCGCCTTGAATCATGTCCACCACGAACTCTTCGTGGAAGTCGCCGCGGATCAGGCGGGCACAGGCTTCGCTGATCGCAGCGTGCTTGGCTTCGCTGAGCTGGCCCAACTCGCGGTTGGCGTCAGCGGCGGCTTGCTTGACCATTGCCAGGCCGACCACCAATTTCGGGTAATGCGAAATCGGAACGCCCGATAGGCGGAAGTTATTCACCGCTCGCAGGGTCTGGATGCCGTAATACGCTTGAGCAGGTACTTCGAGTACGCCAAGCAGGTCTTTTTCTGTGCGGAATGATGCAGCGGAGGACATGACGGAAATCATCTCGATATGGACCCGGAACTGGCCGGAACGCTGTGAATGCTAGGCTTGTGGAAGTTTTTGGGCCAATGCTGTTAAACACTGGCCTATGCACAAACGGCATAATAGGCGTGTGACCCGGCTATCATGGCGGGCGTGTGTGCCAAAATGGTGCATACCCGTGGGAGGAACTGATGAACCTTGAGAGCAAATGGCTGGAAGACTTCAGCGCCCTGGCGGCGACGCGCAGCTTTTCCCAGGCTGCTGAGCGGCGCTTTGTCACCCAGCCGGCGTTCAGTCGACGTATCCGCAGCCTCGAAGCCGCGCTGGGCCTGACCCTGGTCAACCGCTCGCGCACGCCGGTGGAATTGACGGCCGCGGGGCAGTTGTTCCTGGTGACCGCGCGCACGGTGGTCGAGCAGCTCGGTGAAGTACTGCGCCATTTGCACCATCTGGAAGGCGGGCAGGGCGAAGTCATGCAAGTGGCGGCGGCCCACTCCCTGGCGCTGGGCTTCTTCCCGCGCTGGATCGCGCAGTTGCGCAACGAAGGCCTGAACATTGCCACCCGGCTGGTCGCCACCAACGTCGGTGATGCCGTGCATGCCCTGCGCGAAGGCGGCTGCGATTTGATGCTGGCGTTCTACGACCCCGACGCGGCAATGCAGATGGACCCGGAGATCTTCCCGTCACTGCACCTGGGCAATACCGAAATGCTCCCGGTGTGCGCCGCCGATGCCGAGGGCAAGCCACTGTTCGACCTGGAAGGTGAAGGCAGTGTGCCGCTGCTGGCCTACAGCGCCGGGGCATTTCTGGGGCGTTCGGTGAACCTGCTGTTGCGCCAACGTGCCCTGCGCTTCACCACGGTTTACGAAACCGCGATGGCCGACAGCCTCAAAAGCATGGCCCTGGAAGGCCTGGGCATCGCCTGGGTGCCGCAACTGAGCGTGCGTGCCGAGTTGGCCCGGGGTGAGCTGGTGGTCTGCGGCGGTCCGCAGTGGCATGTGCCGTTGGAGATTCGTTTGTACCGCTGTGCCTTGGTGCGTAAGGCAAACGTGCGGTTGTTGTGGCGCAAGCTGGAAGGTGGAGCCGCGCAGAATACGTGAGTCCAGCACCGCTTAACTGTGGAAGGGGTTTTGTGGGGTTTTCGCTGACTCTTAAGTCAATAAAACCGCCGGTTTGCGCCGCTAGACAGATGGTCATTCCAGGGGCTGTTTATCTGCGTTATTACGGTATACTGCGCGGCCTTCGGCCGGTCCAACCGGCCAAATTTCGTACACCAAGCCACGCCGGATTTCCCGCGTGGCTTGTTGTTTTTTGACGCGCCTGCGGGCGCCCAGAGAGAAGAGGCACGACGATGAGTGCATTGGTTGGCGTGATCATGGGCTCCAAGTCCGATTGGTCCACCCTTAGCCACACCGCCGATATGCTGGAAAAACTCGGCATTCCGTATGAAGTGAAAGTGGTCTCTGCCCACCGCACCCCGGATTTGCTGTTCCAGTATGCCGATGAAGCAGAATCCCGTGGCATCGAGGTGATCATCGCCGGTGCCGGCGGTGCAGCGCACCTGCCAGGCATGTGTGCGGCCAAGACCCACCTGCCGGTACTCGGCGTGCCGGTGCAGTCGTCGATGCTCTCGGGCGTGGATTCGCTGTTGTCCATCGTGCAGATGCCGGCCGGTATCCCGGTGGCGACCCTGGCGATCGGCAAGGCCGGCGCAATCAACGCCGCCTTGCTGTCCGCCAGCATCCTGGGCGCCAAGCACCCGCAGTTCCACGCGATGCTGAAAAAATTCCGTGCTGAGCAGACAGACAGCGTGCTGGACAATCCAGACCCACGTATCGCCTGAGGTTGTTGACGATGAAAATCGGTGTAATCGGTGGCGGCCAACTGGGTCGCATGCTGGCCCTGGCGGGAACGCCGCTGGGGATGAACTTCGCTTTCCTGGACCCGGCGCCGGATGCCTGTGCGGCCGCGTTGGGTGAACACCTGCGCGCTGACTACAGCGACCCGGACCACCTGCGCCAACTGGCCGAAGAAGTCGACCTGGTGACCTTCGAGTTCGAAAGCGTCCCGGCCGAAACCGTGGCCTTCCTCTCGCAGTTCGTGCCGGTCTACCCGAGCGCCGAAGCCTTGCGCATCGCCCGTGACCGCTGGTTCGAGAAGAGCATGTTCAAGGACCTGGGCATTCCGACCCCGGCCTTCGCCGATATCCAGTCCCAGGCGGACCTGGACGCCGCCGTCGCCAGCATCGGCCTGCCGGCCGTGCTGAAAACCCGTACCCTGGGTTACGACGGCAAGGGCCAGAAAGTCCTGCGCACCGCCGCCGATGTGGTCGGCACCTTCGCCGAACTGGGCAGCGTGGCCTGCCTGTTGGAAGGCTTCGTGCCGTTCACCGGCGAAGTTTCGCTGATCGCCGTGCGTGCCCGCGATGGCGAGACCCGCTTCTACCCGTTGGTCCACAACACCCACGACAACGGCATTCTCAAACTGTCCGTGGCCAGCACCGACCATCCGTTGCAGGCCCTGGCCGAAGACTATTCCAGCCGTGTGCTCAAGCAGCTGGAATATGTCGGCGTGATGGCGTTCGAGTTCTTTGAAGTCGACGGTGGCCTGAAGGCCAAC
This sequence comes from Pseudomonas sp. GV105, assembly GCF_003058185.1. NCBI lineage: Bacteria > Pseudomonadati > Pseudomonadota > Gammaproteobacteria > Pseudomonadales > Pseudomonadaceae > Pseudomonas > Pseudomonas sp. GV105. Next base: position 236,546 of record NZ_QBUF01000010.1, read on the forward strand.
GAAATCGCCCCGCGTGTGCACAACTCCGGGCACTGGACCACCGAAGGCGCCGAGTGCAGCCAGTTCGAGAACCACCTGCGCGCGGTGGCGGGCTTGCCGCTGGGCTCCACAGCCAAGGTGGGCGAGAGCGCCATGCTCAACTTCATCGGCGTGGTACCGTCGGTTGAAAAAGTCATCGCCATCGACGACTGCCACCTGCATCACTACGGCAAGGCTTTCAAGACCGGGCGCAAGGTCGGCCACGCCAACCTGCGTTGCCAGGACCGCGCGACGCTGCAAGCGCAGATCCTCAAGGTCGAAGCGTTGATCGCCGAGCAATAATCCCGGGGGCGGCGGGAACCATTGGTGGCCGCCGTCTCTCTGATTGCAGGATGATAAAGCCTGGCTAGGCTTTTTCATGACTCACATTCAATCAGAGGGAAATGCCATGGGTATCATCGGAACCATCTTTATCGGCCTGATCGTCGGCCTGCTGGCGCGTTTCCTCAAGCCCGGCGACGACAGCATGGGCTGGATCATGACCATCCTGCTGGGTATCGCCGGCTCCCTTGCCGCCACCTACGGCGGTCAGGCACTGGGTATCTACCAGGCAGGCCAGGGCGCGGGTTTCATCGGCGCATTGGTGGGTGCCATTGTGCTGCTGGTGATCTACGGCCTGATCAAAAAGAACTAATCGAGCGACAAAGTCCTCTGCGCTGCGCAGGCGCAGAGGGCTAGAATGCCGGCACTGTTTACCTTGTCGAGCTCCTCCATGCGCCGTCTCCTCTTGATGTTTCTCCTGCTGGGCCCAGGCCTGGCTCATGCTGGCGAACTGCCGGAAACCGACTGGCTCGACCTGATGCCGCTGTCGGACCAGAAAGCCCTCGAACAAATGCCGGAAATCGACCACAACTCTCCCGAAGCCCAGGGCACCTTTACCGACAAAGGTGGCTTGAAGCAGAGCAAAGGGTTGCCGGCGGTGATGTATTCCACCAAGACCGTGGCCGCCATGAACGGCAAGAACATCCGCATCGGCGGTTACCCGGTGCCCTTGGAAACCGACGCCAAGGGCCGCAGCACCCTGTTTTTCCTGGTGCCGTACCCAGGCGCGTGCATCCACGTGCCGCCACCGCCGCCGAACCAATTGGTGCTGGTGCGTTACCCCAAGGGGTTGAAGCTGGATGATATCTACACGCCGCTGTGGGTCACGGGCACGTTGAAGGTGGAGACGGTCAATAACGACCTGGCCGATGCGGCGTATGCGCTGGATGCGGGGAAGGTGCGGGCGGTGAAGGAGTCGGATCTCTAAACCACAACACCGACCAATGTGGGAGGGAGCAACACCCCCTCCCACATTTTGATTGGGTTTACAAAGCGCTACTGGTGATGCTCACGCCCAAGGTGTGGCTTTCGCCCGGCGCCAACGCCACCACATCATCCAGCACGTTCGCCGTCTCGATGCACAGCATGCCCTGCCAGCCGTCGTCGGCCATGTCGTCGAAGGCCTTGGCACGTTCGGTCCAGGGGTTCCAGATCACGGTCGAGTGGGAGCCTTCGCTGCTGAGCCGGACGCGCCGCTGCCAGTCGTTATCGACGATGTGCAACTGCGCGGGGGTGTCGAGGTAGATGCGGTCGGTCTCGGCGCCGAAGTGCAGCGGCCCAGCCTGTTGCCGGGTGGCCCAGCCGTCGGCGGTATCGATATACGCAAGCCCGTCCAGGCCCTCGACCTGCACGTTGCGCACATCGCTCACGGCGAAGTAGGTGTGCAACGCCTGGCTGAGGGTCACGGTGTCGGTGCCACGGTTATGACTGGTCAGGCCGATGTGCAGGTGATCGTCCAGGCGCAGGCTCAGCTTCAGGTCGACCTGATGCGGCCAGCCGGGGAAGCCGCCCGCGGGCACGGGGAGCACCAGGTCGACGCGCAGGGTGTCACCTTCGAGTTCGGTGGCGGCCAATTCCCAGAGTGCAGTACGCACGAAACCGTGGGCGCCCGCGGGCTGGTCGCTCTGGCGCATGGCCTGCACGCTGTGCGGGTTGCGATCGAACACGCCGAACCACGGCCAGCACACCGGTACGCCGGTGCGGATGCCTTTGCCAGCCTTGAAGACGGCTGCCTTGTTCGGCCAGATCAGCGGCTGTTCGCCTGCGCGTTGGTAACTGAAGAGGTGCGCGCCCTGTTGGGCCACCATCAGCTCGGCGCCGTTGTGGCGGATGCGCCAGCAGTCCAGCTCGTCGATTTTCACGGATTCAACGCGGGGCGTCGGCATAAAAAAGCACTCTTAATAGCAGGCAATGGGGCAATTGACCGTCAAAACCCGGCGAGGTTTAACGCGCTCGCGACGGTACCGAACGGGTGCGGCCGCTGCCATCGATGGCGACGAACACGAACACCGCCTCGGTGACCTTGCGCCATTCGCTGGACAGCGGGTCGTCGCTCCACACTTCGACCATCATCTGGATCGAGCTGCGGCCGATTTCCAGGGCCTGGGTATAGAAGGACAATTGCGCGCCCACGGCCACCGGCACCAGGAACGCCATGCGATCAATGGCCACGGTGGCGACACGCCCGCCTGCGACCTTGCTGGCCATGGCCGTACCGGCCAGGTCCATCTGCGAGACCAGCCAGCCGCCGAAGATATCGCCGAAACCGTTGGTTTCACGCGGAAGCGCGGTGATTTGCAGGGCGAGATCGCCTTGTGGGATGGGATCTTCTTGTTCGAGTTCGATCATGCCGAGGGTGCCTCTGAGCCGTGACGCTTCATGGGTGTTTCAAATGGATAGCCGTCTTGTAGAAAAACATTTCAGCACCAACGCACGACGCGAGCTGTGTTTCTCGTAAGGCGTACTAAAGGGAAACTCTGCCAAACCGGCTGGATGGCACCCAACGGCGTTTTGGCACAGCAGCCCCTCAAGACTGCGGGTCTGGCGCTTGCAAGGGCCGAGTATATCGAGACGCTGGCGTCGCGACGACCTCTCGGCGCTCATTTGGTCGGTAAATAGACGCTGTAACGGAGCTTTTTCCGGCAACTGTTCTCCTGCCCTGGTTGACCGACTCCCTGCGCCGTGAATAGTTCACCGCGCTGCGCTATCAACCGTTCGACGCTGTGCTTTTTCCGGCGATTTGCTATCTTGCCAGACCGCCGCAAGTCCAGGGCGTGCCGTCTTTATTACGCTGATTACTATAAGAGAAGCCTTGCCATGTCCTCCGTGCCCGCAAGCAGTGCGCAACCGTCGCGCCCGCTGACCCGCAACGACTACAAAACCCTGTCGCTGTCTGCCTTGGGCGGGGCGCTGGAGTTCTACGACTTCATCATCTTCGTGTTTTTCGCCACCGTGGTCGGAAAACTGTTCTTCCCCGCCGACATGCCCGAGTGGCTGCGCATGATGCAGACCTTCGGCATCTTCGCCGCCGGTTACCTGGCGCGGCCCCTGGGCGGCATCATCATGGCGCACTTCGGTGACCTGCTGGGGCGCAAGAAAATGTTCACCCTGAGCATCTTCATGATGGCCGTGCCGACCCTGATCATGGGCCTGCTGCCGACCTACGCGCAGATCGGCCTGTGGGCGCCGATCCTGTTGCTGTTGATGCGCGTGATCCAGGGCGCGGCGATCGGCGGCGAAGTCCCGGGCGCCTGGGTGTTCGTCTCCGAACACGTGCCGCCACGCCACATCGGCTACGCCTGCGGCACCCTGACCAGCGGCCTCACCGCCGGCATCCTGTTGGGTTCGCTGGTGGCCACCGCCATCAACACGCTCTACAGCCCGGAGCAGGTCTCCGATTACGCCTGGCGTATCCCGTTCCTGCTCGGCGGTGTGTTCGGCTTGCTGTCGGTGTACTTGCGCCGCTGGCTGCATGAAACGCCGATCTTCGCCGAGATGCAGCAACGCAAGGCTCTGGCCGCCGAACTGCCGCTGCGCGCGGTGCTGCGCGACCACCGTGGCGCCATCGTGCTGTCGATGCTGCTGACCTGGCTGCTGTCGGCCGGCGTGGTAGTCGTCATCCTGATGACCCCGACCGTGCTGCAGACCCTCTACCACTTCAGCCCGACCGTTGCGCTGCAAGCCAACAGCCTGGCCATCGTGACCCTGAGCCTGGGCTGCATTGCCTCCGGCGCCCTGGCCGACCGCTTCGGTGCCGGCCGCATACTGGTGGTCGGTTGCGCACTGTTGCTGGCGACCTCCTGGACGCTGTATCACAGCCTGCTGGACCACCCTGACTGGCTGTTCCCGCTGTACGCCCTGACCGGCCTGTTTGTCGGCACCATCGGCGTGGTGCCCTACGTGATGGTGAAAGCCTTCCCACCGGTGGTGCGCTTCAGCGGGTTGTCGTTCTCCTACAACGTGGCCTACGCCGTGTTCGGCGGGCTGACGCCGTTGGCGGTGTCGCTGCTGATGAAAGAAAGCCCGATGGGCCCGGCCTACTACGTTGCCGTCCTGTGCGTGATGGGGATGGGGGTGGGTGGGTATCTGTGGAAGCGCGGCAGGTAATCAGCTATCTGAAGATCGTTCCTACGCAGTTGCGTAGGAGCGATCATAAATTACAGAGTGTTTCCGAATCATCGTTTCAACCGCCTCGACGTCCTCGCCACCCCCGTTTTTTCGGCACTTGCCGCTTCTGGCCGCTTTTTCCCCCAATACTGGCCTTTCATCTAATTGTCATATTCCAGACATAGAGTGTTCACACGGCCTATCAATACTTGGCCCCGATCCAACTATCCCTATCTGCTAGGAGTAAGGCATGAAACTGAAGCGTTTGATGGCGGCAATGACTTTTGTCGCTGCTGGCGTTGCGACTGCCCACGCGGTGGCCGCTGGTGTTGACCCGGCTATTCCGGCTTACGTGAAGACCACTGGTGTGTCGGGCAACTTGTCCAGCGTCGGTTCCGATACCCTGGCTAACCTGATGACCCTGTGGGCCGAGGGTTACAAAAAGGAATACCCGAACGTCAACATCCAGATTCAAGCTGCTGGTTCTGCCACTGCGCCACCTGCGCTGACTGAAGGCACCTCCAACCTGGGCCCGATGAGCCGCAAGATGAAGGACACCGAACTGGCGGCCTTCGAGCAGAAGTACGGCTACAAGCCAACCGCTATCCCGGTTGCCGTGGATGCCCTGGCCGTGTTCGTGCACAAGGACAACCCGATCAAGCACCTGACCATGGAACAAGTCGACGCGATCTTCTCCTCGACTCGCCTGTGCGGTGCCAAAGCCGACGTCAAAACCTGGGGCGACCTGGGTGTGACCGGCGACCTGGCCAACAAGCCAGTGCAACTGTTCGGTCGTAACTCGGTATCCGGCACCTACGGCTACTTCAAAGAAGAAGCCCTGTGCAAAGGCGACTACAAGCCTAACGTGAACGAACAACCAGGCTCGGCTTCGGTCGTGCAGTCGATCAGCTCCTCGCTGAACGGCATCGGTTACTCGGGCATCGGCTACAAGACCGCCAGCGTGAAGACCGTGGCCCTGGCCAAGAAAGGCAGCACTGACTTCATCGAAGACAGCGAAGAAAACGCCCTGAACGGCAAATACCCGCTGTCGCGTTTCCTCTACGTTTACGTCAACAAAGCCCCGAACAAGCCGCTGGCGCCGCTGGAAGCCGAGTTCGTGAAGCTGGTTCTGTCCAAGCAGGGCCAGGAAGTTGTGGTCAAGGACGGCTACATCCCACTGCCAGCCAAAGTTGCCGCCAAGGCACTGGCTGACCTGGGTCTGAAAGAAGGCAACTAAGTTGCTGGGCCGGGTAAAACCGGCCGTTCTGTAGGAGCGGGCTTGCTCGCGAAAGATGATAGAGCACTGCGTTTATTCAGAAGCAGCGCGTTATCGTTAACGCTCTTCGCGAGCAAGCTCGCTCCTACAGAAACTCCTAATTTTTAGTCCGCTGCCGGCTCTGCCATGCGGCGGATTTCTTGCGTCACTGCATTGTCATCTTTCTGTCATACAGGACCGCTAGGGTGTGCGCATGAATGATCTGGCCAATTCCACTATGACGACGACTTCTCCCCCCAAGCGTATTGACTTCAATACGCCTGAGTTGCAACGCAAGCGCCGCATTCGCGCGCTCAAGGATCGCCTGACCCGTTGGTACGTGCTGATCGGCGGCCTCGCCGTCCTCGGCGCTATCACTCTGATCTTCTTCTTCCTGGCCTACGTGGTCGCGCCCTTGTTCCAGGGCGCCTCGTTGACCAAGGAAGCCGCGCTGACACCGGCGTGGATACAAGACGCGGGCAAGCCGTTGATGATCTCGCTGGAAGAACAGAACCAAGTCGCCATGCGGGTTTCCGACAAAGGCCAGGCGCTGTTCTTCGACGTGAGCACCGGCGCCGAACTCAAGCGCATCGACCTGCCGCTGGCGGCCGGCGTCAGCGTCGTGTCGATTGGTAAAGACCAGCCGGGCAGCCCGCTGGTGATCCTCGGTTTGTCCAATGGCCAGTCCCTGGTGTTCCGCCACACCTACAAGGTGTCCTACCCGGACGGCAAGAAGACCATCAGCCCGGCCATCGAATACCCTTACGGCGAAACGCCGATCGTGCTGGATGACGCCGGTCGCCCGCTGGAACATGTCGCGCTGAACGTCACCGACACCTCGTTGGTGGTGGCCGGTTCGGCCGGTTCGCACTTGAACGTGCTGTCCCTGAGCCGTGAAGAAAACATGATGACCGGCGAAGTCACCAGCGAGCAGAAGCGTATCGAGCTGCCGCAGATGACCGAGCCGGTGAAGGCGATCTTCATCGACCCACGCCAGCAATGGCTGTACGTGATCAACGGCCGTGCCCTGGCCGATGTGTTCAGCCTGCGCGACAAGAGCCTCAACGGTCGCTATAAACTGCTGGAAGACGGCGACGCCGAAATCACCGCCAGCACCCAACTGGTGGGTGGTATCTCGCTGATCGTCGGTAACTCCAAGGGCGGCCTGGCCCAGTGGTTCATGGCCCGTGACCCGGATGGCGAACAGCGCCTGAAGCAGATCCGCACCTTCGAGATGGGCACTGCGCCCATCGTTGAAATCACCGCCGAAGAACGTCGCAAAGGCTTCACCGCCCTCGACGCTTCCGGCAAGTTCGGCGTGTTCCACAGCACCGCCCACCGCACCCTGCTGGTGGACCCGGTGGTCGATGGCCAGGGCGTGTTCGGCCTGTCGCCACGGGCCAACCGTGTGATCGTCGAAGCCGGCGGCAAGCTGCAACCGTTGCTGCTGGACAACCCGCACCCGGAAGTGTCGTGGAGCGCGCTGTGGAGCAAGGTCTGGTACGAAAACTACGACGAGCCTAAATACGTCTGGCAATCGACCGCCGCCAACACCGATTTCGAACCCAAGATGAGCCTCGCGCCGCTGACCTTCGGTACGCTGAAGGCCGCGTTCTACGCCATGTTGCTGGCCGCGCCGCTGGCTGTTGCCGCAGCGATCTACACTGCGTACTTCATGGCGCCGGGCCTGCGCCGCAAGGTCAAGCCGGTGATCGAGCTGATGGAAGCGATGCCGACGGTGATCCTCGGCTTCTTCGCCGGCCTGTTCCTCGCGCCGTATGTCGAAGGGCATCTACCGGGGATTTTCAGCCTGTTGATGCTGGTGCCGATTGGCATCCTGGTGGCCGGTTTTATCTTCAGCCGCCTGCCTGAGTCCATTCGCCTGCGGGTTCCCGATGGCTGGGAAAGCGCGATCCTGATCCCGGTGATCCTGTTTGTGGGCTGGCTCTCGCTGTACATGAGCCCGTACCTGGAAACCTGGTTCTTCGGCGGCGACATGCGGATGTGGATCTCCCATGACCTGGGCATCACCTATGACCAGCGCAACGCCCTGGTCGTCGGCCTGGCGATGGGGTTCGCGGTGATCCCGAACATCTACTCCATCGCCGAAGACGCCGTGTTCAGCGTGCCGCGCGGCCTGACCCTGGGCTCTTTGGCCCTGGGCGCCACGCCGTGGCAGACCATGACCCGCGTGGTCATCCTGACCGCCAGCCCGGGGATTTTCTCGGCGCTGATGATCGGCATGGGGCGCGCCGTGGGCGAGACCATGATCGTGCTGATGGCCACCGGTAACACCCCGGTGATGGAGATGAACCTGTTCGAAGGCCTGCGCACCCTGGCGGCCAACGTCGCGGTGGAAATGCCCGAGTCGGAAGTGGGCGGCAGTCACTACCGCGTGCTGTTCCTCTCGGCGCTGGTGCTGCTGTTGTTCACCTTCATCATGAACACCCTCGCCGAGCTGATTCGTCAGCGTCTGCGCAAGAAATACTCGTCGCTTTAAGAAAGGTAGAAGTCTGTGAAACAGAACTCCCTGAATGGATGGTTCAAGAGCGGCGCCCCCGGCGTCTGGATCAGCGGTGGCGCGGTGTCCATCGCGGTCATCATGACCCTTGGTTTGCTGGCTGTGATTGCGGTGCGTGGTTTGGGCCACTTCTGGCCGGCTGACCTGATCCAGGCCAACTACGATGTCCCGGGCCAAGAAAACCATATCGTCATCGGCGAAGTGGTACAGAAAGAAGAAGTGCCGCGCGAGCGCCTGAAAAGCGCTGGCCTGCCCGTGCCCGACGTGGGCCCGGAATTCATGACCCGCGAGTTGATCAAAGTCGGTAACCGCGATCTGAACGGCAACGACTTCACATGGATCGTCGGCGAATGGCTGAAGAACCAGACCAAACCGCTGGAATTGATGACCATCGAGCGCCGTGAGTGGGGCAACTTCTACGGCACCCTGGTCAACGTCAAGCAGGATGGCAAGGTCATCGCCGAAGGCCAGGCCGCGTGGCCGGAGCTGCAGGCTCGGGTCGACCGCGTGAACAAGCTGGCGACCCAGCTCAAGACCCTTGAGAAGTCCGACATCGGCGCGATCAACGCCGGTCTTGAACGTATCCGTCTGCACGGTCGCAAGCTGGAACTGGAAGGCAAGCTCGACGCCGCCGCCCAGGCCGACATGGACTCGGGCCGCGCCGAACTGAATGCCCGTTACCAGGACATCGAAGCGCGCCTGGCCGACCTGCACGCCCAATTCAACCGCGACGCCTTGACTGCCCGCGATGCGAACGGCAAGGAAGTCGAAATCGGCATCGGCAAAGTGGTCCACGCCTATCAGCCGAACGCCATGGGCACGATGACCAAGATCGGCTTCTACTTCAGTAAGGTCTGGGAATTCCTCAGCGACGACCCACGGGAAGCCAACACCGAAGGCGGGATCTTCCCGGCCATCTTCGGCACCGTGATGATGACCCTGATCATGGCGATGATCGTGACCCCGTTCGGCGTGCTGGCGGCGGTGTACCTGCGTGAATACGCCAAGCAGAACGCCCTGACGCGGATCATCCGCATTGCCGTGAACAACCTGGCGGGCGTACCGGCCATCGTTTACGGCGTGTTCGGCCTGGGCTTCTTCGTGTATGTATTGGGTGGCTCGGTTGACCGCCTGTTCTTCGCCGAAGCCCTGCCGGCCCCGACCTTCGGTACGCCGGGCCTGTTGTGGGCGTCGCTGACCCTGGCGCTGCTGGCGGTGCCGGTGGTGATCGTGGCTACCGAGGAAGGCCTGGCGCGGATTCCTCGCACTGTGCGCGAAGGCTCGCTGGCACTCGGCGCGACCAAGGCGGAAACGCTGTGGAAGATCGTGCTGCCGATGGCCAGCCCGGCGATGATGACCGGCATGATCCTCGCCGTGGCGCGTGCCGCCGGTGAAGTAGCGCCGCTGATGCTGGTGGGCGTGGTCAAGCTGGCCCCGTCGCTGCCGCTGGACGGCAACTACCCTTACTTGCACCTTGACCAGAAGATCATGCACCTGGGCTTCCATATTTATGACGTCGGCTTCCAGAGCCCCAACGTCGAGGCCGCAAGGCCGCTGGTATATGCCACCGCGCTGTTGCTGGTGCTGGTGATCGCCACGCTCAACTTGTCGGCGGTGTGGATCCGTAACCACCTGCGCGAGAAGTACAAGGCGCTGGACAGTTAATTGAAGTAAACGCGGACTAAATGTGGGAGGGGGCTTGCCCCCGATAGCGGCGTATCAGAAACACATATGCTGGCTGACACACTGCTATCGGGGGCAAGCCCCCTCCCACACTAGACCACGATATACGCAGAATTTGAGTAAACCGTCCCCGGCGGTTCAACAACACGAATTGGTAGCACAGGGAGCATCCCATGCAACAAGAAACCCATTCCCATGGCATCAACATGTCTGCCCTGGGTCGTGACAAGCAGAGCCTGAGCCTGGCCCAGGAAACCGTGGCCATCGAAGTGCCGGGCCTGAGCCTGTACTACGGCGACAAACAGGCGCTGTTCGACGTCAGCATGAACATCCCCAAGCAGCGCGTGACCGCCTTCATCGGCCCGTCGGGCTGCGGCAAGTCCACGCTGCTGCGCACCTTCAACCGCATGAACGACCTGGTCGACGGTTGCCGCGTGGACGGTGCGATCAACCTCTACGGCAGCAACATCTACCGCAAGGGTGAAGACGTGGCCGAGCTGCGTCGCCGGGTGGGCATGGTGTTCCAGAAGCCCAACCCGTTCCCCAAGACCATCTACGAAAACGTGGTCTACGGCTTGCGCATCCAGGGCATCAACAAGAAGCGCATCCTCGACGAAGCGGTCGAATGGGCGCTTAAAGGCGCCGCGCTGTGGGACGAGGTCAAGGACCGCCTGCACGACTCCGCACTCGGCCTGTCCGGCGGCCAGCAACAACGCCTGGTGATCGCGCGTACCATCGCCGTGGAACCGGAAGTGCTGCTGCTCGATGAACCTTGCTCGGCACTCGACCCGATCTCGACGTTGAAAGTCGAAGAACTGATCTACGAGCTCAAGTCCAAGTTCACCATCGTTATCGTGACTCACAACATGCAACAGGCGGCGCGGGTTTCCGACTACACCGCGTTCATGTACATGGGCAAGCTGGTGGAGTTCGGCGATACCGATACCCTGTTCACCAATCCGGCGAAGAAACAGACCGAAGACTACATCACCGGTCGCTACGGCTAGGAAGCTGTGGTTCAGATTGCATTGACGCTGCGGTTCTCCGCACCTTTCCGGACGCTCCAAGGACGCCAACATGATTAGCAAAGAAGGCCTTACCCACCACATCTCCGCGCAGTTCAACGCCGAGCTTGAGGAAGTGCGCAGCCACCTCCTGGCGATGGGCGGGCTGGTGGAGAAGCAAGTCAACGATGCGGTCACCGCGCTGATCGAGGCCGACTCGGGCCTGGCCCAGCAAGTGCGCGAGATCGATGACCAGATCAACCAGATGGAACGCAATATCGACGAAGAATGCCTGCGCATTCTCGCCCGTCGCCAGCCGGCGGCTTCCGACCTGCGCTTGATCATCAGTATTTCCAAGTCGGTGATCGACCTTGAGCGTATCGGCGATGAATCCACCAAGATCGCCCGCCGCGCCATCCAACTGTGCGAAGAAGGCGAAGCGCCGCGCGGTTATGTGGAAGTGCGGCATATCGGTGACCAGGTGCGCAACATGGTGCGCGATGCCCTGGACGCGTTTGCCCGTTTCGACGCCGAACTGGCGTTGTCGGTGGCCCAGTACGACAAGATCATCGACCGTGAGTACAAGACCGCCCTGCGCGAGCTGGCCACCTACATGATGGAAGACCCGCGCTCTATCACGCGGGTCTTGAGCATTATCTGGGTGCTGCGTTCGCTGGAGCGGATCGGCGACCACGCGCGCAATATCTCGGAGTTGGTGATCTATCTGGTGCGTGGCACCGACGTGCGGCACATGGGCCTCAAGCGCATGAAAGCCGAAGTTGAAGGATCTACCGATCAAATCCCTAATGTTCCGGGCGAATCTGACGATAAGTAAGGTTGCCCGAGATATTAACGCCCGGCCTTTGGTCGGGCGTTTTCGTTTGTGGGCGCTGATTTTTTTGTGCGTGGGGTGAAAGAAAGTCCCAACACAACTACAGAGTTTTGGCAAAATGCCATCAGTCAGGCGTTCTGCGTGCCGCGTTTTTATAGGATAAAGGGTCGATGAGTAAAGTCAGTGTATTGGTGGTGGATGACGCCTCGTTTATTCGCGACCTGGTGAAGAAGTGCCTGCGCAATTACTTCCCCGGGATCAAGATTGAAGATGCGGTGAACGGCAAAAAGGCCCAGGCCATCCTGATGCGCGAAACCTTCGATCTGGTGTTGTGCGACTGGGAAATGCCCGAGATGTCCGGCCTGGAGCTGTTGACCTGGTGCCGTGAGCAACCGCAGCTCAAAGCCATGCCGTTCGTGATGGTGACCAGCCGCGGCGACAAAGAGAACGTGGTGCAGGCGATCCAGGCCGGGGTTTCCGGCTACGTCAGCAAACCGTTCACCAACGAACAGCTGTTGACCAAGGTCAAGCACGCTCTGCACAAGGTCGGGCGCCTCGACGCCCTGGTCGCCAGCGCACCGACCAAGATGAACTCAGCGTTCGGCAACGACTCCCTGAGCGCCCTGACCGGTGGCAAGCCCGAAGCGGTCAAGGTCGCTCCTGTCGCGGCGGCTGCACCGAGCAAAGGCCTGCTCAACAGCCCGCCCGTGAAGGCGGCTGCCGCCGCTGCGCCCGCCAGTGGTCGCGGGCAGGGTCAGTTGCGGCTGTCCAGCGGCACCCAGCAATGCGTGATCAAGGGCCTGAGCATCAAGGAAGCGTTGCTGGTGGTCCGTCGCGGTGAGGTCCTGCCTCAGGTACTGGAAAGCGCGGTGCTCGACCTTGAGCAAGGCGACAACGCCGAAGTCGCACGCCTCAACGGCTACCTGCACGCCGTCGTCGCCTTCGAGCCCAAGCCCGACAGCGACTGGCTGCAACTGACCTTCCGCTTTATCGACCAGGATGCGCAGAAACTGGACTACATCTCGCGGCTGATCGCGCGGGGTACGGCGCAGAAGCATTTTGTGCCGGGTGCCTGATTCACAGAACGCCACCTGTCCCCTGTGGAAGGGGGCGTGCTCCCGATGGTCTTTCATTCAACATCTTCGTTGGCTGAACTACCGCAATCGCGAGCAAGCCCGCTCCTACATGTGAAGTTCGTTGTTTTCAGTATCGGGTAAATCTCACACGGTCTTGTCATCAAGCCTTGCTAGCCTGCCATTCAGTCCCCCCGGCAGGTTCGCGTCATGCTCATTCGCCTACTGCTGCTCTGCGTATTGGCCACGGTCGCCACGTCGACCCCGGCCATGACCCTCTACAAATCCACCGACGCCAATGGCGAGGTGTTTTTCAGCGACCGGCAAACCCCCGGCGCCCAGGCGTTTGTGATCCGGGAGCGGGGGGCCGTGCGCGTGCAACGGCCGGTGCTCGACCGGCCAAGGCCCGGTTATCCCCAGCAGGCTTACCGCTATCCCTTGCCCTGGCGCGGCGGGCCGTTTCGCCTGAGCCAAGGCCCCAACGGCAGCTTCAGCCATACCGACGCCAAAAGCCGCTACGCCATGGACATTGCCATGCCCGAAGGCACGCCGATCATTGCGGCGCGCAGCGGCAGGGTGGTGAAGATCGAGAATGACCAGGCCGGGCGCGGCAACGATGCGTCAGGGAATTTCGTGCGGGTGCTGCACGATGACGGCACCCAGGGCGTGTACCTGCACCTCAAGCAAGGGTCGGTCAGCGTCAGGCCGGGGCAGCGAGTGGCGGTGGGCAGTGCGCTGGGGTTGTCGGGCAACACCGGCAACAGCAGCGGGCCGCACCTGCACTTTGTGGTGCAGCAGCGGACCGAGGCGGGGCTGGTATCGATCCCGTATGAGTTCAACCAGCCCGTGGGGGTATTGCCCAATTTTGCCTTGGGCAATTGACGGTCAGTCCAGCAGCAGGACCTTGGCCAGCACGATTTTCGGCCCTTTCATCTTCTTGATGATGATCCGCAGGCCTTCAACCTCGAGAACTTCTTCCTCTTCCGGCACCCGCTTGAGGGTGTCGTAGACCAGCCCGGCCAGGGTTTCCGCTTCGATGTGGTCGAGGTCGACGCCAAGCAGGCGTTCCACCTTGAACAGCGGCGTATCGCCGCGTACCAGCAGTTTGCCCGGCTGGTAGGCGAGGATGCCGCGCTCGGCCTTGCGGTGTTCGTCCTGGATATCGCCCACCAGCACTTCGAGCACGTCTTCCATGGTCAGGTAGCCGATGACCTTGCCGTCGGCCTCTTCCACCAGGGCGAAGTGCGCGCCGCCTTTGCGGAACTGCTCCAGCAACTGCGACAGCGGCATGTGCCGCGACACGCGCTCCAGCGGGCGGGTCAGTTCGGCCAGGTTGAACGACTCGGGGAGATGGTCCAGGTTCGCCAGTTCCAGCAGCAGGTCTTTGATGTGCAGCAGGCCGACAAACTCGTTGCGCTGCGCGTCATACACCGGGTAACGGCTGAATTTGTGGCGACGGAACAGCGCGAGGATTTCCTTGAGCGGGGCGTTGAAGTCCAGGGTCACCAGGTCTTCCCGCGAGTTGGCCCAGTCGACCACTTCCAGTTCGCCCATTTCCACGGCCGAGGCCAAGACGCGCATGCCTTGGTCGCTGGGGTCCTGGCCACGGCTGGAGTGCAGGATCAGCTTGAGTTCTTCGCGGCTGTACTGGTGCTCATGGTGCGGGCCGGGTTCGCCTTGCCCGGCGATCCGCAGGATGGCATTGGCGCTGGCGTTGAGCAGGTAGATTGCCGGGTACATGGCCCAGTAGAACAGGTACAGCGGCACGGCCGTCCACAGCGACAGCAGTTCCGGCTTGCGAATGGCCCAGGACTTGGGCGCCAGTTCACCGACCACGATGTGCAGGTAGGAAATCAGGAAGAAGGCGGAAAAGAACGACACGCCTTTGATCACTTCCGGCGACTCGACGCCAGCGGCGCCCAGCAGCGGCTCGAGGATATGCGCAAACGCCGGCTCGCCGACCCAGCCCAGGCCCAGGGAGGCGAGGGTGATACCCAGCTGGCAGGCCGACAGGTAGGCGTCGAGCTGGCGGTGGACGGTGCGCAGGATCTGCCCGCGCCAACCGTTGGTGTGGGCGATGGCCTCGACCCGCGTGGAGCGCAGTTTGACCATGGCAAACTCCGCCGCAACGAAGAACGCGTTGAGCAGTACCAGGATCAGTGCAAAAAGAATCATGCCGAAATCGGCGAAGAGTGTGGCGAGGGTGATACCTGGGGAAGGGTCCATGATGGGGTTTTGCGGGTTCCGTATGTTCAATAGGGGTGACAGGAGCGCCTGAAAGGCAGACACAAGTCGGCCAATGTAGCGGCTGGCGCGGCGCTTGCCTAGTGGTTGCTGCCTGGTGGAGCCAGGAATACCTGCTTTGGAACAATGCAATTCCAAATGTGGGAGGGGGCTTGCTCCCACATTCAGGTTTGTATTGTGTCCGGGTTATTCATCATTCACGACCATCCGCGAACGGGTTACCTGGGGCGGCGGAAAATGGCAGGTAAAGGTGCTGCCGTGGCCGAGCACACTGCTGATTTCCAGGCGTGCGCGGTGGCGCAGCAGCACGTGCTTGACGATCGCCAGGCCCAGCCCGGTGCCGCCGGTGTTGGAGTTGCGGCTGGAGTCGACGCGGTAGAAGCGCTCGGTCAGGCGCGGCAGGTGCTTGGCGTCGATGCCGATGCCGGAGTCTTGCACGCTCAGGTGCGCGCCCTGGGCGTCGGCCCACCAGCGGATGCGGATATTGCCCTTGTCCGGTGTGTACTTCACGGCGTTGAACACCAGGTTGGAAAACGCGCTGCGCAATTCGCCTTCGCTGCCTTTGAGCAGTACCGACGGGTCGGCTTCCAGGGTGATCTGTTGCCCGCGTTGGCCGGAGAGGGCCTGGGCGTCGTTCTTGATGGTCTGCAACAGGCTTTGCACTGCCACCGGGTGGTTATCCGACGGGTAATCGGTCGCCTCCAGCTTGGCCAGCAACAGCAGGTCATTGAGCAGGGTTTGCATGCGCGAGCCTTGCTGCTGCATCTGCTGCAGGGCGCGGCTCCAGCGCGGGTTGATCTCGTCGACGTTGTCCAGCAGCGTCTCCAGGTAGCCGCAGATCACCGTTAACGGGGTGCGCAGCTCGTGGGAGACGTTGGCGACGAAGTCCTTGCGCATCTGTTCCAACTGGTGGATGCGGGTTACGTCGCGCACCAGCATCAAGTGTTCGTTGTTGCCGTAGCGCGTCAGGTACAGCTGGATGCGTACGCGGTCGTTGGTGGGCGAGGGAATTTCCAGGGCTTCTTCGTAGTTTTCCTGCTCGAAGTATTCCTTGAAGCGCGGGTGGCGGACCAGGTTGGTCACCGGTTGGCCGCTGTCCTGGGGCGTCTTGAGGCCCAGCAGGGTTTCGGCGGCGCGGTTCCACCATTCGAGGTTGCCGTCGCTGTCGAGCATGATCACTGCGTCTTTCAGCGCGGCGGTGGACTCCTGCACCCGGTCGATCACCGCTTGCAGGCGCCCGCGTACCCGTTGGTCGCGGCGTTGCAGGTGGTAGATGCTGTCGAACACCTCGCCCCACAGGCCGTAGCCGTCGGGTGGCGCTTCATCGGGTTTGTGTTGGCGCAGCCATTCATGCAGGCGCAGCAATTGCTTGAGGGTCCAGCCCAGGTACAGACCAATGCCGACGGCCAGGCTCCAGCCGTATTGGCCGCTGATCAGGCCTACCAGCAAGCAGCCGGTGATCAACAGCAGCAGGTGGCGGATCAGCGTGCCATGCCAGTTTTGGTTCACTTGAACATGCGTCCTTGTCAGCTGTTAAGTCAGGCTCTTGCGTTCAGAAACCGGCTGGCTCAGCCCTTGGTGGAAAACCGATAGCCGGTGCCGCGCACGGTTTGTACCAGATTCTCGTAGGCATCGCCCAGGGCTTTGCGCAGGCGACGGATATGCACGTCCACGGTGCGCTCTTCCACATACACATTGCCGCCCCACACTTGGTCCAGCAACTGGCCGCGGGTGTAGGCGCGTTCCTGGTGGGTCATGAAGAACTGCAGCAGACGGTATTCGGTCGGGCCCATCTCGGCGGGCTTGCCGTCGATGGTCACGCGGTGGCTGATCGGGTCCAGCAACAGGCCGCCGACTTCGATCGGTGCTTCGCCATCGGTCGGGCCGGCGCGGCGCAGTACGGCTTTCAGGCGTGCGACCAGTTCCCGTGGGGAAAACGGCTTGGTGATGTAGTCATCGGCGCCGACTTCCAGGCCCTGGATCTTGTTGTCTTCTTCGCCCTTGGCCGTGAGCATGATGATCGGGATGTCGCCGGTCAGCTCGTCACGCTTGAGGCGCCGCGCCAGTTCGATGCCGGAGGTGCCGGGCAGCATCCAGTCGAGCAGAATCAGGTCCGGTTTGCGGTCGACGATAATGGCATGGGCCTGCTGCGAGTTCTCCGCTTCCAGGCAGTCATAGCCGGCCATTTCCAACGCGACGGCGATCATCTCGCGAATGGGCGCTTCGTCGTCGACGATCAGAATGCTCCTGCCAACCATGCCTAAAATCCTCTTGTCATTTAACTGTCTTGCGCCGCATTAGATAACGGAATTATTGCAGTCGTGTGACAGTAATTTAGCTGCTCGCGCAATTCCCGCCTGCGTGGACTACGCTTTGGGTCCGAATCCTGACAACCACAAAAGGAAGGTTCCGATGACTTACAGTACTTTTTCCTGGAAAGCCCTGCTGGTCACGGCGGCGTTGACGCTGCCGACCCTGGCATTCGCGGCGGACCCCGCGACGACCAAAGACGGGATACTGGTCGATCACAACGGCATGACGCTCTATACCTTCGCCAAGGACGCCAATGGCAAATCCATGTGCAACGATAAGTGCGCCGCCAACTGGCCGCCATTGACGGCGGCGTCCACCGACAAGCCCATGGGCAAATGGACCGTGATCACCCGTGACGACCAGAAGAGTCAGTGGGCCTACAGCGGCAAGCCGCTCTACACCTTCGTCATGGACAAGAAGGCCGGCGACATGACCGGTGAAGGCAAGATGGACGGGGCCTGGAAAGTCGCCAAGCCTTAGTTGGGCCCTCGCGATGAGGGGCCTGGCCCCTCATCGAAACCCGTAATCCGCGACAATCCCGACAAAGATCGCCAACCCGGCCCAGTGGTTGTGCAAAAACGCCTTGAAGCACTTCATCCGGTCCCTGTCCCGGGTGTACCAGAATTCCCAGGCAAAACAGCCCGCCGCCGCCAGCAACCCCAGGTGGAACCAGCCGCCCAGCTCGAACCGCGCGCCGGCCAGCAACAGGCACGCCAGCGCCAGGCCTTGCAGGGTCAGAATGATCGCCCGGTCGGCGTCGCCAAACAGGATGGCGGTGGACTTCACGCCGATCTTCAAATCGTCGTCGCGGTCGGTCATGGCGTAATAGGTGTCGTAGCCCACCGTCCACAGCACATTGGCGATGTACAGCAGCCACGCGGCGGCAGGCAGGTTGCCGGTTTCGGCGGTGAACGCCATCGGCATGCCCCAGGAAAACGCCGCGCCCAGCACCACTTGCGGGTAATAGGTGTAGCGCTTCATGAACGGATAGCTCGCCGCCAGCGCCAGGCCGCCGAGGGACAGCAGGATGGTCGTCGCGTTGGTCAGCAGCACCAGCAGGAAGCTGATGCCCATCAGCAGCGCGAAAAACACCAGCGCCTCTTTCGAGCTGATCTTGCCGCTGACCAGTGGGCGTTGCTCGGTGCGCTTCACGTGGCCGTCGACCTTGCGGTCGGCCCAGTCGTTGATCACGCAGCCGCCGGCGCGAGTGAGCACCACGCCGAGCACGAAAATCAGGATATTGATCAAGGACGGCGAGCCCTTGCCGGCGATCCACAGCGCCCACAGCGTCGGCCACAGCAGCAGGTAGATGCCGATGGGTTTGTCCATGCGCGTCAACTGAATGAAATCCCAGGCCCTGGGGTTCAGACGGTTCAAGGATTTGAGCAGGCGTTGATACATCAGCGGTTCTCCGGGTGGTCATGCACCGCGTGCCACAGGCTCGGCAGGAAGATTTCGGCGACCAGCACGCTCAGCGCCCCGCGATCGAACCGCGAGCGGCGCGCCCACAGCCCGTCGAGCTGATCCGCGGGGGGCAGCCATGGGCGCGGGTAATGGCAGACCTCGATCGCCCGGCGCGTGAAGGCGCGGTCGCAGAACAGCAGCTCGCCCAGGGAGCGGCTCCCCAGCTCGTCCATATGCAACCCGTCGCCTTGCAACGCACTGCGCGACGCCACGCTGCGGGCAAACACCCACGGCTGGTCATGCCCGCGCAAATACACCTCGCGCACCCAACCGATGCTGGCCTGGGGCAGGTCAAGCGCCGCGCACTCATCGTCGCGCAACGGCTGCCAGCCTTCGCACAGCGGCGTCACGCTGAAACTGTCGCTGGACAGCCCCGTCAGGCGCCGCGTCAGCGAGCCCTCGTCGAACAGCCAGTCAAGGGTCAACGGCGCGGGCAGGGGGCTCAGAAGGCTCTGGGTCAGCCATTGGCAAGCATCGGGAAGGGCGATTGAGTGCGGCACGGTGCGTCAATATTGGCAGCAAAAGAGGCGGCGAGCTTACCATGGCGTCCGGCTCTTTTGCCGGGCTGAACCGGTGCCTTGTGTCGATCGTACTTGCATCTGCAGGCCCCGATCAGTACAAAACGCGCTGAGCCGCACGGCAACGCGGGATCTATCGACCGTCGGCCAACCTGCCTGGACCCTGAGGAAGCAAGTAAATGAAGAAGTGGCAATGCATAGTCTGCGGCCTGATCTATGACGAGAAAGACGGCTGGCCGGACGACGGAATCGCTCCGGGTACCCTGTGGCAGGACGTTCCGGAAGACTGGCTGTGCCCGGACTGCGGCGTGGGCAAAGTGGATTTCGAAATGATTGAAATCGCGTAATCGCGAATTTAAGAAACGTACTACAAGGAGAAAGGAATGAACGCACCTGTCGTGATCATCGGCACAGGGCTCGCCGGTTACAACGTGGCCCGCGAGTTTCGCAAGCTCGACAGCGATACCCCGTTGTTGCTGATCACCGCGGATGATGGGCGCTCCTACTCCAAGCCCATGCTCTCCACCGGCTTTGCCAAGAACAAGGAAGCCGATGGCCTGAGCATGGCTGAACCCGGTGCCATGGCCGAGCAACTCAAGGCCGAGGTACGCACTCATACCCGTATCACCGGTATTGACCCGGGCCACAAGCGCTTGTGGATCGGCGAAGAAGCGGTGACTTACCGTGACCTGGTCCTGGCCTGGGGCGCGGAAACCGTGCGCGTGCCGGTCGAAGGCGACGCCGCGGAGCTGATTTTCCCGATCAACGATCTTGAAGACTACGCCCGCTTTCGCGCGGCAGCCGTCGGTAAACGCCGCGTGCTGCTGCTTGGCGCCGGCCTGATCGGCTGCGAATTCGCCAACGACCTGATCCTCGGCGGCTACGAAATCGACCTGGTGGCACCGTGCGAGCAAGTCATGCCGACCCTGCTGCACCCAGCGGCGGCCGCAGCGGTACAAGCCGGGCTGGAAGGCCTTGGGGCGCGCTTCCACCTGGGCCCGGTGCTCAACCGCCTGCAACGCAGCGCCGAAGGTCTGGAAGCGCACCTGTCGGACGGTGAAGTGATCCAGTGCGACCTGGTGGTCTCGGCCATCGGCCTGCGCCCGCGTGTCGACCTGGCCGCGGCTGCCGGCTTGCAGGTCAACCGTGGGATCGTGGTCGACCGCCACCTCAAGACCTCCCACGCCAACATCTATGCCCTGGGCGACTGCGCCGAGGTCGATGGCCTGAACCTGCTGTACGTCATGCCGCTGATGAGCTGCGCCCGCGCCTTGGCCCAGACGCTGGCGGGCAACGCCACGGCCGTCAGCTACGGGCCGATGCCGGTCACCGTGAAAACCCCGGTCTGCCCGCTGGTGGTTTCGCCACCGCCACGGGGCACCGAAGGCGTATGGAGCGTCGAAGGGCAGGGCGCCGACATCAAGGCCCTGTGCCGCGATGCCAGCGGCCGCCTGCTGGGCTACGCGCTGACCGGCAGCGCCGTGATGGAAAAACTGGCGTTGAACAAAGAACTTCCGCCGCTGCTGGCGTAAATACCGGTCGTTCTGTCGGAATAACCCTATTTTTCACCCTAGAAAGGTCGCCACGAGACTGGCGCGGCGTCCGAGGGCATGCCATCCTCACTCCCGTCTGCCGCAGAGTAGAGCCTGCGGCGCCTTGGGCGCTGCTCCATTAGAGAGCAGCACGGACATAACAACAAAAAACCGTCAAAGAGGCTTCACTTATGCGTAAACCAGAACTCGCAGCCGCCATCGCTGAAAAAGCGGACCTCACCAAAGAACAGGCGAATCGCGTCCTCAACGCCGTTCTCGAAGAAATCACCGGCGCCCTGCACCGCAAGGACAGCGTCACCCTGGTTGGCTTCGGCACCTTCCTGCAACGCCACCGCGGCGCCCGCACCGGCAAAAACCCGCAAACCGGTGAGCCTGTGAAAATCAAGGCCAGCAATACCGTTGCGTTCAAGCCGGGCAAGTCGCTCAAAGACAGCGTCAACCCGTAATAGCGGTATCGTCTCGAAGGGGGCGGGGAGGTAGAAAAAGTGGGCACGCCGACTGGGTCGGGTGCCCATTTTTTGTGCGTGTGGAAAAGCAATCGAGGCGCAAGGAGGGGGCTCACGGCTTATACAGTTATTAATATTAGCGGGGCAGAGTTTTTTATTGTTTGTAAAGGACGATTACTTACGCACTGGAACTTAATGGGTACGAGGCGCCACCTATTAGTCGAGATTGCAGGGACGCGCTCAAGACTATTTTAAAGAGGTGTCTCAATGAAACTCACTGATCTAACTTATATTCCTCCAATTACTCCATCACCTCAGCCAACTGTGCCAGGAAACTCAGTTCCGTTGACGTCGGGTAATGGGCAGCAAACGGCTGACTCCTCGAAGATTGTATATGGTTCGAATGCGGGTAACGGAGGGGGTATTGAATATCCCACGGCGAGTAATGAGAAAATAGGTGCTTCTGAGTTAAGTGGCGCTACTAAGGCTGGCGGAGGACGCAGGGGGGGAGGGTCAAGTGGACATGGAGGTTCCGGAAGTGGATCGAATCCAGGTTCGAATCCAGGATCGAATCCAGGATCGAATCCAGGATCGAATCCAGGTTCGAATCCAGGATCGAATCCAGGATCGAATCCAGGATCGAATCCAGGTTCGAATCCAGGATCGAATCCAGGTTCGAATCCAGGATCGAATCCAGGTTCGAATCCAGGTTCGAATCCTCTGCCAAATGGGCAAGGAGGTCCGAATCCTCAGGCAAATGGATCAGGGGGCTCCAATCCTCGGTCAAATAAACAAGGAGGCTCCCATCCTCTGCCAAACCCCAAAGCCGCGTCACCTGGTATTAAGGATTCTTTAAAGACCACGCAAAATATTAACGATCTACACGATAAAAATGGGTTCTCGCCGCTCTCTTCTGAACTGGCGTCCAGCGCGCGCAACTCACTTATCAGTGGGGGGGTAAATTCACTGGTGAATATCCCCTTGAATGTGGGGGAACATTTGGCTTCCAAAGCCATCATCGATAGAATCGAAGCGCAAGCTGCAATGCCAGGCGCGGCAAAAAAGAACGCGGACGGCACGACCACGACCGTAGACCCGGCAGCAACAGAAAAGCAAAAAATAGACGCGCGCCTCGAAGACAGTGAAATAAAAACAGAGTTGATGGTCAACCAGATCCTTTCCATTAACGAAGGATCTGAGGCTAATGCGGTTAGTAAAAAATCGGATGCACCAAAAGACACAGCCGGGCGCTTGACCAATCAAGAAAAAACCATGGATGGCATAGAAGCCCAGTTGCAAGACCTGGGTACACGATACGACCTTGTTTATAAACCGTATGAAGCGCCGAAGTCGTCGGATGCACCGACTGACAAGTCTCGTATGGATGCGATTGAGCTGCGCCACAGGCACATGAACAGAATGATTAAAAGATTGATAACGCTTGTAGAATCGGATGTAACGTAGTTTTGATAGAATCTTGATTCAAGAGTGGAGAGTGGCGGATTTGTTTAGGCAAGTCCGCCCTTTAACTTTGAAGTGTTTTTCATACTGTGCAACTGAACCGCCATGTGGGTACGTAGCCTCATGGGCAGATTTTCTGACAAGCTGCATTGTTGTATTGCCGGATTTTGCGTCGAAGTCATCAACCTGGTGCCAGGTATAGTGTTTCTTGGCGCTTCTAGGAATACCTGCTTTTTTGTAGGCTTGAGTAAAGTCGCGCGATCTAGAGCCTTGCATCTTGATCGTCACGATATTTCTGTGTGAGCCTTTTATCGGATACAGGTCACTGCTGCCAGTAAAGTCCACCCCTGCATACGCCCAGCCCCATGGATCGGCCCATCCAATTGGGTTTGGCGCGTATTGGTAAAGATTGAGGCCACCTTCCAACCCAATCGGATCCGGCGTAGTAAACCACCCCACATCCGGATCATAAAACCTAAACGTATTGAAATGCAGCCCCGTCTCCCGGTCCAGATACTGCCCCTGAAACCGCAAATTCTGCTCTTCAATGTAATAAGGCTCGCGCACCTCTATCTAGCGTGTTACCCAATATCTGATATGTTACCTGCCAGGCCCTGTGTCTGGGGTCAACTTCCCAGCACCGCGCTTCACTTCAAATATATGTGGTTTGCCGTGGCTGTCTTTGGCAACAAACGGAAAATTTCCGCTGCTGCGCCTCCAATTCAAAAGTCTCATCGTAGATCTGGCGACGTGCGATTTTAATTGAGCCAATAGGATGGGTTCCTGCCATATATCAATATAGAACCTTGCTGTTAGTCCTGGGTTTATTAAACGGGGTATTTATTTGATCTGTGATTTTAAATAAGTTTGCCTCATGTGATATAGTTGAAGTTCGTCGATGTTTATTCCGGATTCTTAAGTTTGTCCGGAGGCAATTTTCGCACTTCCTTACGTATAGCGTTATAAATGCTATCGATTGGCTCCGACATCTGGATTTTTAATGCATCAAAGACCTCTTTTACACCTTTTTCGTGGTACTCAAGGTATTTTTCATAGCCTGTAGGGTCTTTGTTGATAGGTTGGCTGGGCATTCTCAAGGAGTAGCTCACTGCTTTATTTCTCTTAGATACCTCAGGGCCTGTAACATTTAGGTCCAGTAGCCCAGACACGCTTGAGTCCCTCAGGCTCAGCCAATAATTGTCACCATATTTTTTATCGAACACTTCGGTGTTTATTATCTGGCGTTCGAGTTGTTCTCGAATAATTCGGCTAACATGGTGCGATACATAAAAAACAGCAGCGGGATCTGGGAAAAGTCCGCTTATGGCGATAGGGTATGGGTTGCGCATTATTTATCCTCTCTTATTTGCCACATAGCGATTTAGGGCCTTTATAGCTCTTTTTGTTTCCTTCAGGAATCAGTCCGCCAGTTTTTTGTAATGTGCATCCAATTTGGCAGTTTCGATGGTCTTGGCCGCCTGGGTCGTGCTTATGCCGCTTTCTAGAACGGTACCCTTAATCGTTTTACCAGGATTCAGCCGTTCTAATTTTTCTACTTGTTGGTGAAGTCTGGTCGGGTTGCCGCTGGATTCTGTTACACGGTTCATATCGGCCTTGCCGTACTTGTACAGCTCACCGTCTATTCGAATTTCGTACACACCGAAATTACCTGCAGCGCCGTTGGTGTTGAGATTAAGAAGTCCCCATGGGTCAATCCAAGAGATGGGATTTTGTGCGTATTTGTAGAGGTTGATTCCCCCCGTCAACCCAATCGGATCCGGCGTAGTAAACCGCCCCACATCCGGATCATAAAACCTAAACGTATTGAAATGCAGCCCCGTCTCCCGGTCCATATGCTCCTGCAACAACCGCAGGCCATCCCACATGAACCGGGTCTCGCCCAGCGGATAGCCGTCGCGGCCATGCTCGGTTTTTTCAATGCGCCGGCCCAGCGGGTCATAGGTCATCCTGAGCACGCTGCCGTTTTCATTGCGTACTTCAATCAGCCGGCTTTCGGCGTCGTAGGCAAAGCGCTGCACGCCGCGTTTGGCGCTGCGTTTTTCGATCATGCGGCCAAAGGCGTCGTAGCGGTAACGCTTGTCCTGGTAGGTCAGCAGTTTGTTATGCACCACCAGCCCGGCGCCGGGTTGCGGGCCGTCGAGCAGGTTGGCGGCGGCATGCTCGAACTGCTTTTGTGCCGGTGTAGGCAACGGTGGCGTGAGCGCAGGTACACGCGCGGTTAGTCGTAACAATATTGCTCTGTCAGGTCGCAGAGTGTATGAGGAGCAGCCAGTAATCGGGATGCAAGAGGAATATACCCCGGAATCATTTTTTGCTGTTCATCACCGGATCCGCGAGGTTTGTGTCGCCGTCATTCATGCGCTGCAAAAGTTTGACTGCTCGAGAGAAACCTTGAGCAGCAGAGCGCTCCAACCACTGCCGGGCTTGTTCAAAATTCTGTTCGACTATCCATCCATCAACGTACATTTTACCCAGATCAAACTCTCCATGGGCATCACCGGACTCAGCTCTGGGGAAGTGGAATTTCACCTCTTTAGAGATCGTATCAATTTCCCAATAGTCGCGCTTGTTTGCTTGGAAAAGGCGAATGGTTTGATCGTCCACCCATTCAACAGCGCCTAGCAGTGATTCGAAAAGTCCCAGCGATATGCCAATTCGTGTGGCAGTAAAAAACTCGGTTGGTGTGTTTTTGGGGCCTTGCACCAAGACGCCGATATTAATGTATCGATCCGTGCGCCAGGCGGCTGACGCCGTGAGCGTTTTAGCTGGGTTTTTCAGTGAGCGGCCTGAAGTACCGGAAAACTGATAGCCACGTTTGACAATCGCTGCATGAAGTTTATGTATTGGGTCGGTATCCCAACCTTTGAGAGTTGCTAATGATAGGAGCGCCTCATTGATATCGTCGATAAAGCACTGGCGAATAACGGCGTCTGTAGCTTCCGTCGGCAGGTCCTGTAAGTGCTTGAAAGGATGAGAGTAGGTGCAAACATTTGTAAGTGTCAGCTCTGCTTCCTCTGGCGCTTGCTGAAGAACCACTTTGGCAACTCCACCAGTAGAAAGCTTGCAAGTGGTCGTTAGAAGATAAATATAGAGTACGGCGGCCTCTCGAACGCTGTGAGCCTGCAGGCGGTCTGTAGTTGGAATAATTTCGAGTGTTGATAAATATTTGCTCATTAGAGTTTCTATCTCGTCGCATTTGGCAGTGAGTTGCCCACAGGATTAATCCCGACTTTTGGAAATGAAGGTGTTTGACCTGCTCGCTGAGCGGCTACTGAGTAGCCATTGACTCTACCTTGTTCAACTTTAAGAGCCTTGGTGCGTGTTACATTTTTTCTGATTATGGCGGACTCGTATTTATCAGAACTCCCCCTGTTAAGTCTGCGTACCTGCGACTGCGCTCGGTAAGATTTCCCATTTTTGGAAATTTTCCCACCGCTGATACCATATTTGTACACCTGCCCAGTCGTTTTGTTACGAATGACGTATACATGATTTACCTTGTTATTTTGTCTGGAATTTCCGTTTGCAGCGCCGCAAGTTTTCCATCCCCATGGATCGATCCATGCAATCGGATTTGATGCGTATTGGTAGAGATTAAGCTCTCCGTCCAACCCAATCGGATCCGGCGTAGTAAACCGCCCCACATCCGGATCATAAAACCTAAACGTATTGAAATGCAGCCCCGTCTCCCGGTCCAGATACTGCCCCTGAAACCGCAAATTCTGCTCTTCAATGTAATAAGGCTCGCGCACCTCCTCCAGTGTGTTGCCCCACACCCGATACGTCGCGCGCCACACCGTTTCTCCATCTGCTTCGGTCAGTTGCTCCGGCAACCCGTTCAGATCGTTGTGGTAGTAGCGGATTTTCTGCAGCGGGCCGATGCCGTCGACTCGGGCCAAGGGTTCGTAGCCTTCGTCTTCATAGACATACAGGCTCGTCTGACTGTGTTTATGCTCCTGCAACAACCGCAGGCCATCCCACATGAACCGGGTTTCGCCCAGCGGATAGCCGTCGCGGCCATGCTCGGTTTTTTCAATACGCCGGCCCAGCGGGTCATAGGTCATCCTGAGCACGCTGCCGTTTTCATTGCGTACTTCAATCAGCCGGCTTTCGGCGTCGTAGGCAAAGCGCTGCACGCCGCGTTTGGCGCTGCGTTTTTCGATCATTCGGCCAAAGCCGTCGTAGCGGTAACGCTTGTCCTGATAGGTCAGCAATCGGTTATGGCGCACCAAGCCGCCAGAGGTTTGCGGGCCGTCGAGCAGGTTGGCGGCGGCGTCGTAGGCGAAGGTTTCGCGCTGGCCGCGCAGGTTGTCCTGGCTGGCGATGATGCGGCCGGTGGCGTCGTAGTGCAGCAGTTGGCGATGTTG
>NZ_QBUF01000011.1:0-163866 GCF_003058185.1 Pseudomonas sp. GV105
GAGATGATGGCGATGGGCAATACCACGCTGTTTTTGGATGTGTTTCCGTTGCATGCGTTTTATAAGGAGCGGGGGTTGGGGTTGCTTGAGACCTGCCTGTCCTCGCGCCAGAACATTTTTGAGGATGGGCTGCAGCGGGTGTTGTGGCCGGTGGGGCAGGAAAATTTAAGGTTTGGGCTTGACCACGACTACATTCTGCAAGCCTTTCAGGCCATTGACGAAGGAAATATCGCCGAAAGTGTTAAGTATCTGGCTTGGCATGAACAGCAAAATATCCTTCAGCCAACCATGTATACCGACCAAAAATTAGTGGCTCTGCTACGTAGCAACCATCTTTCATACGTCACGGGCATACCGTCCGGAGTCGCGCAAGCCATTGAGCTAACGCTGGCAAGCCAATGCCGCTCTGTTGATGACGGCAGGACCATTGAGTTCAGCAACAACCCCATCGCCAACTTGGCCGATATCGATCAACGCATGACCTTCGTGCTCAAGGCCGCCGCGCAATTTGACAAGCTGTTAAATAGCGGTGAGCGGCATCGAATCGAACAAGCGCTGGATGATGTCGCTGCAGGTCGGGGCATGCGATGAACCGGCTCTCACAAGTAAACTGGCGACATGCCGCACTTGTATTGTTCGCTGCCGTACTACTGGTAGGAATGATACGTTTCTTCACCAGTACGCCAGAAATCGCACTGATGCTTGGGGAGCCTTGGGAAGACATGCGTCAGCGCTCCAGTGCAGCAATCGCCCCTGCTATTCCCGGAGAAATATGGGGGAGGCTACCAAAGTCCGATGCCCGTCTACGCTTCATAGACCCTCAATATGGATTCGTTACCCCGCCTGCCCGCTTCCTCGCGGTAAGTTTCGACAAGGAGCGCGTTGGTAGTATCCGCATGTCCCCCCAAATCGAACCGCTATTGCTCGATGACACCCTCAACGTCGTGCTGTATCTGCAAAAACAATGGAGCAATGCCGGCTGGCTGCCCATCCGAGTCGCCTCCAACCCTCCATTCGCCGACACACCTGAATGGCGTGCTCGATTGCGAAATGTGAACCGGGGTGGCAAGTCTTACTGGCGGGCAGAAAACAAATACCAAGTCATGTTGGTAGTTGGGCGCTTCAAGGACTATCGGCATCCCACAGAAGAGCGGTACCTCATTACACTGGAATTATCCAGGCCGTGGGGGCTGCCATAACTAGATTTGTTAAATCGTTTCCACAGAACGTGAGAACGATCTTCATCGTGCGCAGGCATGCCTAGAGGGTGGCCTGAGGCACCCTTTTCACAGAACCAACCTACAGCGTCCGACTACCAGGCTTTTCTCGCCGAGCCTAGCGTGCTGGTCCCTGCTAACAAAAGGACATCGCTGGCATGCGCCGCTATTTCATTACCCGAGGAGCCAAAACCACCGCTGGCGGGACCGTCGGCGGCGGTTTGAGGGGCTTTCGCATCACCAAAGTAGCCATCGCCCTTGAAGGTGAGGACCGGGGGTTGGGCTTGCTTGAGACCTGCTTGCGGTCGCGCCAGAACATTTATGAGGATGGACAGGATCGGGTGTTGTGGTCGGTGGGGCAGGAAAAGCTAAGGTTTGAGGGGGATTACCCGGAAATATTGCAGGCCTTCAAGGCGATTGACGATGGAGACATTGCCAAAAGTATTGAGCATCTGGCTGACCACGAACAACGAAACATTCTTCAACCGACCATGTACGGCGATCCAAAACTCGTGACCCTGCTACGTAGCAACCATCTTTCATACGTCACGGGCATACCGTCCGGGATCGCTCAGGCCATTGAACTGACACTGGCAAACCAATGCAGTCCCGCTGATGAAGGTCGGACCATTGATTTCAACAACAACCCCTTCGCCAATCTAGCCAATATCGATCAGCGTATGGCATTCGTGCTCAAGGCTGCAGCGCGGTTTCACACACTGCTGCGCAGTACTGAGCGGCATCGAATCGAACAGGCGCTAGACGATATCGCTGAAAACCGGGGTGTTCAATGAGCCGGCTCGCGAAGATAGGTTGGCGACGTGGCGGACCGGGACTGGTCGTTGCCGCATCACTCGTATGGATAGCGCTACGCCTGGGCGCGGAAGATCCGGAAATTGCGCTGATGCTAGGCGAGCCCTGGGAAGACATGCGTCAGCGTTCCAGCGCAAGCATTGGCCCAGCCGTTTCGGGAAATTATTGGGGAACAGTACCGAAATCTGATGCTCGCCTGCGTTTCATAGACCCTCAGTATGGGTTTATGAGCCCGCCTGCGCGTTTCTTCATGATTAGATATAAGGATATGCGAGTCGCAGATCTCAGCTTGTCTCCCCAAGTAGAGCCACTACTGCTCGACGACACCCTCAAGGTCGTACTGGACTTGCAGGAGCAATGGCGCAAGGCAGGCTGGGAACCCATTCGAGTTGCGTCCAACCCTCCGTTCGCCGATACCCCGGAATGGCGTGCCCGGCTGCGCAATGTGAACCGAGGCGGCACATCCTATTGGCGAGCGAGCGACAAGTATCAAGTGATGCTGGTGGTTGGGCGATTCAAGGACGATAGACGTCCCACAGAGGAGCGTTACCTCATGACGCTGCAACTGGCCGCGCCATGGGGCCCTCCTTAGCCGCCCCCGATAGACCTGTCACTCCTGATCGCGCCCATCCATGGGAACGATCCCTAAAGCGTCGCCTGGCGCACCTGTTTCTCCAATTCAACCTTCAAACCGGGCTCCAACTTGAGCTGTCGCGCCAGCTCATCCAGGTACGCCTTCTCCATAAAGTTCTCCTCATCCACCAGCATCACACTGGCGATGTACATCTCGGCGGCCATTTCCGGGGTGCTGGCGGCCCGCGCCACGTCGGCCGGGTCGAGGGGTTTGTTCAGCTCGCCGTGCAGCCAGCTTTGCAATTCACGGTCGTTATCCAGCTTGTTGAATTCACCTTCGATCAGCGCGCGCTCGCGCTCATCCACATGCCCGTCGGCCTTGGCCGCCGCCACCAACGCCTTGAGGATGCCCTGGCTGTGTTGCTCGACCTGAGCCGGTGGCAAGCGGTCGATGGTCTGCGGCTCGCCTTGGGGCGCGCTGGCCTGTTGCGCCTGCCAGTTGCCATAGGCTTTGTAGGCGATCACGCCCAATGCCGCCAACCCGCCATAGGTCAGGGCCTTGCCGCCGAATTTGCGCGCTTTTTTATTGCCCAGCAGCAGGCCCATGGCCCCAGCGGCCAGGGCCCCGCCGCCAGCGCCGCCGAGCAAACTGCCGAGCCCGCCACTGCCGAGCAGGCCGCCGAGGGCGCCTTTGTCGTCGGATTTGCGCTGGCCGCCGGCCTTGTTCTGCAACATGTCCTGACCAGACTTGAGCAGTTGTTCGAGTAATCCACGGGTATTCATGCGTAGCCTCCAGACACCAGGGTTCATAAGACCAATAGACTCCCAGCGTAAAACTTAGCGCCAAAAAACCCCGATCTAGAGTGCTTCCAGATGTAACGCGGCTATCCTTCGGTTAAATCGATATACACTCGAGCAAATCGATAAAAACACCCCACTGGTAACTCCAGCATGATGACCTTGCGTCAGATCCGCCACTTCATCGCCGTGGCCGAGACCGGTTCGATCTCCGCCGCTGCGCAAACCGCGTTTATTTCGCAGTCGACCCTGACCCTGGCGATCCAGCAACTGGAGCAGGAAATCGGCGTCAACCTGTTCAACCGCCACGCCAAGGGCATGACCCTGACCCACCAGGGCCATCAGTTCCTGCGCCAGGCGCACTTGATCCTGGCCACCGTCGACAACGCCAAGCGCAGCCTGCAGCAGAGCACCGACCAGGTGGCCGGGCAATTGATCGTCGGCGTGACCAGCCTGGTGGCCGGTTATTACCTGGCCGACCTGCTCACCCGCTTCCAACGCGCCTACCCCAATGTGGAAATCCGCGTGATGGAGGATGAGCGCCCGTACATCGAGCATTTGCTGGTCAGCGGCGAGATCGATGTGGGCGTGTTGATCCTCTCCAACCTCGAAGACCGCCACGCCCTGCAGACCGAAGTACTCACCCACTCGCCCCACCGCCTGTGGCTGCCGGCGCAACATCCGCTGCTGGAGCACGACAGCATCAACCTGGCCGATGTGGCGCGTGAGCCGTTGATTCAGCTGAACGTCGACGAAATGGGCCACAACGCTCAACGCATGTGGGCCTCTGCCTGCCTGCAACCACACGTCACTTTGCGCACCGCCTCCACCGAAGCCGTGCGCAGCCTGGTGGCCGCCGGCCTGGGCGTGTCGATCCAGCCGGACATGACCTACCGCCCCTGGTCCCTGGAAGGCGACATTATCGAAGCGCGCCCCATCGCCGACCTCAGCCAGACCCTCGACGTCGGCCTCGCCTGGCGCCGTGGCACCGCGCGCCCGGCACTGGTCGACCCATTCCTGACCGTGGCACGGGAACAGCCGCACCCACGTAAGCCATCTATTTAATCGAATGCTGCATTCAGTATTTAGTATTTGTTGACCTCGCGCCTGACCTCTAGTCTCTGTGCATCCATAAGAGAAAGTCGGGCGCCTTGTAAGAGAACGCCCATGGCCACACAAGAAAAGAGATCGCGAAAAATGTCCGCTGCGCCCACCCCGCTGCTCACTGCGTTGCTGATCGACGGCGAACTGGTCCAGGGCCAGGGCTTTGTCGAACCGATTCTCAACCCAGCCACGGGCGAAGTGCTGACTCAGATCGCCGAAGCCAGCATCGAACAGGTCGAAACCGCGATCCTTGCCGCCCACCGCGCATTTGCCGGCTGGTCCCGCACCACGCCGCAGCAACGTTCGAACATTCTGCTGGGCATCGCCGATGCCATCGAGCACCAAGCCGACTACCTGGCTCGCCTCGAATCCCTGAACTGCGGCAAACCGTTGCACCTGGCCCGCCAGGATGACTTGAGCGCCACCGTCGATGTGTTCCGCTTCTTTGCCGGCGCCGTGCGCTGCCAGACCGGCCAGCTCAGCGGCGAATACCTGCCGGGCTACACCAGCATGGTGCGGCGTGACCCGATTGGCGTGGTGGCCTCGATTGCGCCGTGGAATTACCCGCTGATGATGGCCGCGTGGAAGATCGCCCCCGCCCTGGCCGCCGGTAATACCCTGGTGTTCAAGCCGTCGGAACACACGCCGCTGTCGATCCTCGCCCTCGCTCCAGCGCTCAACCAGTTGTTGCCGCGCGGGGTGATCAACATTGTGTGCGGCGGCGGCGAAGGCGTCGGCAGCCATCTGGTCAGCCACCCGAAGGTGCGGATGGTGTCGTTGACCGGCGATATCGTCACCGGACAAAAGATCCTGCAAGCCGCGTCGAAAACCCTTAAACGCACGCACCTGGAACTGGGCGGCAAGGCGCCAGTGATCGTGTGCAACGACGCCGACCTGCAAGCCGTGGTCGAAGGCGTGCGCGCCTACGGTTACTACAACGCCGGCCAGGACTGCACCGCCGCGTGCCGTATCTACGCCCAGGCGGGGATTCACGACAAATTGGTCGCCGACCTGGGCGCGGCGGTCAGCAGCCTGCGCTTTGCCGGCAAGCGCGATGCCGACAACGAACTCGGCCCGCTGATCAGCACGCGCCAGCGCGACCGCGTCGCCAGCTTTGTCGAACGCGCCCTCGGCCAGCCGCATATCGAACGCGTCACCGGCGCCGCCGTGCATTCCGGCGCGGGCTTCTTTTATCAGCCGACGTTGCTCGCCGGCTGTAAACAAAGTGATGAAATCGTCCAGCGCGAAGTGTTCGGCCCGGTGGTCACCGTGACCCGCTTCGACGAACTGGAACAAGCGGTGGACTGGGCCAACGACTCCGAATACGGCCTGGCCTCGTCGGTGTGGACGCAGAACCTGGACAAGGCCATGCAGGTCGCGGCGCGCCTGCAATACGGCTGCACCTGGATCAACAGTCATTTCATGCTGGTCAGCGAAATGCCCCACGGCGGCTTGAAGCGCTCCGGGTATGGCAAAGATCTGTCCAGCGATTCGCTACAGGACTACAGCGTGGTGCGGCACATCATGGCTCGCCACGGCCAGCACCTTTAAAACAACAACTAAGCTCAAGCGTCACCGGCTGCAAAAAACTGCCCCGACCATAATTAAAGAAGAGGGATTCCCCATGTCCGCGCATAAGACCGCACTGCTCAGTGCCCTGACCACCGCGCTGCTGGCCAGCGCCAGCCTGCAGGCCGCCGAACCGCTCAAAGCGGTAGGCGCCGGCGAAGGCCAGCTGGATATCGTCGCCTGGCCCGGCTATATCGAACGGGGCGAAAGCGACAAGGCTTACGACTGGGTCACAGGTTTCGAGAAGGAAACCGGCTGCAAGGTCAATGTGAAAACCGCCGCCACCTCTGACGAAATGGTCAGCTTGATGGCCAAGGGCGGTTACGACCTGGTCACCGCGTCAGGCGATGCGTCGCTGCGGTTGATCGTCGGCAAGCGGGTGCAGCCGATCAATACCGCGTTGATTCCCAACTGGAAGACTATCGACCCGCGCCTGAAAGACGCGCCGTGGTACGTGGTCGGCCAGCAAACCTACGGTACTCCGTACCAGTGGGGGCCGAACGTGCTGATGTACAACACCAACGTGTTCAAGACCGCGCCCACCAGCTGGAATGTGCTGTTCGAGGCGCAGAACCTGCCGGACGGCAAGCCGAACAAAGGCCGCGTGCAAGCCTACGACGGCCCGATCTACATCGCCGATGCGGCGCTGTACCTCAAGTCGACCAAGCCGGAGCTGGGCATCCAGAGCCCCTACGAACTGACCGAAACCCAGTACAAAGCCGTGCTCGACCTGTTGCGCGCACAGCAACCGTTGATCCACCGCTACTGGCACGACACCACCGTGCAGATGAGTGACTTCAAGAACGAAGGCGTGGTCGCCTCCAGCGCCTGGCCGTATCAGGTCAACGGCCTGATCAACGAGAAGCAGCCGATTGCCTCGACCATTCCCAAGGAAGGCGCCACCGGCTGGGCCGACACCACCATGCTGCACAGCGAGGCCAAGCACCCGAACTGCGCCTACAAATGGATGGACTGGTCGCTGCAGCCGAAGGTCCAGGGCGATGTCGCCGCCTGGTTCGGCTCCCTGCCGGCGGTGCCGGCGGCCTGCACCGGCAGCGAATTGCTCGGCGCCGAGGGCTGCAAGACCAACGGCTTCGACCAGTTCGACAAGATCGCCTTCTGGAAAACCCCGCAGGCTGAGGGCGGCAAGTTCGTGCCGTACAGCCGCTGGACCCAGGATTACATTGCGATCATGGGCGGGCGCTAATCCCCCCTGTGGGAGGGGGCATGCTCCCTCCCACATTGAGCACATTCACCGATGTTCTGTTTTTTCAGAAGTCCAGGCCGGGCCGCTGCGACGACCCGCGCCTTTTGGGAGCACCGCACCATGACGCTTGCAGTCCAATTCACCCACGTTTCCCGTCAGTTCGGCGAAGTGAAAGCCGTTGACCGGGTTTCCATCGATATCCAGGACGGCGAGTTCTTTTCCATGCTCGGCCCTTCCGGCTCGGGCAAGACCACCTGCCTGCGCCTGATCGCCGGGTTCGAGCAACCGAGCGCAGGCTCGATCCGGATTCATGGCGAGGAAGCCGCCGGCTTGCCGCCGTATCAGCGTGACGTCAACACGGTATTCCAGGATTACGCGCTGTTCCCCCACATGAATGTGCGCGACAACGTGGCCTACGGCCTGAAAGTCAAAGGCGTGGGCAAGACCGAGCGCCTCGACCGCGCCGAAGAAGCCCTGACCATGGTCGCCCTCGGCGGCTACGGCGAGCGCAAGCCGGTGCAGCTCTCCGGCGGCCAGCGCCAACGGGTCGCCCTGGCCCGCGCGCTGGTCAATCGCCCGCGCGTGTTGCTGCTGGATGAACCGCTGGGCGCCCTCGACCTCAAGCTGCGCGAACAGATGCAAAGCGAGCTGAAAAAGCTGCAACGTCAGTTGGGCATCACGTTTATCTTCGTGACCCACGACCAGACCGAAGCGCTGTCGATGTCCGACCGCGTGGCCGTGTTCAACAAGGGCCGCATCGAACAGGTCGACACCCCGCGCAACCTCTATATGAAACCGGCCACCGCGTTCGTCGCCGAATTCGTCGGCACCTCCAATGTGATTCGCGGCGAGTTGGCCCAGCGCCTCAGCGGCAGCCCGCAGCCGTTCTCGATCCGCCCGGAGCACGTGCGCTTTGCCGAAGGCCCGCTGGCGGCCGACGAAGTGGAAATCAGCGGCCTGTTGCATGACATCCAGTACCAGGGCAGCGCCACCCGCTACGAACTGAAACTGGCGAACGGCCAGGCGTTGAACATCAGCCAGGCGAATAACCAGTGGCTGGACATCAGCAACGGCTATCAGGTCGGCCAGCCCATCACTGCACGCTGGGCGCGGGCCGCCATGACCACCCTGACCGACCACGCAGGCGAGGTGTGACATGAGCCTGACCCAAGCGCCGATGCGCAGGTTTTCCAACCTGCTGTATCGCAGACCCAACCTCTACCTGGCAATGCTGCTGATACCGCCGCTGATCTGGTTCGGCGCGATCTACCTGGGCTCGTTGCTGACCTTGCTGTGGCAGGGCTTCTACACGTTCGACGACTTCACCATGGCGGTCACGCCGGACCTGACCCTAGCCAACTTCGCCGCATTGTTCCAGCCATCGAACTTCGACATCATCCTGCGCACCCTGAGCATGGCGATTGTGGTGTCGCTCGCCAGCGCCATCGTCGCCTTCCCCATCGCCTATTACATGGCGCGCTACACCACGGGCAAGACCAAGGCGTTCTTCTATATCGCGGTGATGATGCCGATGTGGGCCAGCTACATCGTCAAGGCATATGCCTGGACCCTGCTGCTGGCCAAGGGCGGCGTAGCGCAATGGTTTGTGCAGCACCTGGGCCTGGAGCCGCTGTTGCAGTTCGTGCTGGGAATCCCCGGCGTGGGCGGCAGCACCTTGAGCACCTCGCACCTGGGGCGGTTCATGGTGTTCGTCTACATCTGGCTACCGTTCATGATCCTGCCGATCCAGGCGTCGCTGGAGCGTTTGCCGCCGTCGTTGCTGCAAGCCTCGGCCGACCTGGGCGCCAAGCCGCGCCAGACCTTCATGCAGGTGATCCTGCCGCTGTCGGTGCCGGGGATTGCCGCCGGTTCGATCTTCACGTTTTCGCTGACCCTGGGCGACTTCATCGTGCCGCAACTGGTCGGGCCGCCGGGCTATTTCGTCGGCGGCATGGTGTACGCCCAGCAAGGTGCCATCGGCAACATGCCCATGGCCGCGGCGTTCACCCTGGTGCCGATCGTACTGATCGCGGTTTACCTGTCCATCGTCAAACGCCTGGGGGCCTTCGATGCACTCTGAGAAATCATCCATCGGCTTGAAGATTGCGGCCTGGGGCGGCTTGGTGTTTCTGCACTTCCCGATCCTGATCATCTTCCTGTACGCCTTCAACACCGAAGAGGCAGCGTTCAGCTTTCCACCCCAGGGCTTCACCCTGAGGTGGTTCAGCGTGGCGTTCGCCCGCCCGGACGTGCTCGAAGCGATCAAGCTGTCGCTGCAGATCGCGGCGATCGCTACCCTGATCGCCATGGTCCTCGGTACCCTCGCTTCAGCCGCGCTGTATCGCCGCGAGTTCTTCGGCAAGCAAGGCGTGTCGCTGATGCTGATCCTGCCGATCGCGCTGCCGGGGATCATCACCGGTATCGCCCTGCTGGCGACGTTCAAGACGTTGGGCATCGAGCCGGGGATGTTCACCATCATCGTCGGCCACGCGACCTTCTGCGTGGTGATCGTCTACAACAACGTCATCGCCCGCTTGCGCCGCACCTCCCACAGCCTGATCGAAGCCTCGATGGACCTGGGCGCCGACGGCTGGCAGACCTTCCGCTACATCATCATGCCCAACCTCGGCTCGGCGCTGCTGGCCGGCGGCATGCTGGCGTTTGCGCTGTCGTTCGACGAAATCATCGTCACCACCTTCACCGCCGGGCATGAGCGCACCTTGCCGCTGTGGCTGCTCAACCAGTTGAGTCGCCCACGGGATGTGCCGGTGACCAACGTGGTGGCGATGCTGGTGATGATCGTGACGATGTTCCCGATTCTGGGTGCCTATTACCTGACCCGCGGCGGTGAAAGCGTGGCAGGCAGTGGCGGTAAATAATGTGGGTATTGGAGAAGTGCCCCCCCCACACTCAGAGCCGGTTTCTTCAGGGCAATAACAACAGTTTTTTGGAGGAGTGAACCATGCAAACCAAACTCTTGATCAACGGCCAACTGGTCAAAGGCGAAGGCCCGGCGCAGGCCGTATTCAACCCGGCGTTGGGCCGTGTGCTGGTGGAAATCAACGAAGCCAGCGAAGCCCAGGTCGACGCCGCCGTGCGGGCCGCCGATGCAGCGTTTGAAAGCTGGTCACAGACCACGCCCAAGGATCGCTCGCTGTTGCTGCTGAAACTGGCGGACGTGATCGAAGCCCACGGCGAAGAACTGGCCAAGCTGGAATCGGACAACTGCGGCAAACCCTACAGTGCGGCACTGAACGACGAGATCCCGGCGATTGCCGACGTGTTCCGCTTTTTTGCCGGTGCCAGCCGCTGCATGAGCGGCTCGGCCGGCGGTGAATACCTGCCGGGCCACACCTCGATGATCCGCCGCGATCCGGTGGGCGTGATCGCATCCATCGCCCCGTGGAACTACCCGCTGATGATGGTCGCCTGGAAAATCGCCCCAGCCCTGGCCGCCGGTAATACCGTGGTGCTCAAGCCGTCGGAACAAACCCCGCTGACCGCATTGCGCATGGTCGAACTGGCGTCGGAGATCTTCCCGGCCGGCGTGCTCAACCTGGTCTTCGGCCGTGGGCCCACCGTGGGCAGCCCGTTGGTGAACCACCCGAAAGTACGCATGGTGTCGCTGACCGGCTCCATCGCCACGGGCGCCAACATCATTTCCAACACCGCCGACCGCGTGAAGCGCATGCACATGGAACTGGGCGGCAAGGCGCCGGTGATCATCTTCAACGACGCGGACATCGACGCGGCGGTGGAAGGCATCCGCACCTTCGGTTTCTACAACGCCGGCCAGGATTGCACCGCGGCGTGCCGTATCTATGCCCAAGCGGAAATCTACGATGCGTTCGTCGAGAAGCTCGGCGCGGCAGTCGCCAGTATCAAGTACGGCTTGCAGGATGACCCGACCACCGAGCTGGGCCCGCTGATCACCGCGCAACACCGC
This sequence comes from Pseudomonas sp. GV105, assembly GCF_003058185.1. Lineage (NCBI taxonomy): Bacteria > Pseudomonadati > Pseudomonadota > Gammaproteobacteria > Pseudomonadales > Pseudomonadaceae > Pseudomonas > Pseudomonas sp. GV105. The sequence continues at coordinate 11,228 of NZ_QBUF01000011.1, forward strand.
GACCGCGTGGCCGGTTTCGTCGAACGTGCCGTGGCGCAGCCGCATATCCGCCTGGTCACCGGCGGCAAGGCGGTGGAAGGCAACGGCTTCTTCTTTGAGCCGACGGTTTTGGCCGATGCGCAGCAGGACGACGAAATCGTGCGCCGCGAGGTGTTCGGGCCGGTGGTGTCGGTGACCAAGTTTGCCGATGAAGCACAGGTGCTGGGCTGGGCCAACGATTCGGACTACGGTCTGGCGTCATCCGTATGGACCGCCGACGTGGGACGCGCCCATCGCTTGGCTGCGCGCTTGCAGTATGGCTGCACCTGGGTGAACACTCACTTCATGCTCGTCAGCGAAATGCCTCACGGCGGTCAGAAACTGTCGGGGTATGGCAAGGACATGTCCATGTACGGGCTGGAGGACTACACCACCGTGCGCCATGTGATGTTCAAGCACTGAACCTCGCCCTGATACCTTGACTGTAGGAGCAAGCTTGCTCGCGAAGAACGCCAACGATAATGCGGGGCATCCGATTAAACGCGGTGTCCAGGCGCCTGTCGCGAGCAAGCCCCCGCCTACATTGGATCTTCATAATTCCTGGGTAATGTGCTCACTCAAAGCCCGGAAATGTCTTGTCGCATTTGCCAAGCCATCATCCCGCCATCAATCATTTTTCCTACGCCATCGAACCGCTTAAGCTATGCGGCGTCTGTTTAATGTCCGTTGCGTTTGGCCGAAGGCATGTCCGAACCGTTATCTTTGATCCAGCACGCGCCAGGGCCGGCGCGGGATTTGCTCACGACAGGTTGTCTCTATGCACCGCAGGAATTTGCTTAAAGCGTCCATGGCCATTGCGGCTTACACCGGTTTATCGGCCAGCGGCCTGTTGGCTGCGCAAGCCTGGGCCGGGAACCGCGCCGCCGACGGCAAGGCCGTGGCGTTCGACTTCGAAACGCTGAAGACCCAGGCCAGGCAACTCGCCGGGACCGCGTATAAAGACACCAAACAGGTGCTGCCGCCCACCCTGGCGACCATGACCCCGCAAAATTTCAACGCCATCGGCTACGACGGCAAACACTCGCTGTGGAAGGAAGTGAACGGCCAGTTGGACGTGCAGTTTTTCCACGTCGGCATGGGCTTCAAGACGCCCGTTCGCATGCACGCCGTCGACCCCACGACCCGCGAGGCCCGCGAAGTGCATTTCCGCCCTTCGCTGTTCAACTATGAAAAAACCACGGTCGACACCCAACAACTGACCGGCGACCTGGGTTTCTCCGGCTTCAAGCTGTTCAAGGCGCCGGAACTGGATCGCCATGACGTGCTGTCGTTTCTCGGCGCCAGTTACTTCCGCGCGGTGGATTCCACGGGGCAATATGGCCTTTCCGCACGCGGCCTGGCGATCGATACCTACGCGAAAAAGCGCGAGGAATTCCCCGACTTCACGCAGTTCTGGTTCGAAACCCCGGATAAAAATGCCACGCGCTTTGTGGTCTACGCCCTGCTCGACTCGCCGAGCGCCACCGGCGCCTACCGTTTCGATATCGACTGCCAGGCCAACCAGGTGGTCATGGCAATCGACGCCCATATCAATGCGCGCACCGCCATCGAACAACTGGGCATCGCGCCGATGACCAGCATGTTCAGTTGCGGCACCCACGAGCGGCGCATGTGCGACACCATCCACCCGCAGATCCACGACTCGGACCGCCTGGCAATGTGGCGCGGCAACGGCGAGTGGATCTGCCGCCCGCTGAACAACCCGGCCAAGCTGCAATTCAATGCGTTCGCCGACACCGACCCGAAAGGCTTCGGCCTGGTGCAGACCGACCATGAATTCGCCAGCTACCAGGACACCGTCGACTGGTACAGCAAGCGCCCAAGCCTGTGGGTCGAACCGACCACCGCGTGGGGCGAAGGCTCGATCGACCTGCTGGAGATCCCGACCACCGGCGAAACCCTGGACAACATAGTGGCCTTCTGGACCCCGAAAAAACCGGTGGCCGCCGGTGATTCACTCAACTATGGCTACAAGTTGTACTGGAGCGCCCTGCCACCGGTGAGCACGCCGTTGGCGCAAGTCGACGCCACGCGTTCAGGCATGGGCGGCTTCACCGAAGGCTGGGCACCGGGCGAACATTACCCGCCAGTCTGGGCGCGGCGGTTTGCCGTGGACTTCAAGGGCGGCGGCCTGGATCGCCTGGCAGCCGGCACCGGGATCGAGCCGGTGGTGACCTGTTCCCACGGCGAGGTGAAAGACTTCAGCGTGCTGGTGCTCGACAGCATCAAGGGCTATCGCATCCTCTTCGACTGGTACCCGACCAGCGACAGCGTGGAGCCAGTGGAACTGCGCCTGTTTATCCGCACGCAGGACCGCACCTTGAGTGAAACCTGGTTGTATCAGTACTTCCCGCCGGCACCGGAGCAGCGTAAATACACCTGACACCGTGACCGACCATGTGAGCGCGGGCTTGCCCGCCCCCACATGGGGTCACAGCCCGCTCAGAACCGCGACACACTCTTCATCGCCCCAATCAAATAGCGCATCGCCACCTGATCGTTCTCGGTCAGGGCGCGATACTGTGCGAGCAATTCAGCTTCATCGGAACTCAACCTTCGGGCACGCAAGGACACCCTGCGGGTCAGAAAAGACGCCACCACACCCGCTACACCATAGGACTTGGCCATGGACTGTTTCTCCTGATATCGATCAAAAACTCCGTGTGCCCATTACCCGCCTGCCGTGAAGCGCAATGCCTCGGTAGACAAACCGACTGGCTCCCTGGGCCAGAAATCAGGCGTACTCTAAGCGTAGAAACAATCTCATGACGTGTGGGATTTTTTTAGAGTATTCACTTAAATAATTGGGTCAGGAATAAATACCTACAGCCCTATCCCACAGCTCCTGGCAAAAAAAACCCACCGGATAAGGGTGGGTTTTGTTGGAACCTAAGAAGGCTCAATCCCTGAGATCAGACTCATGAATCGGCTGCTCCCGATGGGTCGCCCGCTGGTACTGGGCCGGCCAGGTCGCCTTGCGCCCGCCCAGGTCATCGTCGGCATGCAATGGCCAATACGGGTCACGCAGCAGCTCGCGGGCGAGGAAGATGATGTCGGCCTGGCAGGTGCGCAGGATGTGTTCGGCCTGGGCCGGCTCGGTAATCATGCCCACGGTGCCGGTAGCGATGCCCGACTCTTTGCGCACACGCTCGGCAAACCGCGTCTGGTAGCCGGGGCCGATGGGGATCTCGGCGTTGGCGGCGGTGCCGCCGGAGGACACGTCGATCAGGTCGACCCCCAAAGCTTTCAGGCGACGTGCCAGTTCCACGGTTTCATCGGGGTTCCAGCCGTCCTCCACCCAATCGGTGGCTGACACCCGCACAAACAGCGGCAGGTCTTGCGGCCAGACTTCGCGCACCGCTTCGGTGACTTGCAGCACCAGGCGGATACGGTTTTCAAAGGTGCCGCCGTACTGGTCCTGACGCTGATTGCTGATGGGCGAGAGGAATTGATGCAGCAGGTAACCGTGAGCGGCGTGGATCTCCACCACTTTGAAACCGGCGGTCAACGCGCGCTTGGCGGCGGCGACGAAGTCGGCGATCACTTGCTCGATCTGCGCCTCGTCCAGCGACCTGGGCTGCGTATGGTTCGGGTCAAAGGCAATCGGCGAGGGCCCCACCGGCACCCAGCCGCCGTCTTGCGGCTTGAGGCTGCCGTGTTTGCCGATCCACGGCCGATGGGTGCTGGCCTTGCGCCCGGCGTGAGCCAATTGAATCCCGGCCACGGCGCCCTGGGCAGTGATAAAGCGCGTGATACGTTGCAGCGGGGCGATCTGTGCGTCGTTCCACAGGCCCAGGTCTTCGGCGGTGATACGGCCCTCGGCGGTCACGGCGGTGGCTTCGGTGAAAATCAGCCCCGCCCCGCCGACAGCGCGGCTGCCGAGGTGGACCAGGTGCCAGTCGTTGGCCAGGCCATCGACGCTGGAGTACTGGCACATCGGCGACACGGCAATGCGATTGAGCAGGGTCAATTGGCGCAGGGTATACGGTTCGAGCAACTGACTCATGGCGCACCTCTTCTTGGCTTTTTGGGCACTTCTGTAGGAGCGCGCTTGCTCGCGAAAGCCTCATGGGCGCCGCGTTTATCCAGGATCGACGCGTTACCGTTAAGGTTTTTCGCGGGCAAGCCCGCTCCTACACAACAGTGCTTAGAGCCTAGTCGACAACGGGGGATTGCACAGGGTTCAGAAGACAAAGCGGGAGCCGATTGCCGGCTCCCGTCCAACAACCGCTTACATTTCGACCTGGGTGCCCAGCTCGATCACCCGGTTGACCGGGAGTTTGAAGAACCGCAGGTTGCCGTTGGCATTCTTCAACATGAACGCGAACAAGCCTTCGCGCCAACGGGCCATGCCTTTGATGCGCGAGGCGATGACCGTTTCGCGGCTGAGGAAGTACGTGGTACGCATCGGGCTGAAATCCAGATCATCGAGGTGGCACAGCTTCAGCGCTTCGGGCACGTCCGGCTCATCGGTGAAACCGAAGTGCAGGATCACGCGGAAGAACCCTTCGCCGTAGGCATCCACCTCGAAGCGCCGTGCGGCGGGAACGCGGGGAATGTCTTCGTAGACCACCGTCAGCAACACCACTTGCTCGTGCAACACCTGGTTATGCAGCAGGTTATGCAACAGCGCATGGGGCACCGCGTCGGGCCGCGCGGTGAGGAACACCGCGGTGCCCTGCACGCGATGGGGCGGCTGCACGCGGATACTGCTGATAAAGATCGGCAGCGGCAGGCCGCCCTCGTCGAGGCGGTCCATCAGCAGTTCCTTGCCGCGTTTCCACGTCGTCATCAGGATAAACAGCACAATCCCCGCCAATACCGGGAATGCACCGCCCTGGACGATTTTCGGCACGTTGGCGGCGAAGAACAGCCCGTCGACCAACAGGAAACCGATCAGCACCGGAATCGCCAACACCGGTGGCCATTTCCACAGCAACAGCATCACTGCCGACACCAGGATGCTGGTGATCAGCATGGTGCCGGTCACCGCCACGCCGTAGGCCGAAGCCAGCGCGTTGGACGACTCGAAGCCCAGCACCAGCAGGATCACGCCGACCATCAGCGACCAATTCACCGCGCCGATATAGATCTGGCCCTGTTCGGCGCTGGACGTATGCTGAATGTGCATGCGCGGGATGTAACCCAGTTGGATCGCCTGACGGGTCAGGGAGAACGCGCCGGAAATCACCGCCTGGGACGCAATCACCGTGGCCAGGGTAGACAACACCACCAACGGAATCAGCGCCCAGCTCGGTGCGAGCAGGTAGAACGGGTTACGCGCCGCTTCGGGGTTTTCCAGCAGCAACGCACCTTGGCCGAAATAGTTGAGCACCAGCGCCGGCAGCACCAGGGCGAACCAGGCACGCGCAATGGGTTTGCGCCCGAAGTGGCCCATGTCGGCGTACAGCGCTTCGGCACCGGTCAATGCCAGCACCACGGCGCCGAGAATCGCCACACCCATGCCAGGGTGGACCATGAAGAAACGCACACCCCACACCGGGTTCAATGCGTTGAGCACTTCCGGATGCTGGCTGATGCCATGCACGCCCAGGCCCGCCAGCACCAGGAACCACAACACCATGACCGGCCCGAACAGCTTGCCGATACGGTCGGTGCCATGTTTCTGGATCAGGAACAGCCCCACCAGCACCACCAGCGACAGCGGTACGACCCAGCGTTCAAGCCCTTCGAAGGCCAGTTCCAGGCCTTCTACCGCCGAGAGCACCGAGATTGCCGGGGTGATCATGCTGTCGCCGTAAAACAGCGCAGCGCCGATCAACCCGAGAATCACCAGCACCGAACGCAGCTTCGGATACGGCGACGCCGCTCGCCGCGCCAACGCAGTGAGGGCCATGATCCCGCCCTCGCCCTGGTTATCGGCGCGCAGGATGAACAACACGTACTTGATCGAAACGACCCAGATCAGCGACCAGAAGATCAGCGCCAGTATCCCCAACACACCATCATGGTTGACCTGAACCCCATACCCTCCACCGAACACCTCTTTAAGGGTATAGAGCGGGCTGGTCCCGATATCGCCATAAACCACCCCGACCGCTGCCACCAGCATGCCAATCGGCTTGGCATTGGAATGCTCGGCACCCGCTGCCTGACTACTTGCCTGACCCATCAACCACTCCTGCCCTATGACCTGAGGTCTCTTATAAACAACGCATCTAAGCTGACCTTAGCATGCGCTGTTTTACTTCTCGTAACAGACGTTTTGTTGACCCAAGGATTTCACCCGTTCGCAACGGCGCGAAGCATAGCGCAGCACTCGTCGTATTTCCCTGCATAAAGCTGGTCAAGTGCGTTGCCCGTCGCTAGAATTGCGCACTTTTTGATCAGAGGCACAAAAGCATGCTCTTTTACGAGCGCGCTAAGTGCCCGTCTACCGCCTTGTCGTGCCCGACTGGCGGCGTCATTCAATACCGAGGTTAGACATGTCCACCACCATCGCAAAAGCCAACCCCAAGGTCGGCTTTGTTTCCCTGGGCTGCCCGAAGGCTCTGGTCGACTCCGAACGCATCCTGACGCAACTGCGCATGGAAGGTTATGACGTCGTGTCCACTTACCAGGACGCGGACGTGGTGGTGGTCAACACCTGCGGCTTCATCGACTCGGCCAAGGCGGAATCCCTGGAAGTGATCGGCGAGGCCATCAAGGAAAACGGCAAGGTCATCGTCACCGGCTGCATGGGCGTGGAAGAAGGCAATATCCGCAACGTACACCCGAGCGTGCTGGCCGTGACCGGTCCGCAGCAGTACGAGCAGGTGGTCAACGCCGTGCATCAAGTGGTGCCGCCGCGCCAGGACCACAACCCGCTGATCGACCTGGTGCCGCCGCAAGGCATCAAGCTGACCCCGCGCCACTACGCGTACCTGAAGATTTCCGAAGGCTGCAACCACAGTTGCAGCTTCTGCATCATCCCGTCGATGCGCGGCAAGCTGGTCAGCCGCCCGGTGGGCGATGTGCTGGACGAAGCCCAGCGCCTGGTCAAATCCGGCGTTAAAGAACTGCTGGTGATCTCCCAGGACACCAGCGCCTACGGCGTCGACGTGAAATACCGCACCGGCTTCTGGAACGGTGCGCCGGTGAAAACCCGCATGACCGAGCTGTGCGAAGCCCTCAGCAGCCTGGGCGTGTGGGTGCGCCTGCATTACGTGTACCCGTACCCGCACGTGGACGAGCTGATCCCGTTGATGGCCGCCGGCAAGATCCTGCCGTACCTGGACATCCCGTTCCAGCACGCCAGCCCGAAAGTGCTCAAGGCCATGAAACGCCCGGCCTTCGAAGACAAGACCCTGGCGCGCATCAAGAACTGGCGCGAGATCTGCCCGGAACTGATCATCCGTTCGACCTTCATCGTCGGCTTCCCGGGCGAAACCGAAGAAGACTTCCAGTACCTGCTCGACTGGCTGACCGAAGCCCAGCTGGACCGCGTCGGCTGCTTCCAGTACTCGCCGGTCGAAGGCGCCCCGGCCAACCTGCTGGACCTGGCCGTAGTACCGGATGACGTCAAGCAAGACCGTTGGGAGCGCTTCATGGCGCACCAGCAGGCGATCAGCTCGGCGCGCCTGCAACTGCGCATCGGCAAGGAAATCGAAGTGCTGATCGACGAAGTCGACGAGCAAGGCGCCGTAGGCCGCTGCTTCTTCGACGCCCCGGAAATCGACGGTAACGTATTTATCGACGATGCCAGCGGTTTGAAACCCGGCGACAAGGTCTGGTGTACGGTGACCGATGCCGACGAATACGACCTGTGGGCCGAAAAGCGCGACTGATCGCATCAGGCGCGGATAAAAAAGTGAAAAAGCCCTGCTTCTGGACAAGATGCGGGGCTTTTTTAGGTCTATCGTTTTGCCCATCGACACCGAACATCCACAAAGGGCAGCGGGCATGCGTCAGCATTCGGTTATCCACACCCCTAAAACCAGCGACTACGCCGAGTTGGCGCGGATCTGGGAGGCGTCGGTGCGCGCCACCCATGACTTTCTGCCGGACAGCTACATCACGCTGCTGAAAAACCTGGTGCTGACCCGCTACCTCGATGCGGTGATGCTGATCTGCACCAAGGACACGCGCCAGCGCATCACCGGGTTCGCCGGGGTGGCCGCGGGCAAGGTCGAGATGCTGTTCATCGACCCGCAGCACCGTGGCCAGGGCCTCGGCCGGCAATTGCTGCGTTACGCGATCGAGCGCATGAACGCCGATGAGCTGGACGTCAACGAACAGAACCCGCAGGCGCTGGGCTTTTACTTCAAGCAAGGCTTCGAAGTCATCGGCCGCACGGAGCATGATGGCCTGGGGCAGCCTTATCCGCTGCTGCACATGCGTTTGCGCCAGGTGCAGCAAGAGGCGCGTCGGGGCTAAATGAAATGGGGCCGGGATTAACCGCGCCCACACAGGTACAATAGCGGCCCCCTTTTGCTACGGCCCTTGTCATGACTGACCCCATACGCCTCTCCAAACGCCTTATCGAACTGGTCGGTTGCTCCCGTCGGGAGGCTGAGCTGTTTATCGAAGGCGGCTGGGTCTCGGTGGACGGTGAAGTGATCGACGAGCCACAGTTCAAGGTCACCACCCAGAAGGTCGAACTGGACCCCGAGGCCAAGGCCACCGCGCCAGAGCCTGTGACCATCCTGCTGCACGCGCCAGTGGGCGTGGATGCCGAGACGGCAATGGCGTCGATCAGCGCCGAAACGCTGTCGGAAGAACACCGCTTCAGCAAGCGCCCGCTCAAGGGCCACTTCCTGCGCCTGACCGCCAGCGCTGACCTGCAAGCCAAGGCCAGCGGCCTGCTGGTGTTCACCCAGGATTGGAAGATTCTGCGCAAACTGACCGCCGATGCCGCCAAGATCGAGCAGGAATACGTGGTGGAGGTCGAAGGTGACATGGTTGCTCACGGCCTGAACCGCCTCAACCATGGCCTGACCTACAAAGGCAAAGAGCTGCCGCCGGTGAAAACCAGCTGGCAGAACGAAAACCGCCTGCGCTTTGCGATGAAAAACCCGCAACCGGGGGTGATCGCCTTGTTCTGCGAAGCTGTCGGCTTGAAAGTCATCGCCATCCGTCGTATCCGCATCGGCGGCGTGTCCATCGGCAAGGTGCCGGTCGGCCAATGGCGTTACCTGTCCGGCAAAGAGAAGTTCTGAGCCACTCCCCCTTTTTCGACACCGCCTGCGTGGGTGGTGTCCACCGTTGAAAACCAGGATTGCCCACCATGATTCACAACGACGTACTGCGCAGCGTGCGCTACATGCTCGACATCAGCGACAACAAGATGGTCGAGCTGATCAAACTCGGCGGCATGGACGTGACCAAGGAAGACCTGCTGACTTACCTCAAGAAAGACGAGGAAGAAGGCTTTGTGTTCTGCCCGGACGAGGTCATGGCGCACTTCCTTGACGGCCTGGTGATTTTCAAGCGCGGCAAGGACGACAGCCGTCCGCCGCAACCGATCGAAACCCCGGTGACCAACAACATCATCCTCAAGAAGCTGCGCGTGGCCTTCGAACTGAAGGAAGACGACATGCACGCCATCCTCAAGGCGGCCGAGTTCCCGGTGTCCAAGCCTGAGCTGAGCGCGCTGTTCCGCAAGTTCGGTCACACCAATTACCGCACCTGCGGCGACCAGTTGCTGCGCAACTTCCTCAAGGGCCTGACCCTGCGGGTTCGCGCGTAAGCCATGAGTTACCAGGTCTCTCCCGTCGGCTTCGTGCGCTCCTGCTTCAAGGAGAAGTTCGCCATCCCGCGCCAACCGCAACTGGCGCCTGCCGCCCGCGGCGTGCTGGAGCTGGTCGCGCCGTTCGACCACGGCGAGGCGGTGCAGGGCCTGGAGCAGGTCAGCCATGTGTGGCTGCTGTTTCTGTTCCACCGGGCCCTGGAAGACAAACCCCGCCTGAAAGTGCGCCCGCCCCGTCTGGGCGGCAATAAGTCCATGGGCGTGTTTGCCACCCGTGCGACCCATCGGCCCAACGGGATTGGCCAGTCGGTGGTGAAGCTGGACAAGGTCGAACCGGGCCGGTTGTGGATCTCCGGGATCGATCTGCTCGATGGCACGCCGGTGCTGGATATCAAGCCGTATGTGCCGTATGCCGACATTGTCGACAACGCCACCAACGGCATCGCCAATGGCACGCCGCCACTGATTCCCGTGCAGTGGCTGAAGACGGCTCTGCACCAGGCGCAAGACCACGCTCAGCGCCTTGCTGAACCGCTGGTGGCGTTGATCGAACAGTGTTTGGCGCAAGACCCGCGGCCGGCCTATCAAACGCCCGGGCCCGAGCGGGAATATGGCGCGCAGTTCTGGGACGTGGATGTGCGCTGGCACTATCCCGAGGCGGGCGTCATCTGTGTGCTGGAAGTGATTGCAGCTAAATAAACCAAAAACCAATGTGGGAGGGAGCTTGCTCCCGATAGCGGCGGGTCAGTCACCGGATGCATTGACTGACACTCAGCAATCGGGAGCAAGCCCCCTCCCACATTTTTTTGACCGCGTTTACTTCTCGACGAAGGCGCGTTCGATCAGGTAGTCACCCGGCTCACGCATGCGTGGCGAAACTTTCAGGCCGAAGCTGTTCAACACTTCGCTGGTCTCGTCCAACATGCTTGGGCTGCCGCACAGCATGGCGCGGTCGTCCTGGGGGTTGATCGGTGGCAGGCCGATATCGCGGAACAGCTTGCCACTGCGCATCAGGTCGGTCAGACGGCCTTGGTTTTCGAACGGTTCGCGGGTCACGGTGGGGTAGTAGATCAACTTTTCACGCAGGGCTTCGCCGAAGAACTCATTCTGCGGCAGGTGCTTGGTGATGAATTCGCGGTAGGCGACTTCGTTGACGTAACGCACGCCGTGGCACAGGATCACTTTTTCGAAACGCTCGTAGGTTTCCGGGTCCTGGATCACGCTCATAAATGGCGCAAGGCCGGTACCGGTGCTGAGCAGGTACAGGTGTTTACCCGGCTTCAAATCGTCAAGCACCAGGGTGCCTGTCGGTTTTTTGCTGATGATGATCTCGTCGCCTTCCTTCAGATGCTGCAACTGGGAAGTCAGCGGGCCATCAGGCACCTTGATGCTGAAGAACTCCAGATGCTCTTCCCAGTTCGGGCTGGCAATCGAATAAGCGCGCATGAGCGGGCGGCCGTTGGGTTGTTGCAGGCCGATCATCACGAACTGACCGTTCTCGAAGCGCAAGCCCGGATCGCGGGTGCACTTGAAGCTGAACAGAGTGTCGTTCCAGTGATGAACACTGAGGACACGCTCGTGGTTCATGTTGCTCATGTACGGGGGACTCCTGGAGATGGGTCTGCGCCAAAATGATAAGTGCGCAATTGCACAGCATTCTAATGGCGGCGACAATATCTGTTAACTGGATTATTAAGATAAGGGTTATCGGTTATATCGATATGCGATTTACTCTCCGTCAGCTGCAAGTCTTCGTCGCCGTCGCCCAGCAGGAAAGCGTCTCACGCGCTGCTGGCCTTCTGGCCTTATCTCAATCCGCCGCCAGCACCTCAATCACCGAGCTGGAGCGTCAATCCAGCTGCCAGTTATTCGACCGGGCGGGTAAACGCCTGAGCCTCAACGCCCTCGGCCGTCAGTTGTTGCCCCAGGCGGTAGCCCTGCTGGACCAGGCCAAGGAGATCGAAGACCTGCTCAACGGCAAGTCTGGCTTCGGTTCACTGGCCGTCGGCGCCACGCTGACCATCGGCAATTACCTGGCCACGCTGCTGATCGGCAGCTTCATGCAGCAGCACCCCGAGAGCCAGGTGAAGCTGCACGTGCAGAACACTGCACATATCGTGCACCAGGTTGCGCATTATGAAATTGACTTGGGTCTAATCGAAGGCGACTGCAGCCACCCGGATATCGAAGTGCAGACCTGGGTGGAAGATGAGCTGGTGGTATTTTGCGCGCCTCAGCATCACCTGGCCCAGCGCGGTGTCGCCAGCATGGAAGAATTGACCCACGAAGCGTGGATCCTGCGCGAACAGGGCTCGGGCACGCGCCTGACCTTTGATCAGGCCATGCGCCATCATCGCAGCGCGCTGAACATTCGCCTCGAGCTGGAACACACCGAGGCGATCAAGCGTGCGGTGGAGTCGGGGCTGGGGATTGGCTGCATTTCCCGGCTGGCGCTGCGCGATGCTTTCCGCCGCGGCAGCCTGGTACCGGTAGAAACCCCGGACCTGGACCTGGCCCGGCAGTTCTACTTCATCTGGCACAAGCAAAAGTACCAGACCTCGGCGATGCGCGAGTTTCTCGAGCTGTGCCGCGCCTTCACCGCCGGGGTTCAGCGCAGCGACGAAATCGTGCTGCCGAACATTGCCTGAGGCTTAGATCAGGATCACGGCCCACACCAGGGTGATCATGGTCAGTGCCACGAATTGCGCGGCGCTGCCCATGTCCTTGGCGTTTTTCGACAGTGGGTGACGGTCCAGGGAAATGCGGTCGATGGCCGCTTCCACGGCCGAGTTGAGCAACTCGACGATCAACGCAAGCAGGCACACCGCGATCAACAGCGCCCGTTCGACGCGGCTGACATGCAGGAAAAAACTCAGCGGGATCAGGATGACGTTCAGCAACACCAACTGACGGAAGGCCGCCTCACCGGTGAAGGCTGCGCGCAGGCCATCCAGGGAATAGCCCCCTGCGTTAAAGATACGTTTGATACCGGTTTGACCCTTGAAAGGCGACATAAATGTAGGCAACTGAACCAAAGAAGTGGGAAAACTAGATCACGCAAAGTCAAAAAAGCGTGAATCGACAATAGCTTAATGCTGCGAAATTGACTCAAGTTGTTGCAAGAGCAACGCCGCCTGGGTTCGCGTTCGCACCCCCAGCTTGCGAAAGATCGCGGTGACGTGGGCCTTGATGGTCGCTTCCGACACGCTCAACTCGTAAGCGATCTGCTTGTTCAACAAGCCTTCGCAGACCATGGTGAGCACCCGAAACTGCTGGGGCGTCAAGCTGGCCAGGCCATCGCGGGCAGCCTTGGCTTCGTCGGACACGTTGATCTCTTCAAACGCTTGCGGCGGCCAGGACACATCGCCCTCCAGCACCGCGCGCACGGCTTTCTGGATCTCTTCCATGGAGCTCGACTTGGGAATGAAACCGCTGGCGCCAAACTCCTTGGAGCGCACCACCACATCGGCTTCTTCCTGAGCCGAGACCATCACCACGGGAATCTGCGGGTATTGCCCGCGCAACAGCACCAGCCCCGAAAACCCATAGGCGCCAGGCATGTTCAGGTCGAGCAGCACCAGGTCCCAGTCGGATTTTTCGGTGAGGCGGGTTTCCAGCTCGGCAATGCTGGCCACTTCAACCAGACGGACATCGGGGCCCAAGCCCAGCGTTACTGCCTGATGCAGCGCACTGCGAAACAGCGGGTGGTCATCAGCTATCAGGATTTCGTATGTGGCCATTGATTAAATGATCCTGTTTTTTATGGCAGCCCTGATGGGTTCAGGGTTCGCCAATACACAAGGTAACGGCCAGGCAGCCATCACCACAGGGCATGCTCAACGTCAAAAGCACCTGAAACGACGTTGGAAATTCACGGTTGCGCCCTGATCGGCGCCCAGCATGCCCAGCGTAGCCTGGGTGGTCAAGCACTACGCCAACGGGCAGTTTAGCGGTTGTCGGATTTACGGTGCCATCATGCAAACGTCGTCTGGTTATACCGCCGGGATGTAGGGCGCTAGACGAGTATGGACGATATCCGTCGAGTCCAGCGGCAACTGGAACTTGGCGGCCAGATAATGGGTGCTGAACACGTCGAGGTAAGCGTCCAGTACTTCGCTGGCCGCGCCGTCGTCGGCCAGCTCCAGGCACAGCGCGGCGACTTCGGCGGTGCAGAAATGATCATCCCGCTTGGAACGACGCAGTTTGTAGCGCGACAGCTGCTCGGGGGCCAGGCTGAGGACCGGCAAATGCTCCAAATAGGGACTTTTGCGGAACATCTTGCGCGCTTCGCTCCACGTGCCGTCCAGCAGGATAAACAGCGGGCGCTTGCCCTCCCCCACCTTGACCTCACTGACAACCCGTTCCGGCGCGACGAATTCGCCGGGGAACACAATGTAGGGCTGCCACTGCGGATCAGCCAGCAAAGTGAGCAGCCCGGGGTCGACCTCGGTGCGTGACCAGGCGAACGCGCTGGTGTCGTCAATCACATCGGCGATCAGCCAGCCGGTGTTGCTGGGCTTCATCGGTTCGACGTCGTGCATCAACAGGCACATCGCAGACCGGGCCTGGACCTTGGGCCGCCAGGCACACAAGCAATACGCGGGGATCACCCGGCAGCCGGGGCAGCGCTCGGCACGCGAACCCCGATTGACGAAAGGCCTGATGGCGCGCGCCAGGCGCTGGGTACGCAGACGAGAGACGGCGTGGCTCATCGGATGCGCCGCACGGAAAGGAAAATCGACACTGGGGGAACTCGAGGAAGGCTTAAGTGGCCGCAGTTTACCAGAGCCACACGCACTTCCCAGCAATACGCCTGGCTGTACCGGCCAGGGCTCACCTATAATTGCGCGCCACTGAACGCACAGCCCAGTGGCTGGTCTATGCACCAGTAACCGAATCAGGAGAGTTTCATGCTGCGTTCCATGCTGCGTCTTGTCGCCCCATCCGTCGCCCTCGCGCTGGTCTTGCCTGTTGGCGCCCAGGCGGCCTCGCTGCTGGAGGCCCAAATGAACAAGAAGCTGCAAAGCGTCGCGGCTGAAAGCAACAAAGACCTGCCCCGGGAAATCGATGAAAAAACCCTGGAAGTCGCCTACACCGTTGAAGGCATGCAGTTGATCGATCACCTCAGCGTGCTGCCCGATCGTGCCGAACAGATGCGTGCCAACCCCAAGGCGGTGTATTTCCAGCTCGGACAAAGCGTGTGCCTGAACCACGGCTACCGCGAACTGATGGCCAAGGGCGCGGTGATGCGCTACGAAATCACCGAAAACAAGACCAACCGCCCGGTGGCTTCGGTGAAATTCGTCGAAGCAGACTGCCCGGCACCAACTGCGGCGAAGAAGAAAAAGTAACTCGCGCATGCCCCGCCGCGCGCTGCTGTCCAGTGGCGCGCAATTCCCTCGTTTGTGTTTGCCGCCGAACGCTGCACGCGGTGACGTGAGACCAATAAGCGGTTGCCAGCCAAGGGTTTTTCGGCCCATGATCGTCTCATTCCCACAACCCGCTCAGCCCAGTTCCCATGCTGTTCTGTAACATTTTCAGGGCAAAACAGAGTTGTCCTCCTGCCATGTGCAGTGCAAAGGTTTTTAAATCACAAGGAACATACAGAGTCGCGCTTTGCCGCTTGGCGAACACTGTGCAATGCCATGGGCATGCAGCGACACATGCAGTGTCGTGGCCACGGACGAACATTTCGCCGCCCGCCCAGGCTCTGTGAAGAAGGAGAAGTTGAATGCCTTACGAACCGAATGACCGCCTGCTCCAGCATTTTGAAGCAAACGGGGTCGACCTCACGCAGCAGGTCGAAGCTCAACTCCAGTTGATCGCACCCAACAGCCCGAATATCCCCCTTTATCGCGACATGATCCTCACCGCGCTACGCATGGCACAGGACGACCGCAGCCGCTGGAACGCCAAAATCACCTTGCAAGCCATCCGCGAACTGGACCACGCCTTCCGCGTGCTGGAACAGTTCAAGGGGCGGCGCAAAGTGACGGTGTTCGGCTCGGCGCGCACGCCGGTGGAAAGCCCGCTCTATGCCCTGGCCCGGGAAGTGGGCGCGGCACTGGCGCGCTCCGATCTGATGGTGATCACCGGCGGCGGCGGCGGGATCATGGCCGCCGCCCACGAAGGTGCCGGCCTGGAGCACAGCCTGGGCTTCAACATTACCCTGCCGTTCGAACAGCATGCCAATCCGACCATCGACGGCACCGAGAACCTGCTGTCGTTCCACTTCTTCTTTACGCGCAAGCTGTTCTTCGTCAAGGAGGCCGATGCGCTGGTGTTGTGCCCCGGCGGTTTCGGCACCCTGGATGAAGCGCTTGAAGTACTGACGCTGATCCAGACCGGCAAGAGCCCACTGGTGCCGGTGGTGTTACTCGATGCGCCAGGTGGCGGTTTCTGGCAAGGCGCCCTGGACTTTATCCGCAGCCAGCTGGAAGCCAATCGCTATGTGCTGCCTACCGACCTGAAGCTGATGCGCCTGGTGTACAGCGCTGAAGCCGCGGTGGACGAGATCAACCAGTTCTATGCCAACTTCCACTCTACTCGCTGGCTGAAGCGTGAGTTTGTGATACGCATGAATCATCCGCTCAGTGAACGGGCGCTGGCTCAGGTGCAAAAAGAGTTCGCCAGCCTGCGACTGAGTGGAGACTTTCAGCAGCTCGCCTACACCGGAGAAGAGCACGATGAGCCGCAGTTCAGTCATCTGACGCGACTGGTGTTCAACTTCAACGGGCGTGATCAGGGCCGGTTGCGGGAGTTGGTGGATTACATCAACTTGCCGGAGAACTGGGCGCAGGCTCAGGGCAAGACACAACAACGGGTGGCGCCGGAGCCGGCGTGATTTTTGAGCAAAAAAAAAGGCCCGCTATTTTCATAGCGGGCCTTTTATTTTTTGCGTTGTTCAGTCGTCCATGTCCCGACCGCTGAACAACCGATTGATCATTTCCATCGAAAACCCGCGATAACTCAGGAAGCGCCCTTGTTTCGCGCGTTCCCTGGCATCAATCGGAAGATGCCCAGAAAACTTGCGACGCCAGGTATCTTCCAGCTGTGACTGCCAGCTGATACCGCACTCGCGCAGGGCGAGGTCGATGTCGGCACGTTGCAGGCCGCGCTGGCTCAGCTCTTCACGAATTCGCGCCGGGCCGTAGCCGGAGCGCGCTCGGTAGGACACAAAACTTTCGAGGTAACGGGCTTCCGACAGCAGCCCTTCTTCCGTCAACCGGTCGAGGGCAGTGTCGATCATCTCAGCGGACGCACCGCGCTGACGCAGTTTACGCGTCAGTTCGACTCGACCATGCTCGCGACGCGCGAGCAGGTCCATCGCAGTGCGCCGAACGGCGACGAGTGTATCCAGCACAACGGTCATCGTTTGCTTCAGACGTCAGTGTCGACTTCTTCCATTTCGTCAACCGGCGCACGGTTGGCTGCAGCTTTCACGTCCGGCGCGGGGGTCAGCAGCTTGTCGCGGATCTGCTTCTCAAGCGCGGCGGCGACATCCGGGTTGTCCGCCAGGAACTTAGCCGAGTTGGCCTTGCCCTGACCGATCTTGCTGCCGTTGTAGGCATACCAGGCACCGGATTTCTCGACGAAACCGTGCAGCACGCCCAGGTCGATCATCTCGCCGTTCAGGTAGATACCCTTGCCGTAGAGAATCTGGAACTCAGCCTGACGGAATGGCGGGGCCACTTTGTTCTTAACGACTTTGACGCGGGTTTCGCTACCGACAACCTCGTCACCTTCCTTCACCGCGCCGGTACGGCGGATGTCCAGACGGACCGACGCGTAGAACTTCAGCGCGTTACCACCGGTGGTGGTTTCCGGGCTGCCGAACATGACGCCGATCTTCATCCGGATCTGGTTGATGAAGATCACCAGGCAGTTGGCGTTCTTGATGTTACCGGTGATTTTACGCAGCGCCTGGGACATCAGACGGGCCTGCAGGCCGACGTGCATGTCGCCCATTTCGCCTTCGATTTCAGCTTTTGGCACCAAGGCCGCCACGGAGTCGACCACGATCACGTCGATGGCGTTGGAGCGCACCAGCATGTCGGTGATTTCCAGGGCTTGCTCACCGGTGTCCGGCTGGGAAACCAGCAGGTCGTCAACATTCACGCCCAGCTTGCCGGCGTATTCAGGGTCCAGGGCGTGCTCGGCGTCGACGAACGCGCAGGTCGCGCCCATCTTTTGCGCCTGGGCAATCACCGACAGCGTCAGGGTGGTTTTACCGGAAGATTCAGGACCGTAGATTTCAACGATACGGCCTTTTGGCAGGCCGCCAATGCCGAGCGCGATGTCCAGACCCAGAGAGCCAGTGGAAATAGCCGGGATCGCCTGACGGTCGTGATCGCCCATACGCATTACGGCACCCTTGCCGAATTGACGTTCGATCTGACCCAGGGCCGCAGCCAAGGCTTTCTTCTTGTTCTCGTCCATTAAAGTCCTCACGTAATCAATAAGGCCTGACGGCCAACACCTGTATAAGTAGACAGTATTGTTCCACAAAGATCGGAGATCGCCTACCCCTGATTTTCTATTTCTGCTGCAGCTCGTCGCAACAAGCCCTCTAGCGCGGCCTTTACCGTTTGTCGGCGGACCTCATCGCGGTTGCCGGGGAAGTGCTGGCGCTCGGCCGTGACCTCGTCACCCACGCCGAACGCCAGCCATACCGTGCCCACCGGTTTTTCCGGCGAGCCGCCATCGGGCCCGGCCACGCCGCTGACCGCCACGGCAAAGCGCGCCAGGCTTTTTTCCTGGGCGCCCCTGACCATGGCCTCCACCACCTCGCGGCTGACCGCCCCCACTTTGCCGAACAGTGCCTCCGGCACATCCAGCTGCCGAGTTTTCTGCCGGTTGGAATAGGTGACATATCCCGCCTCGAACCACGCCGAACTCCCCGGTATGCGCGTGATGGCTTCGGCGATGCCGCCGCCGGTACAGGACTCGGCGGTGGTGACGTGGGCATTGAGCACCTGTAGACGTCGACCCAGTTCAGCGGCCAGTTGGGTGATTTCTTTCACGGAGGTCTCCTGGAATGAGCGGGCATTGGCCTACCCTACATGAGCCCATCGGCCATGCAAGTTGCAGCGTGCATCAAGACACTAACGCACGATGGCCCGCACATACGCCTGACAGGCGCGCAAGGCGATCACGGCGTTATCCGCGTCGTCGGTGATGGCGATAATTCGCTGAGCATGCGCCGGGTCAAGTCGGGCTCGCGTGGCTGCATGAACCACGCCGCCGGCGGCGGTGGCGGCAGGCATTGCGCAACCACTGGCGCTGTCGCTGGCGTCGAGAAGGACTGACAACCGCACATCAGCAGTGGCCAGGCGATCACGCAGAGCGGCCTGATGACGTTGTGCATCGCTCAACTCCCGAGCATGTTGTTGGTCGATGGCGCTGAGTTGTTGCTCAAGCGCCAGCCGTTTGTCGTATTCGGCCTGTTGTTGACGCAAGGCCGCCTGATTTTGCTGACTGAGCGCCTGGGCATGGGCAGTTGATTGCCGCTCCATCTGCGCACCCAATCGCCAGGCCTGCACCTGCCAAGTCAGCGCCACCAACAGGCACACACCGATCAGGCGCCAAGCCCCTAGGAAACGCATAACACCGCCTTCGCCCGTGCCCACAACTGCAGGCGGTTTTCCAAACCATTGAGCCCGCCGTTGATACGCCGGGTGATGGTGGTGAACTGGTCGTTGTCCGCCAGTTCGTTCAGGCCGTTGCTTTGCCAGAACCAGGCAGCCGACTCCGCGGCCCATTGGGGCTGCTCCAACAATTCCGGTTGCAGCAATAAACGATCGTCGCCAAACAGCGCCTGGCTGCATGCCTGGTAATTTCGACGCCCGGTAATCTGGATCAGCCCCCTGCCCCGGTACTTCTGACCGTCGCCGTCGGCTTCGGGGGTGTTGCCCAGGCGAACGGCCAGGCTGCCGGTGTCGTATTTGCTCAGGTATTGATCGCTGCCCAGTTCGCGGACGTAGCGCAATTCGCCGGATTCGTAGCCGATCTGGGCGAGGCAGGCGGCGAGGCGTTTCGGATTGTCGATCGCGTAGCGAGCGAATGCCGCATTTAACGGGGATAGAAAAATGCCCGCGCTGAGGCGGGCGCCCGGCATGATGTAAAGAAGCTGGGGCAGTGTTATCAGCATGGTGCCTACTCCGTAAAAGGTACTACGCCGACAACCCGCCGGCCGTGACCGAACTGCGATAGCCCGTCACCGGATCGCCGACATGCGTCACCTTGGTAATCGACCAGCGCCCCTGCATGTAGGAAGGCCAGGTGTCATCCAACAGCAACAGCCCTTCGGCCGATAACAGCGGGTTCCCCGGACAATCGATCTGCAGCTTGAGGTCTTCACGGCCCACGCGGCGCAATTCACCCTCAGCCACCGCCCGCGCCTCGGCTTCGTTCTGGCAGCGCTGACGCAAGGTCTTGAAGGGCGCAACCCCGACCTGAACCACCCGCTGCTTGCCCGCGGCGGCATCCCACCAGGTGACGCGGCTGCCCTGGTATTTGGCGCGCGAGGTTTCGTCGAGCTTGGCGGTGATGAATGCTTGATCGCCGGGGCGATTGTCCTCGGTGACCGACAGTGTCACGTCCGGCAGTTGCTGGCCGGAGAGTGACTTGACCTGCCCGGCCTCGGCGAGCACGTACAGTTCGTTGATCGGTTTGGTGACGGCGCCATAACGTTTGGCAAGGCGGGTGATGAACGCCATGTCGCTTTCATTGGATTGGTCGATGTGGGCAATCGCAATGCCCTCCAGCGCCGGTGCCACCCGCGGCGAATAGCCGTGGCGGCTGACCATCTGGCGAAACAGCGCGCCCAGGGTGATCGGTCCATAACTGGCGGATCGACGCTGGCGGTAACCACTGGCATCGCTCGCGCTGAATGGCGCCGCGGTGGCGACGATCAGCAAGCGCATGGGAAACAGCACCGGCGTGCGCTGGGTAATGACAAATTCGCCTTTTTCCACCAAGCCGGACTCTTGATAACCGACGCGCAAACCGATCTTGCCACTCAGGCTGGGCAGGCCCTCCAGGCCCTCGATGTTGAGCGTCAGTTCAAGGCGGTCGGACTCAAGGCCCGCCGCGTCGGTATGGCTCCAGTGCATCAGACGTTGATTGAGCAGCGCCGCGTTGGCGCCATAGAACTCCACAATTGGCGTAAATCCCTGAGCCATGTAGCCTCCTTCTTAATCCCACGCCGAAACGAGGCGCAACGCCGCCGGCCGCGAAGCCATTTCGGGCACGATCACCCACACGCCAGCCGGCAGCAACGGGCCGTATTCGGCAAGCGTGGGGTTCAAGCGCCAGAGGGTTTCTTCCGCGGCATCATCGCAACGCCCCAGCTCGCGGTAGAGCAGCAGGTTGACCGAATCACCGGCAATACTTCGCACTCTACGCATTGATGAATTCCTCCAATTCAAGGCTCCAGGTCATGAGCATGGCGGTACCGTCATCGATCACGTTGCTTTGGGTTTCCATCACCGAATTGATCCGCCACAGGCCCCAGTTGCGGCCAATGCCATCCACCAGAGGCAGCGGCACGCGTTGATTTTGCAGGGCGCGCAACTCGTCCAGGCGTTGCATGCCCACGCCGTACATCGCCGTGCCGCTGAAGGTGAGTTTTTCCAGCTTCTGGCCGTTCTGCCGCGACTGCGGTTTGCTCGCGATAATCGTCAGGTCAGCCCAGCCGCCGTCGCTGTTACGGGTCAGCGAGGAATAGGCAAACCCACGGGCGAGCCCAAAAATGAAATCGCCCAGCACCATCTGTTGTCGCATCAATCACCTCCTGGATCGGCCAGTGCCGCATTGCGCCGAACCCCGAGGGTGTCGGAGAGCATCGGCAGGCATTGGAATTGCAGAGCCTGGATCACCTGATTGACCACCTGCTGGGCATCGGCGGGGTTGACGCCGGTGATCTGGATGCTGGGGGCCAGGGTGACTTGCACATTGTCCGTGCATGCGCTGTTGAGTTCCTTGCTGACGGCATTGGGTGCGGGCAGGCGGTCAGCGGGGCTGAACAGTTTGTCCCCAAGCCAAGCGCCCGCTTCGCTGCCGAGCAAGCCGCCGATTGCGCCGCCTACAGCCGTGCCGATGCCAGGCAAAACCAGAGTGCCGATGGCCGCGCCGGCAGAGGCGCCGGCCCAGGCACCACCGGCCGTAGACAGGCCGGTGGTGACTGCTTTTGCGTCGCCATCGCGTATGCCCTGGATCACATTGATGGCGGTGTCGGCATACTTCAACGGGCCGAGGCCACGGGGGACGGGCAACTCCCGCCACCGCGTCGACTTGGCGGTTTTTTTCGCGGAAGTCTTTTTCCCGCCAGAACGCTCATAGCCAGGCGGCAAGATGATGCTCGGGGTGACGGCGCCACGAAGAGACTCGCCGCTGCAGCAGCAGTCCTTGTCCTTGTCCTTGTCCTTGTCTTTGTCGTCTTTAAGCCACTTGCCGGCTTTGGGAAACTTTTGCGCCAGTGCATCGATGGCCTTGCCCGAGACCCTGCTCTTGGCCGTATCCCACAAACTCGAGCCCACATCCTTGGCAATGGTCTTCGCCGCATCGGCCCCGAACTGCAGGCTTTTGTCGACCCAGGAGTCGGCGGCCGGCGGCGGCTCCTTGGGTTGACTGTTCTGCGCCTGCGAGGCGCTATCGACCGTCCTGAGCGCCAGTGAATCACTGGTAATGAATAATGTGCTGTTGAGCGTTTCCAACGTCTCGCGCAACCGCACTTGCTCAAGGGTCAAGGCGTTGATATCCAGGCTCACCGTGACCAGCGCCAGGCCGAGTTCCGACGATGGCTGCGGTTCGGCATCCAGGCTGGAAGGCCCGACAAAACTATCAGGAAGGGGGGTCAGCACACTGTTGAGTGTCGCCTCGTTGGACAGGGCCGCAAAGGTCATCCAGCGCTTGTCTTCTTCGGCGAGCCTGATCTCGTATTGAGTCTCTTGCATCCCGCTCTACTCCTGTTTGACGCCAAGGCGAGTGATCGCGATGTCGTAGCGGCGCAGTGCTTTTCCGGCGTCCCAGTCGAGGATTTCCGCTTCATTGACCGAGTAAATCAGCGGCACCACGTCGAGGATCACTTCGATGTCGCGCTCCGAAAGAAGTCCGCCGGTTTGTTTAAAAAATCATCGATGCGCTCCTGCAATTCCGTCCAGTCAGGCACGGTCAGGCCGGCCAGGTCGGGGATCATCAGGCCGGTGCAGTGGGCGGTGATGAACTCGGCGCGCTCTTTGTTGGTGGCGAGTTTTTTCATCACTTTGGTCGCGCGCAGGGCGGGCATTTCCAGGGGCAGCTCGGTCCAGGTGCGGCCAGCCGCGTCGAGGGGCAACAGCAGGTGGACGGGCTGGTCGTGGGTCGCAGCTTCGGGCGCTTGCAGGAAGAATGACGCCGGGCGCGTCGACATCTCATGTACGTATTGGGCGATGCTTACGTAGTCCGGGCGCTTGAGTTGGTCGAGCTCTTTTTCCGACAGGCCGGTGGCGAGTTTCGCCAGTTCGAAGAACTGGTCGTCCTCGTCATCACCGGCCCGGGCCAGCGCGTCTTTTTGCGCGGCGTAGTACAGCGGTTTGAGTTGCACCTGCTCGATCGTCGCGCCGGTGTCGGCGGTGATCGGGGCCAGCAGGAGGTGCAGCGGTGGCATCCAGGCCATGGGGCAATTCCTTGGTCAAGTATGGGGGCGAGCGAACCCGCCCCCGAGGGGTTACGGCATCAACACCGCGCGGCGGGCGTCGCCCAGAATATCGACGCCGTTGAGGACGAACTTCTGGGTACGCACGTCGATGTCGATCACCGAAATGCCGTTTTCCAGGCGGTTATAGGTGCGGCAGGACAGCTCCAGCGTGGTGGTGGCCTTCTCGCCCATCTTCAGCTTTGCCTCCTCCAGGGATTTGAGCTTGCCGCCCACGGTGTGGTAGGTGAAGTAGGTCTTGCCGTCCTGATCCTGGCCGGCTTCACGCACGTTCAGCAGAATGTCGTCCCCCATCCGCACGCCCAGGGCCAGCATGATTTCCGGGCCGGCGCCTTGCAGGATCAGCTTGGCGTTGAGCACTTTGCCGCTCTTGGCCATTTCCTCGGCAATGAAGCGCCCGCCGGACATGGACTCCATGTCGAACTCGATCTTCGGCGGGGTGAACTCTTCCACGGTCGCGGACAGCGGCAGGCCTTGGAGGGTGGCCGCAATGGCCTGTCTGACTCGGTTGGTAAACATTAGAGAACGTCCTCCAGGAACTGCTCGATGATTTCATCGCGGGCGTTGAGTTGATAAATCATGTGTTCATTGGGCGCATAACGGCCGTAGTCGATAACGATGAACCAGGTGCCGTTCTTGTACTTCTCGACACTGTTCAACTCCGGGTGCAGGTACACACTGCCGCCGGGGATGGTTTCGTCGGCGACCAGGGTTTGCAGCCAATCGTTGATGCGCTTGACCTCCTGGTCCATGAAGGACTTGGTGAGGTTCTTGGCCATGGCCTTCTGGCCGGCCTTGACCAGCTTGCGGCTGATGGCGTCTTCCAGGCCGACGTAGCTGATGAACTTGCCGGTGATGGAGCGGTTACCCAGCAGCGAAAAACCGCCGAGGATGGTGCGGGCGTAGTAGCTCACGCCGTAGCGGTTGAGCAGGTCGCCTTCGGTGGACGTGTCGAGAATGTTGTACTCGACCACGCGGGAAACGTCCTCGGCGAAGGTCACCTGATTACCCGGGCTTTCCCACTGCTTGACCTTGGCCAGTGCAGCGATGGCCAGGGACGACGGCGAAAGAAACACATTCTTCTTCGCGGCCTTGGAGTACACCGACGGCATGTTGTGTACCAGCAGGCAGCGGTCGAAACCGAGATCGGCACCGCCCAGTTCGCCGCTGTAGGTCACCTGATCGGCAACAGAGGCGTCCTTGCCATCCAGCACCACACGGGCCTTGATGCGCTTGCCGAAGGCGGCGAACTCGCTCGCCACGGCCTTGGTGCCGGTGAAGCCTGGGGCGCCGATGATGGTCAGGTCTTCCGGCACACTGCTCAGGGCCGCCAGGCCAAGTTTGCGCCCGGTGACCGGTTCGTTACCGCCGATCACATGGTTGATCGTGTCAGCCGGGGTGGCACCCTCCTCCACGATCACCACGTAGACCGGTACCTTGACCACTTTGAGGATCTGGTACACCGCCTGAAACAGCGTGCCCGCCTCACTGCCGGTAGGGTCCAGCAGCGCCTGGGTGGTGAAGCTGTTGATGCGGAACGGGGCATTTTTCGGGATCGACGCGTGGGCATTCGGCGCGGTGCCGACCAGGCCGATCACGTTATCCCCCAGGCCACCCATGGCCTCGGGGGACTCAGTTGCGTTCACAGTGATGCCGTTGTGCTCGAAGTTCAAAACCTCAGCCATGATTATTCAGCCTTCTTGGGGGTGGTATTGAGGACGCTGGTCAGTTCCAAGCGGCCAGCGGTGCACAGGGCGGATGCTTCGACGTCCAGCAGTTCCAGTTCCTGGCCGGCGGTGGACCAATGGCCGGCGCCGATGGGGAATGGGATGAGGACGGTGTAGGTTTGGCGAGTGGGCATGTGTTGAATTCTCCGGGTGGAAAACACCAAAGCCCCTGCGGGAGGGGCTTTGGGGAGACGAAAAAAAACCGCTTTCGCGGTGGGTCAGATGCGATCAGGCAAGGGGTAAAGCGCTTTGATTTCAGCGACTTTATCTCGCCAAGCCTTTTCTTTTTCAGGGGTTTCGTCGTACTGCCACTCTAGGAATAGTGGGTCAGCTTCAGTCACATAGAGCGTGCGGCGCGCAACTATGGAGTTTTCCAGTTGAATGGTTTTAGCAGCGTCAGCACAAAGCTCAGCTGCTTGCTCTGCGGAAAAACCGAGGTTTTTGAGAATCTCAGGATCTGCTGGGACGTTGATCAATTGCTCGCCGCTGGGGGTAACTACGGACTTAATGGAAATCGTCATTTATGCTCCCTTCATAGCGTAGATTTTGTCGTTGTCATATGCGTAAGCCATCCGTTTTTCAGGCAATGTCGCACCTAATACCGCATCGGCATCAGCCAGACGATACGGTCGAACACACCAGCGGATCTCCCAGTCACCTTGGGTGCTTTCGCCCATGGGAACTTCGCTATCTGAACGACTGAAGCCAACTGCTCCGGCAAACGATTTATTAACTGTGTAGCTCAACCCACCTCGCAGATACAGCCCAGAGTGAATGGACGATTGAATAATCTGCCCATCCTTGAGCCCCAGATACAGCGGCCGGACCCCTGATACATGTCGAGCGATACAGATCATTCCGAAACTCACACCACGAACCGTCTCGCGGTACGTTTGTGAAATTCGCTTCACTGTCAGAAAGTTGCCATCTCCATTCCAAATGTGACCACATCCCTCCATTTGCAGATTAAGACCCGCGATATGAACCACTCCTTGCCCAAAAGGGGCAGAGCCCGCATCACGGCTATAGATACGAGAAATTGTGATCTCCGTCTCACCGCTGTCATTTCCTGGCATCGTCCACCAGACTGGATAGAAGGTATCGGTAGGTAGCCCAGTAAGATCAATTTCTTGACTGTACAACGAACGCCCGTTGATATCCTTCGCCTGCACACTATTACGCCAAGCCGTGAACTGATTCGATGCAGCATCTACTCGAGCATCAATCTTCCCAATTTGATTGGTAACCGTCTCCGTGAGTTTGTTACATGCATCCACAACTTTCGTGATAGTCGTTTCAATCCCCATCATTAACTCCCTGTCATGTTTTCTTTTCAGCACTTTTGCAGGTGCAACTATTTAGCTTCGAGGTGCATAACCCTGAGCATCAAATCGACGTGGCGATACATATTGCCAACCGATGCCGTCGCCATAATCGCGATTTCCTCAGCCAGCAACACATTCAGGTTTTCACTCCCCACCACAATCGTCACGCTCTCCGCCGGCAACGGCGAAACATCCAACGTAAACTTCTGCAGCACCCGAGCCGCCGCCGCTTTATACGTCAGCAACTTCCCAGCTACCGAATACACCGCCAACAACGTCCCACTGGCGAGGTAAAAACCGAACTCACCAATCTCATACTCGCCATCGCCATCGAACAGCGCGGCCATCCTGAGTTGGCGCTCGCCCAAGTCCTCGTAATCCACAATCGCCACCCGCTGGCGCTCGTCACGCAAGGCCACTTCCGTGCCGTCTGGGTTGTAGCGGCCGGTGCCGGCGCCGATGTGGGTGATTTCGCCTTTCAAGCCCTGGTTCTTTGCCTGCAGCACTTCATCCAAACCCTTGGAGGTGAAGCGCACCAGGCGCGTAATGTCATCTGTCATGGCTGCGCCCTGAGGTCGTAGTCGTTAATGGTGTAGTGCCGGGCAACGCCGGCACTGTTAAGTCGAGCGCCCAAGGCAAGTTCGGGTAACGCGCCTTGCAGGCTTAACTCGCTGTCGTTA
Source organism: Pseudomonas sp. GV105 (assembly GCF_003058185.1). Taxonomy (NCBI): domain Bacteria; kingdom Pseudomonadati; phylum Pseudomonadota; class Gammaproteobacteria; order Pseudomonadales; family Pseudomonadaceae; genus Pseudomonas; species Pseudomonas sp. GV105. The sequence continues at coordinate 38,383 of NZ_QBUF01000011.1, forward strand.
AACGGGGCGTGGACAATCGCGGTCAGGCCAAGGCGTGCTTGTGTCTGGTGAACCACGGTAATCGTCGCCTGGTCGCGCTCGCTCTTCGCGGCGTTGATACGGCGGATCAATCGGTTATGGTCACCGCTGGACCAACTGCGCCCGATGATCGCCTGCACATCGAAGGTGTAAGGCAAGCCCTGCGGCCGCTGTTGATACCAGGCGCTGATGTTGGGGCTGAAACCCAGCGACTCCACCGCATAGCTCAAAGCCTTGGGCGTGCCGGCCTGGCGCTGGATCTGCCAGGACAAGCCCACGGTGAGGCGCTTTTCCGTTTCGCTGGCATCCGCGTCCCATTCGCTGACGCCTCGGTCGGCGGCCAGGTAAGGAAGGAATTCGGAGGGTGTTTGCAGCGGGTTCATCAAGGCCGGAAACGGCGGCATGATCCGCTCGAGCAACCTGCCAAACCCCAGGTCCAACGCTTTTTCCAGCGGTGAGCTATTGGCGGGCAACAGACTCGGTTTGGGCTCACTCATAGCGTGCGTACCTCCACCTCGACACCCGTGCAATACGGCGCCTGGAACGCCGAGCAGACAATCGGTGCCAGCGGTTCGAGGATTTGCAGCTGCGCCGCTCCGGCGCTGTGGATGGCGTAGTCGATCCAGCTCGGGTCGACGCGCCCTTCCAGGCGGTGACAGGATTCGGCGTAGGTTTGCAGCAAGCGTTGCGCCGCCACTTGGGTCAGGCCCGAGTCCGGGCCGGCGTTGATCTTGGCCACCACGCGAATCTTGTAGCGTTGGATCTGCGCACTTTGGACAGTGACGAGATCAGTTTCCGGCCGTACATCGGGGCGTGCGAAATGTCTGCGCACGCCGTCAAGCAAATCGGCGGAAGCGCTTCCATCGCCGTCCCTGGACAGCACCGTCACCATCACCTCACCGGGGGCGGTGCGTCGGCCGCTGCCATCCTTGACCTGAGCTGCGTAGCCATCCGGGTCGAAGGTATAGGTGACCGTGACCACACCCGGTGTCGCGCTTTCTACGTTAACCGCAGGTCGTTCGCCGAGGGTGAACACCTCGCGGCGATACTGCATGCGAGAACCCGCCGCCGGCGCGTGGGGCGCCAAGTAATAGCGCAAGCGTGCGTCGTCGTCGCTTTCCAATGTCGGCGGCACCGGCGGGAAGGCCGCCGGGTCGCCGGGGTCCAGCACCTGGCGCTCCAGGCCCATATCGGCCAGGCGTGCGTCGAGGTTACTGCCGGTGGCCCACCACGCCAGCATCTGCTTGATGCGTGCGTTGTACTGGCGTTCGTGGGTTTGCAGACGCACGCAAAACGCTTCCAGGGCCAGGCTCAGCAGTTCGCTTTCGTTATCGAGGCTGACCTTGAGTTTGGCGGCACTTTGTGGCGCGCGGGCGGCGACGTAGTCGATGACGAACGCCTTGAATTGCGCCAGCAACGGCTCGAACGCGTCGACGGCAATGATGGCCGGCTCCGCCAGTTGGTTCTGGCCAGGGATCAGCATGCTCATGTCATGACCTCGAAGGATTGTTGGCGGTTTTTCCACGTGCCGGCAAACCGCAGCAACAGACCGGCGCCCTGGCGACTGGCGACGATGACCTGGGGTTGAAAGTCGGCGATGCCGTTCTCGACGTTGTAGAACGCTTTGGCCGCGTGGCTTTGGGCGAGGATCAAGAGGTCGTCGCCGAGGTTCTGCCCGAGCAGTTGGGGGATCAGCGAGCCGTACAACGGGCGCTTCTGGCGAGTGCCCACGGGGGTGGTCAGCGCTCGGGTGGCACGCTGTACGAATTGCAGCCAGTCATCGACCGCTGCCCCGGTATTCCTATCGATTCCGATCATGGCAAATCCTTATGCGGCGCTGATCACGCGGCCTTGGTGATCCACCAGCGGGCCGCTCAAATGCACGCCGCCGGCATCCAGCAGCACACCGACGGCGCCGAGTTGCAAGGTGATGTGCTTGGCGCTGATCTGCAGCGTGGCAGCGCCGACCTTCGCCTCGACCTGTTCGCGGGAACCGCTGAACACGGTGGGCCCGTTGGTCCAGTTGAATGTGTGGCTGGCGTCGTCATAGTCACTTTGCGTCCCGTCCTGGTGGCGGCGCCGGGTCAACGATGCAACGCTGGAGACCGGCGGAAACAGGCTACTGTTGAGGCCGAAAAGCGCTACCGACTGCGCAGCGCCTTCCCCACCGCCATAGTTGAGCAACAAACATTGCTCGCCCACTGACGGGATGCGCGTTTCGGTCTGCGCCCCCGCGCTGGGGTTGAAAAAACCAATTGCCGGGGTAAGCAAGTCGCCGTGGCTGACGATGCAGGTATTGCTGGCGGCGTCGACCTGCTGGCATATGCCGATCCGACAAAAGCTTTCAGCGCGTCGGTACAGGTCTTCGAGCTGGGCCTCCATTTCCGCCAGGCGCTCGACGATCGGTCCCAGTTGCATGCGTAACAAAGCATCGAACATGGACTACTCCTGCAAAGGTCGGTATTGGTCAGGATCGTCGATATTCGAGACTTCCCACGTGCAGGCAAACAGCGGTTTTCCGGTGGGATCTTCGAGTATCGGCGGGCCGAGGTAGATGTTTTGGGTGAAGGACACTGTCCAACTGTCGTAGTCGGTTTCGGCACTGCCCTGTAGGGTCGGCGCCGCGACGATGGCGCTTGGCAGGTCACACTGGTCCGACGGCAGGCCCCAGCGATTATCGAGGGCCAAATCCATCAATTGACTGGCCAGGTCGCAGGCGTCGTAAGGCGCCGAACCACTGACAACCCTGGCCATGAGTGACACCGACAGTGCATGGGCCTTACGTCCTTCAAGGGATCGAACGCCGGGGCCGTTGCGTTCCACGGTAATCAGCACGCCGGTTTTATCCCCGGTGCCCTGGAAGTCCTGGTGGTTGCCCACACGCAATTGTGGGAAGGCGCCCTTGAGCGCTTCGCCAATTGCGATGGGCAGTTGGGAAGGTTTTTCGATAGATGTCATCAGTCGCGTCCTTGCAGCGGTTACTGCTGATCCGGGCGGGAGGGCGGGGCCTCGTCGACGCCAATGCGCTTGGCCGCCCAACGTTCATAAAGGCCAATGGCGACGTCTGCACCGGCCATGGCTGTCAGGCAGCCGAGGGCGCCGGCGGTCCAGATCGACATGCCGGCGGCGTACAACAGCATCAACGCCGAGACCCCGCAGACCATGCACGCCCCGGACCGCAACGCGAGGCGCCGGATCAGCGACCAACCACGGGCGCCCTCCTTGTCGGCGCGCCACATTTCGCCAGAAACTCCGCCGATCAGCGCCAGTACGATCACCAGCCAGATAGGCATTTCCGCTAACGCTTGCTGCTCGTTTGTCATGTCACGCCTCCTGGCTGAGCAATGCCGGCAAAATGCCGGCGTTTGGGTAAATCCATTTATAGGTAGGCATTCCAAAAAGCCCGGTTGCCCGGGCTTTTCAGTAATGCGGTCCTGTGCCCAGCCTCACCCATACGATCCTCTTGTGAGGAGTGGCTGTTGTTGAGCGGCAACGCCGCATGGCGACAAAAGACGCCTTCAAAAGGAACAGTATGAGTGAGGCTGGGTACTCGATCTTTCGGCGCTACTGGCGCGGTACGGATCTTTCCTCAATGTTTTTCCGACCACGATCCCTGTCTGCCGGATAACTGCTTCTGGTGCTTTACGCTGCACACCCGGGTCAGTTGCCAACCCTCTGAACCGTCAAGGCCGGTTCATCGCTGCCTGTTCTTGTAAAACGGTGAAACTAAAGAGCGTCGGCATCCTTGCCGGTGTTACCTGGCATCCCTGCCATCGCTTCGATGGCGTCCGTGCCGATGTTGCGTGCCTTCCTTGTCGTTCCTGGCAGCATCCTTGCCGCCTCCACCGAGCCTTGTTGGCCGGCTTGAGACAAAGAATATGCATGTATGCATATACAGTCAATGCACAAATGCATTTATTTTTACCAAACAAATGCACTGATGCATTGGAAGCCTTACTGGCAAAGGGTTTGATGCCTTTCTACAGACGAAAAAAAGCCCGCTGATTGGCGGGCTTCGTCTTACGCAAGAAGGTTAACGGGCGTACATGCCCCACCAGAAGACATGACCCAGGATGCTGATCTGTTCATCCTGGATGTCCTGGAAGCTGTAGTCTTCGTCCGGGTGTTCATCGCGGTTGAAACTGCGCAGGCGAATCCCGGAAGGCAGACGATAGAGCTGTTTGACCCGCAACTGACCATTGTGATTGATGGCGTACAAGTCGCCATCGACGATGTCGCCAATCGCACTCTTGCCCGCATTCACCCCCACCGTCGCGCCATCACGCAGCACCGGTAACATGCTGTTGCCGCGCACCGTCACACACTTGGCCTGGTCGAACTGCACACCGTTATGCCGCAGGCTGCGCTTGCCGAACCGCAGGCTGGCCTTCTCGCTTTCCTCGATGACGAATCTTCCTGATCCAGCAGCCAATTCAACCTCACGCAGAAAGGGGATCGACACCTCGTCGTCATTCACGGGGGTGTCGTCATCCCACAGGCTTATGTCCTTGAGTTCCGAATGCATCGGGTCGCGCCCTTCATCCCGCGAAACGCCCACCGCCGCGCGCCCGCGCAGTTGGTCGGTGCTGACGCGGAAGTACTCGGCAATGCGCGAAATGTGCTTGTCCGAGGGGTCAACGATCTTGCCGCTGAGGATCCGGGACAGCGTGGATTGAGGCACGCCGGTACGCCGGTGAAGCTCCGTGGGGGAGATCCGGTCGCGGTCCAGCAGTTCTCTTAAGACGATAGAAACGTTGCGTTTTTGCATAAAGCGGATAGTGACGACAGATTTGAAGCTTGGCAAATGCTAATTTGCATTGACCATGCATTTTTTATGCACTTACCGTGTCTTTTGAGCAGGCCTGCGAAGGGTCGACCTCGCGTGTTAACCTTGCCGCCATCGCAAAATCAGCCGGGCCAAGTGCCCCCTTTGCCACTCCTTTTAACGAATTCGCTAATTATCTGATGAGTAAAACCACTTCCGATCTGTCCTCCCACACCCCAATGATGCAGCAGTACTGGCGCCTGAAAAACCAGCACCCTGATCAGTTGATGTTCTATCGCATGGGCGATTTCTACGAGATCTTCTACGAAGACGCGAAGAAAGCCGCCAAGTTGCTGGACATCACCCTGACCGCGCGTGGGCAGTCGGCGGGGCAGTCGATTCCGATGTGTGGGATTCCTTACCATTCGTTGGAAGGCTACCTCGTCAAGCTGGTGAAGCTGGGCGAGTCGGTGGTGATCTGCGAGCAGATCGGCGACCCGGCCACCAGCAAAGGGCCGGTTGAGCGTCAGGTGGTGCGTATTATTACGCCGGGGACGGTGAGTGATGAGGCGCTGCTCGATGAGCGTCGCGATAACCTGATCGCTGCGGTGCTCGGCGACGAGCGCTTGTTCGGCCTGGCGGTACTGGATATCACCAGCGGCAACTTCAGCGTGATGGAGACCAAAGGCTGGGAGAACCTGCTGGCGGAGCTGGAGCGTATCAATCCGGTGGAGCTGATGATCCCGGATGATTGGCCAAAGGACCTGCCGGCGGAACGTCGTCGTGGGACCAAGCGTCGCGCGCCGTGGGATTTCGAGCGTGATTCGGCGCTGAAAAGTCTGTGCCAGCAGTTCGCCGTGCAGGACCTCAAGGGCTTCGGTTGCGAAACCCTGACCCTGGCCATCGGCGCCGCCGGTTGCCTGCTCAGCTACGCCAAGGAAACCCAGCGCACCGCCCTGCCGCACTTGCGCAGCCTGCGCCATGAGCGCCTGGACGATACCGTGGTGCTCGACGGCGCCAGCCGTCGCAACCTGGAGCTGGACACCAACCTGGCGGGCGGGCGCGACAACACGCTGCAATCGGTGGTCGACCGTTGCCAGACCGCCATGGGCAGCCGCTTGCTGACGCGCTGGCTGAACCGTCCGCTGCGCGACCTGACGGTGCTGCAAGCGCGGCAGACGTCGATTACCTGCCTGCTCGACGGCTATCGCTTCGAAAAGCTGCAGCCGCAGTTGAAAGAAATCGGCGATATCGAGCGCATCCTCGCGCGGATCGGCCTGCGCAACGCACGCCCGCGCGACCTGGCGCGCCTGCGCGATGCCCTCGGCGCCCTGCCGCAGTTGCAAGCGGCGATGACCGAACTGGACACGCCGCACCTGCAACAGCTGGCCGTCACCACCGGCACCTATCCGGACCTCGCGGCCCTGCTGGAAAAAGCCATTATCGACAACCCGCCGGCGATCATCCGCGACGGCGGCGTGCTCAAGACCGGTTACGACAGCGAACTGGATGAACTGCAGTCCCTGAGCGAAAACGCCGGGCAGTTCCTGATCGACCTGGAAGCCCGCGAAAAAGCCCGCACCGGCCTGGCCAACCTGAAGGTCGGCTACAACCGTGTGCATGGCTACTTCATCGAGTTGCCGAGCAAGCAGGCCGAGCAGGCGCCCATCGACTATCAACGTCGTCAAACCCTTAAAGGTGCCGAACGCTTCATCACCCCTGAGCTGAAAGCGTTCGAAGATAAAGCGCTGTCGGCCAAGAGCCGGGCCTTGGCGCGGGAAAAGATGCTGTATGAAGCATTGCTCGAAGACTTGATCAGCCGCCTCGCGCCACTGCAAGACACCGCCGCCGCCCTGGCCGAGCTGGATGTGCTGAGCAACCTTGCCGAGCGTGCGCTGAACCTTGACTTGAACTGCCCGCGGTTTGTCAGCGAACCCTGCATGCGTATCGTGCAGGGGCGCCACCCGGTGGTGGAGCAGGTATTGACCACGCCGTTTGTCGCTAACGATCTGTCGCTGGATGACGAAACCCGCATGCTGGTGATCACCGGTCCGAATATGGGCGGTAAATCCACCTACATGCGCCAGACCGCATTGATCGTGTTGCTCGCGCATATCGGCAGCTTTGTGCCAGCGGCCAGTTGCGAGCTGTCCCTGGTGGACCGCATCTTCACGCGGATCGGTTCCAGCGATGACCTCGCCGGCGGCCGCTCGACCTTTATGGTGGAGATGAGCGAAACCGCGAACATCCTGCACAACGCCACCGAGCGCAGCCTGGTGCTGATGGACGAAGTCGGTCGCGGCACCAGCACGTTCGACGGCCTGTCCCTGGCCTGGGCGGCGGCCGAGCGCCTGGCGCACCTGCGCGCCTATACGCTGTTCGCCACCCACTACTTCGAACTGACCGTGCTGCCGGAAAGCGAGCCGCTGGTGGCCAACGTGCATCTCAATGCCACCGAGCACAACGAACGTATCGTGTTCCTGCACCATGTGCTGCCAGGGCCGGCCAGCCAGAGTTACGGCCTGGCCGTGGCGCAGTTGGCCGGTGTGCCGAACGACGTGATCAGCCGCGCCCGCGAGCACCTCAGCCGCCTGGAAGCCACCGCCCTGCCCCACGACACCGTGGTCGCCAGCCCGAAGAAGAGCAACAGCAAATCCAACGCGCCACACCAGAGCGATATGTTTGCCAGCCTGCCCCATCCGGTGCTGGATGAATTGGCAAAACTTGACCTGGACGACTTGACACCGCGAAAAGCGCTGGAAATGCTCTATACACTGAAGACACAGATCTAACGCAGACGCTTGCAAGCTGATATTATCTCGCGCGGTTTGGGATGCTGCGGGCTTTTAGCCTGGCTCGCAGATTATCGCTCTCAAACCTCGCGGGCCCCACCATAAGGGGTTTCGCTGCCGCCGCCTGAGGAGAAAATTAGAAATGACCTTCGTCGTCACCGACAACTGCATCAAGTGCAAATACACCGACTGCGTAGAAGTCTGTCCGGTGGACTGCTTCTACGAAGGCCCGAATTTCCTGGTGATCCACCCGGATGAGTGCATTGACTGCGCCCTGTGTGAACCTGAATGCCCGGCCGTCGCTATTTTCTCCGAGGACGAGGTCCCGGAAGATATGCAGGAATTTATCCAGTTGAACGTCGAACTGGCGGAAATCTGGCCGAACATCACGGAGAAGAAAGAGTCGCTGCCGGATGCGGAAGAGTGGGATGGCGTAAAAGGCAAGATCAAGGATCTCGAGCGCTGACAGCGCCGCAGCCCAACAAAAAAGGCCCCTTGCGGGCCTTTTTTGCGTTCAGGGGCAGGCATTTCACTTTTCTGCAGGCGAAAAAAGGGGCGGTATGACCCGCCCACATTTTTTCCCTAGTCCCTGTATTCCTTTTTCATCATCCTGATGAATCGCATCCTGCGACGTTCCTTCAAACCATCGTTCCTTGATGGCTGTGTCAATCCGTGGACACAGGACTGATAGTAACCAGTTCCCAGGGAAGTACAACGCAACCCAACCCGTCGCCTGCCGAGCTTTCGCTCTCGCGAGCCAATAAATAATTGTTATATTTCAATTGATTAGAAATATGGCCAGACAATTCGCGACGTCCAGGAACGCAAAAAAAACCAAACACTTACGCGAGAGTAAGCAAATGCTTACACGAGCAACTGCGTAAGAGCCTGGCAAGCGATACCTGGCCGTTCGGCGGACAAGAAAAAGCCCCGACAATAGCGGGGCTTGTTTCCTGCGAATGACTCAGTCGTCGCTGACTGTAATCGTCGGCATGGCCGGTGAAGCCGCTTCTTGCAGGACAATCCGCGCGCCCACGTGACGCGCCAGTTCCTGATAAACCATGGCGATCTGGCCATCAGGCTCGGCCGCCACTGTCGGTTTGCCACCATCGGCCTGTTCGCGAATCACCATCGCCAGCGGCAGCGAGGCCAGCAGTTCGACGCCGTACTGGGTCGCCAACTTCTCGCCGCCCCCCTCACCGAACAGGTGCTCGGCATGGCCACAGTTGGAGCAGATGTGAACCGCCATGTTTTCCACGACGCCCAGCACCGGGATGTTGACCTTGCGGAACATTTCCACGCCTTTCTTCGCGTCCAGCAACGCCAGGTCCTGCGGCGTGGTCACGATCACCGCACCGGCCACCGGGACTTTTTGCGCCAGGGTCAGCTGGATGTCACCGGTGCCTGGCGGCATGTCGATCACCAGGTAGTCCAAATCGCCCCAGGCGGTCTGGGTCACCAGTTGCAGCAAAGCGCCGGAAACCATCGGCCCGCGCCACACCATCGGCGTGTTGTCGTCGGTCAGGAACGCCATGGACATCACTTCCACACCCAGCGACTCGATGGGCACGAACCACTTCTGGTCCTTGATTTTCGGGCGGGTGCCCTCGGCAATGCCGAACATCACGCCCTGGCTCGGGCCGTAGATATCCGCGTCGAGAATCCCCACGCGGGCGCCTTCGCGCGCCAGCGCCAGCGCCAGGTTGGCCGCCGTGGTGGATTTACCCACGCCGCCCTTGCCGGAGGCCACGGCCACCACATTCTTCACATTGGCCAGGCCGGGGATCTGCGCCTGGGCCTTGTGCGGCGCGATCACGCACTGAATGTCGACCTTGGCGGAACGCACGCCGTCGAGGCCTTCGATGGCCATTTGCAGCATCTGCGCCCAGCCGCTCTTGAACAGACCGGCGGCATAGCCCAGTTCCATCCGGACCGACACCTGGTCGCCCTGGATCTCGATGGCGCCGACACAACCGGCACTGACCGGATCCTGGTTCAAATAGGGGTCGGTGTACTGGCGAAGAACGGCTTCCACCGCTGCGCGATTAACGGCGCTCATGGGCTACTCCCGAAAAAGACTGACTGAAACAGGGGGCTATCCTAACCGTTCCAGCGGCTTAACGGCATGCTTTCGCAGGTTGGGAAGATGCTGAAACAGCGCCACGGGGTGAAATATATTTGCCGGCGCTTTATAGTGGCCGACCTCCGTTTCATCGAGTAGCCGAGCCCCATGTCCGAGCCACGCAAGATCCTCGTCACCAGCGCCCTGCCCTATGCCAATGGTTCCATCCATCTTGGCCATATGCTTGAGTACATCCAGACCGACATGTGGGTGCGCTTCCAGAAGCATCGCGGCAATCAATGCATCTATGTCTGCGCGGACGACGCCCACGGTTCGGCCATCATGTTGCGCGCCGAAAAAGAAGGCATTACCCCGGAACAACTGATCGCCAATGTGCAGGCTGAACACAGCGCCGACTTTGCCGAGTTCCTGGTCGACTTCGACAACTTCCATTCGACCCACGCCGACGAAAACCGCGAGCTGTCGAGCCAGATCTACCTGCGGTTGAAGGACGCCGGGCACATTGCCACGCGCTCGATCACGCAGTATTTCGACCCGGAAAAGAAAATGTTCCTGGCCGACCGCTTCATCAAGGGCACCTGCCCGAAATGCGGCACCGAGGACCAGTACGGCGACAACTGCGAAAAATGCGGTGCCACCTACGCCCCCACCGACCTGAAGAACCCCAAGTCAGCGATCTCCGGCGCCACACCGGTGCTCAAGGATTCCCAGCACTTCTTCTTCAAGCTCCCGGATTTCCAGCAGATGCTGCAAACCTGGACGCGCAGCGGCACCCTGCAGGACGCCGTCGCCAACAAGATCGCCGAATGGCTGGATGCCGGGCTGCAACAGTGGGACATTTCCCGCGATGCGCCGTACTTCGGCTTTGAGATCCCAGGCGAGCCGGGCAAGTATTTCTACGTGTGGCTGGACGCCCCGATCGGCTACATGGCCAGCTTCAAGAACCTGTGCAAGCGCACGCCGGAGCTGGACTTCGATGCGTTCTGGGGCAAGGACTCCACCGCCGAGCTGTACCATTTCATCGGCAAGGACATCGTCAACTTCCACGCCCTGTTCTGGCCGGCGATGCTCGAAGGTGCGGGCTACCGCAAGCCGACCGGCATCAACGTACACGGCTACCTGACCGTCAACGGCCAGAAGATGTCCAAGTCCCGTGGCACCTTTATCAAGGCGCGCACCTACCTGGATCACCTGTCGCCGGAATACCTGCGCTACTACTATGCGTCCAAGCTGGGCCGTGGCGTCGACGATCTTGACCTGAACCTGGAAGACTTCGTACAGAAGGTCAACTCGGACCTCGTCGGCAAAGTCGTCAACATCGCCAGCCGTTGCGCCGGTTTCATCCACAAGGGCAACGCCGGTGTGCTGGTGGCCGAGAATGCCGCGCCGGAACTGACCGACGCGTTCCTGGCCGCCGCGCCAAGCATCGCCGATGCCTATGAAGCCCGCGACTTTGCCCGCGCCATGCGCGAGATCATGGGCCTGGCCGACCGCGCCAACGCGTGGATCGCCGACAAGGCACCGTGGTCGCTGAACAAGCAGGAAGGCAAGCAGGCGGAAGTCCAGGCCATCTGCGCCACCGGCATCAACCTGTTCCGCCAGTTGGTGATCTTCCTCAAGCCGGTGCTGCCGTTGCTGGCCGCGGATGCCGAGGCGTTCCTCAACGTCGCGCCGCTGACCTGGAACGACCACGCCAGCTTGCTCAGCAACCATCAATTGAACGAGTTCAAGCCGCTGATGACCCGTATCGACCCGGTAAAAGTCCAGGCCATGAGCGACGCGTCGAAAGAAGACCTGGTCGCCAGCCCGACCGACACCGGCGAATCGAACCCGGCCGGCAACGGTGAACTGGTCAAGGACCCGTTGTCCCCGGAGATCGAGTTCGACGCCTTTGCCGCCGTCGACCTGCGGGTTGCGCTGATTCTCAAGGCCGAAGCCGTGGAAGGTGCCGACAAGCTGCTGCGCCTGACCCTCGATATCGGCGACGAGCAACGCAACGTGTTCTCCGGGATCAAGAGCGCTTATCCGGACCCGTCCAAGCTCAATGGTCGCCTGACCATGATGATCGCCAACCTCAAGCCGCGGAAAATGAAGTTCGGTATTTCCGAAGGCATGGTGATGGCGGCCGGCCCCGGCGGCGAAGAAATCTACCTGCTGAGCCCTGACAGCGGCGCCAAGCCGGGTCAACGCATCAAGTAAGCCCTGCAAAACAGCCCTGTCGTCGCGGCGACAGGGCTTTTCAGCTAGTACCCCCTTCTCGCTTGCCGGATAATCAGGCCCTGTTCGCTTAACCGGCATGCCCATGACCGATATGCTCCTCACCCTTGTCAGCGCCGCCCTGATCAACAACCTCGTGTTGCAGATGCCGTTGGCCGTCGACCCGATATTGGCCGCGCATTCACGCTCGCGGGTGCATGCATTGGGGATTGCCACCACCGTGTTGATGGCAGTGAGCGGCGTGCTGGCCTATTTGCTGGATCACTACGTGCTGCAACCGTTGGGGTTGACTGCCCTGCGGCTGTGGGTGTTTTTACCGCTGACCGCGCTGCTGATCCGCCCCGTGCTCGGCGCGCTCACGCGCCTGCGCCCTACGCTGCCGACGGAAGGGTTATGGCCGCTGCTGCTGGGCAACGCCGGGGTACTGGGCGTGGTGTTGCTGGGCATTGAAGATGATGAGGGGCTGGCGCACATGGCGGCACTGAGCGTGGGCGCCGGGCTCGGCTTCTGGCTGGTGCTGAGCCTGTTCAGCGACTTGCGCCAGCGCATCGCCGACAACGACATCCCGCTGCCCTTCCGCGGCCTGCCGGTCGAACTGATCAGCGCCGGGCTGATGGCGGTGGCTTTTCTGGGTTTCAACGCAATGATCAAAGCATGAGCCTGATTCAACGTATCGACGCGCTGCTCCCGCAAACCCAATGCGGCAAGTGCGGGCACCCGGGCTGCAAGCCCTACGCCGAAGGGATCGCCCAAGGCGAAGCCATCAATAAATGCCCGCCCGGCGGGCAGGAAACGATCGGCGCGCTCGCGCAGTTGCTGAACGTGCCGGTACTGGCACTGGATACCAGCCGCGGCGAAGCGCCACCACAGATTGCCTACATCCGTGAGGCCGAATGCATCGGCTGTACCAAATGCATCCAGGCCTGCCCGGTGGATGCAATTGTCGGCGCGGCCAAATGGATGCACACCGTGATCATCGACGAATGCACCGGCTGCGACCTGTGCGTCGCGCCCTGCCCGGTCGATTGCATCGAGATGCGCCCGCTAGTGGCGGTGCTGCCGATTGTCGGCGGCCTGGCGACCAACGACCACGAGCGCCGCGCGCGCGCCTTGAAGCGAGACCGCGCACGGCGACGCTTTGAGCAACGCAACGCGCGCCTGCAACGGGAAGAAGAACACAAACAGGCCGAACGCCTGGCCCGCACCAAGCGGGCCGCGCCGTTGGCCGCCGTGCCGATCGATGCGGCGCAGGCAGCCCAGGACGCCGCGATCAAGAAAGCCAAGATCAACGTGGCGATGAGCCGTGCGCAGTTGCATAAATCCTTGAAGGCATTCGGGCATCCGCCCACCTTTGAACAGCAGTCGCAACTGATCGTGCTGCAACAACAGTTCGAAGCCGCGGAGCAGGCATTGGCCGCTCTGGAGGTGAAGCCCGCGCCTGCAACGCCGGCCCCCGCTAACACCGCCGATCTAAAGCGCGCCAAGATCCAACTGGCAATGCGGCGCGCCGAATTGAAGAAAGCCCAGGATCGGAACGCCGACCCACAGCAACTGGCCGAGGCACACGCCAATCTCGACGCAGCACAGCGCCAGGTGGATGCCCATGTCCACGCTTGAGCCTCAACAGGCCCTGCAACGGGTGTTGCTGGCGACACTGCCGGGTGGGCTGGCAATGTTCTGGCTGTTCGGTTGGGGCGTGTTGATCAATCTGTTGCTGGCGACGGGCTGCGCACTGCTGGTCGATGCGGGCGTGCAACGCCTGCGGGGGGCGCGTGGCGGCGATCTGAGCAGCCTGGTCAGCGCGACCCTGCTCGCCCTGGCACTGCCGCCCTATTGCCCCTGGTGGCTGTGCGTGGCGGCCGTGGCCAGTGGACTGCTGCTGGGCAAGCACCTGTACGGCGGCCAGCGCAACCCCTTCAACCCGGCGATGGTTGGGTATGCGTCGATGCTGGTGGCCTTTCCGCAACTCATGACGCACTGGCCGACCACCCACGGCATGGACCTGCTGGCCGGCGCACAACAGGTATTCGGCCTGCACCGCGACGCGCCCGATGCCTGGGCCCAGGCCACGGCACTGGACGCCCTGCGACTGAACAAAAGCCTGACCATCGATGAACTGTTCGCGCGCAACCCGGCATTTGGGCATGTCGGCGGCAAGGGCAGCGAGTGGGTGAACCTGGCGTTTCTGGCCGGCGGGCTGTGGCTGTTGCGCCAGCGGGTATTCAGTTGGCACGCGCCCTTGGGCATGTTGGGTAGCCTGTTTGTGATCAGCCTGCTGTGCTGGAATGGCTCGGGCTCTGACTCTCACGGCTCGCCGCTGTTTCATCTGCTGACGGGCGCCACGCTTCTCGGCGCATTTTTTATCGTCACCGAGCCGGTCTCCGGCCCAAAAAGCCCCAGGGCCCGGCTGCTGTTCGGGGCGGGCGTTGGCCTGTTGACGTATCTGATTCGCACGTGGGGCGGTTACCCGGACGGTGTAGCCTTTGCGGTGCTGCTGATGAACCTGGCCGTGCCGGCGCTGGAACGCCTGGTGGCCGCGAAACAGCCGGCGGTCAGCCTATGAAGTCGCACAGAGGCGTACTGCTGGCGTTGCTGATCGCTATCGGCGGCGGCACGCTGATCCTGACCCTTCAGCACCTGACTGCCGATCACGCCGCGCGCCAGGCCCTGGCCCTGAAGCGCCAGGCATTGCTCGACCTGCTACCCGCCGACCGTTATGACAATCAGCCGCTGGAGCAACCGCTGCCGATCGCTGCGCAGCCGCTGGAGGAGAGCCAACTGCTGGGTGGCTATCGGGTCAGCCTGTCGGGCCAACCCAGCGCGGTGCTGCTGCGGTTGAGCACCAGCGGCTATGCCGGCCCGATCGAACTGCTGATCGCCATTGACCGCGACGGCAAGCTGCTGGGCATCAAGACCCTGGCGCAATCGGAAACCCCAAGCCTGGGCGGGCTTATCAGCCAGCCCGGCAACCCTTGGCTGGCTTCATTCAAGGGGCGTTCACGCACGGACATGCAAGACTCGACCGTCGATCAAATAGCCGGTGCCACCCTCACCTCTCGAGCGGTGATCAGCGCCACCCATGACGCTTTGCGCTATTTCGACGAGCACCGCTCATCCCTGCTGGAGCCCGACGCCCATGACTAGAGCCGTTGGCCTGGCCAATGCAGCGCTGCTCGCACCGTTGCTCGGGGTGACTGACACCCTGCCCAAAGCCCTGAGTTTCCTGGCGTTGTCGGCGCTGACCGTGACGCTCTACGGCCTGGTCATGCGCGCGGTACGCTCGCGCCTGAGCGCGTCCCTGCGGCTGGGTGCCAGCTTGATGGTCGCCGCGACACTGGTCAGTTGTGTGCAGCTACTGTTGCAGGCATTTGCGCTGCCGCTGTATCAGCAGTTGGGCATCTACCTTGCGCTGATCAGCGTGCAATGCGTCGTCCTGGAACACCATGGTTTCTTTGAGGCGGGCCAGCGCAAGGCGCAGCTACGGTTGGTCGGCCTGTTCGCCGCGCTCATGCTCGTCATGGGGTTGTTACGCGCCAGTGCCGCCACCACATTGATGCCGGCCGGGTTTATCCTGCTTGGGTTATTGCTCGCAGGGTTGCAAGCCTGGGCCCATTTTTCACAATCACGCTGACCGCCAGCAAGGAATCGCCTGCCCCATGAACGCCGCAAAACGCCTGGAAATTTTCCGCAGGCTCCACGAAGACAATCCGGAACCCAAAACCGAACTGGCCTACTCCACGCCGTTTGAGTTGCTGATTGCGGTGATTCTCTCGGCCCAATCCACAGACGTCGGCGTCAACAAGGCCACGGCCAAACTGTATCCCGTGGCGAACACGCCGGCAGCGATCCATGCCTTGGGCGTGGAAGGTTTATCCGAATACATCAAGACCATCGGCTTGTACAACAGCAAGGCGAAAAATGTCATCGAGACCTGCCGCCTGCTGGTGGAGCGGCATGGCGGCGAAGTGCCGCAAACCCGCGAAGCGTTGGAGGCTTTGCCAGGCGTGGGCCGCAAAACTGCAAACGTTGTGCTCAATACGGCGTTCCGGCAACTTACCATGGCCGTGGACACTCACATTTTCCGGGTGAGCAACCGCACCGGCATTGCCCGCGGCAAGAATGTGGTGGAAGTGGAAAAACAACTGATGAAGTTTGTCCCCAAGCCGTATCTGCTCGATTCGCACCACTGGCTGATCCTTCACGGGCGCTACGTTTGCCAGGCCCGCAAGCCGCGCTGCGGCAGCTGTCGCATCGAAGACCTGTGCGAATACAAGGACAAGACGTCGGACGATTGAGGGATCATAGGTTTTTTCGATCTATCGATTGAAAAAATCTTTTTTACCCGCTCATGGAATATCGTTATAAGGAGCGCCAACGGCAGTCTTAGCCCGGAGTTAACGTTATGAGCACTGGCAAAGAACAACTGGAAGTGGACGATGACCTTGTCGAGTCGGATGACGATGGGCAGGAAGCACCTGTAGAGGTGGCCAAGACCAATCTAAGCAAACGCCGCACCATCGACAACCTTCTGGAAGAGCGACGCTTGCAAAAACAGCTGGCCGATTACGATTTCGACCTCTGATCAGCCGAGAACGGCCGGAAGCCTCCCTCACGGAGGCTTTTTTATGCCGATTCGCCTGGCTATCCAGCCATGGGGTGGCGCCCTCCTCTAGACCAGGCCATTGCGTTGAGCCAACTCGATCAGATCGACCAGTGAGCGGGCATTGAGCTTGAGCAGCAAGCGTGTCTTATAGGTGCTGACGGTTTTGTTGCTGAGGAACATACCGTCAGCGATCTCCTTGTTGGTTTTGCCGCGCGCCAGTTGCTGCAACACCATCATCTCGCGTCCCGAAAGGCGCTCGACCATGTCGGCCTCGCTGGCGTTGCCCATGGTGGAACGCACCGAATTCAGCGCCTGGTTGGGAAAGTAGCTGTAGCCGGACAGCACCGCCTTGATGGCACTCAGCAATTCCGTCAGGTCCTGCTGCTTGCACACGTACCCGGCCGCCCCCGCCTGCATGCAGCGCATGGAGAAATGGCCCGGCGCCTGGGAAGTCAGGACCAGCACCTTGAACGGTGTGGCCTGTTTGGTGGACGACAGCCGGCAGATAACTTCCAGGCCATCGAGTTTGGGAATTCCAATATCCAGTATGACAATGTCCGGCATATGTTCCCGTGCAAGTTGCAACGCATCGACACCGTTATCGGTCTCGGCAACGACCTCATAACCATGACGCTCCATTAGCATGCGCACAGCAAGACGAATGACGGGATGATCATCCACGATCAGCACTTTATTCATGAGAAAGTCCAATTTCGCTGTTCGAATTATTCAGAGCAAGCACAATAGCCTAGTCGTTTCCTAGTTGGCATAGCGTTCCACCCCAAGCAACAGCAAGCAGAGACCCAACCCACAACGAGATAGGAATTAACCTACAAAAAAACACCAACTCAGATGTTTCGAGTTTTATGGAGCCTTTCAGACCTTTCCGGGCTCGCACATATTTTGAGAGAAATATCCGGTGAATAGGGGGGCAACCGTAAACGCAGCGCACACCCGTTTCAGGAAATGCCCCTTGCATGTCGCGACCGCATGGGCCGACAGGTAAAAAAAGCCTGATGATTTCAGTTCCATTCAACATATTTATTTACACCATAAATTTCCTACAGAACTTTCCGCGACTTACATCTACGCCGCACTTTGGTGAGTGAATTTTCTGTAAGACATAGTTCCTACTCAGGTGTAAATAATTCATTCCTCGGCGGGCCAGGCATCAAACTTTCTGAAACGACGAACCTCGATAGACTTTAAACAAACCTAAACAACTTTAAACATCAGGATCGCCGCGCCTTTTTTACAGGCAAAAAAAAATGGCCCCTGAACAAGGGGCCACTTTTCATTTCGACGGGAACACTCAGAACAACTTGCGACCCTTGTTGGCCGCAATACGCATGCGCAGTGCATTCAACTTGATGAAGCCTGCTGCGTCCGCCTGGTTGTAGGCGCCGCCATCTTCTTCGAAGGTGGCGATGTTGGCGTCGAACAGCGACTCATCGGACTTGCGACCGGTGACGATCACGTTGCCCTTGTACAGCTTCAGGCGCACAACGCCGTTCACGTGAGCCTGGGAAGCGTCGATCATCTGTTGCAGCATCAGACGCTCAGGGCTCCACCAGTAGCCGGTGTAGATCAGGCTGGCGTACTTGGGCATCAGCTCGTCTTTGAGGTGAGCCACTTCGCGGTCCAGGGTGATCGACTCGATCGCGCGGTGGGCGCGCAGCATGATGGTGCCGCCTGGGGTTTCGTAGCAGCCACGGGATTTCATGCCCACGTAACGGTTCTCGACGATGTCGAGACGGCCGATACCGTGTTCGCCGCCGATACGGTTCAGGGTCGCCAGTACGGTGGCCGGGGTCATCTCGACGCCGTCCAGCGCGACGATGTCGCCGTTGCGGTAGGTCAGTTCCAGGTACTGCGGCTTGTCGGGAGCGTTCTCCGGGGAGACGGTCCAACGCCACATGTCTTCTTCATGCTCAGTCCAGGTGTCTTCCAGCACGCCGCCTTCATAGGAGATGTGCAGCAGGTTGGCGTCCATCGAGTACGGGGACTTCTTCTTGCCGTGACGCTCGATCGGGATGCCATGCTTTTCAGCGTAATCCATCAGCTTTTCACGGGACAGCAAGTCCCATTCACGCCAAGGGGCAATCACTTTCACGCCCGGCTTGAGGGCATAGGCGCCCAGTTCGAAACGCACCTGGTCGTTGCCTTTGCCGGTGGCGCCATGGGAAATGGCGTCAGCGCCGGTTTCATTGGCGATTTCGATCAGGCGCTTGGCGATCAGCGGACGTGCGATGGAGGTACCCAGCAGGTACTCGCCTTCGTAGACGGTGTTGGCGCGAAACATCGGGAAAACGAAATCGCGGACGAACTCTTCGCGCAGGTCGTCAATGTAGATCTCTTTGACGCCCATGGCTTGCGCCTTGGCGCGTGCAGGTTCGACCTCTTCGCCCTGACCCAGGTCAGCGGTGAAGGTCACCACTTCACAGTTATAAGTATCCTGCAGCCACTTGAGGATCACCGAAGTGTCCAGGCCGCCGGAATACGCGAGAACGACCTTGTTTACGTCGGCCATGCCATCACTCCACGGGGTTTTACGGAAAGGCAACGATTCTACCGATCAAAACCGCGAAATTACAGGGGCGCGACAGCAAATGAAGATAAAGCGACAGATTATGTCGAGCGGGCGACCAATGGTCGCACCTTATGACGTAGCGGCGGGGTTGCTCGGGCCCTTGGCTTGCACCGCCGGTTTCTCGGGGGCGGCCACGCGTTCGAGCTGGATATTGACGCGCCGATTGCGCGCGCGGTTGGCGGCATTGGTATTGGGCGCCAAGGGGTAGCTTTCGCCGTGGAAACGCATGGTGATCTGCGATTCCGGCACGCCGTTGGCCTTGAAGTAGTCCATCACCGCCAATGCGCGACGGCGCGAGACATCGCGATTGGTCAGGCGATTGCCGCTGTTGTCGGAGTGACCGTTCAATTCGATATGGTTGACCGTCGGATCGGCCTTCATGAATTCGACGATCACCGCCAGCTTGCGCTTGGCCGCTGCGTCCAGCTCGATACCGCCACCGGGGAAGCCGACTTCGGTCTGCTTGACCTGATCGTAATTCATCGGCAGCAGCTTGGCGGTACACAGTTGATAGTCGTTGTAGGCTTTGTTGAATTTCACCGGCAACAGACGAATTTCCGAATAGCCGCCTTCACGCCCGTAATGCCGCACGGTCGGGCTGCGCCCCTCGAGCAGGCCATTGAACAGGCGCCCGGCCTGGGCCTGGGAACTGTTGAACAAGACATCGCCACTGCCGGCACGCACGGCGCCGAGGTTGATATCGCCGCGGCCCGGTTGCCATGGCGCAGCCGCCGCCAGCAGGGTCGCCGATCCTGCGCCGAGCAAGCCGTTAAAGGCTTTCAGACGGAATGTCGCCTGCTCGCCGGCCCGGCGCACGAACTCACCCGAGCCGAAATCGGTGATCGGCTGGGTCAAGCGGCACTCGAATTTGTCGCCCTCCACCTTCCACTCAATATTCTCCAGACGTGTCTGGAACGTGAGGGCCATCGCAGGCAGGCTGGCGAACACACTGAGCAGGGCTAGATAATGCTGGCGCACGGGAGGCTCCACTGGTTTCTACAACACTTCAAAGCGTCATACATCGTTAAGGCATACCAAAGGCTATCGGATGCATCCTGCAAAACTTGATAGCGAGTGCCTGCAAGAGTCTTTTCCGGTAGCATTCCCACCAGATTGACCCGCCTGGAATCCCCAATGTCCGACCGCCTGACCCTGCTGCGTCCCGACGACTGGCATATTCATCTTCGCGATGGTGCTGCGTTGCCCCACACCGTGGCCGATGTTGCGCGCACGTTTGGCCGCGCCATCATCATGCCTAACCTGGTACCTCCGGTGCGTAATGCCGCGCAGGCCGACGCCTATCGCCAGCGCATCCTCGCTGTACGGCCGGCCGGCAGCCGCTTCGAACCGTTGATGGTGCTCTACCTGACCGACCGCACCCAGCCCGACGAAATCCGCGAGGCCAAGGCCAGCGGTTTCGTACACGCCGCCAAGCTGTATCCGGCGGGCGCGACCACCAACTCCGACTCCGGCGTGACCAGCATCGACAAGATCCTGCCGGCGATCGAAGCGATGGCCGAAGTCGGCATGCCGCTGTTGATCCACGGTGAAGTCACCCGCGGCGATGTCGACGTGTTCGATCGCGAGAAGATCTTCATCGACGAGCATATGCGCCGGGTGGTCGAGCTGTTTCCGACCCTCAAGGTGGTGTTCGAACACATCACCACGGCCGATGCGGTGCAGTTCGTCACCGAGGCCTCGGCCAACGTTGGCGCGACCATCACCGCCCATCACCTGCTCTACAACCGCAACCACATGCTGGTGGGCGGGATTCGGCCGCACTTCTATTGCCTGCCGATTCTCAAGCGCAACACCCATCAGGTGGCCCTGCTGGACGCTGCGACCAGCGGCAACCCGAAGTTCTTCCTCGGCACCGACTCGGCGCCCCACGCCCAGCATGCCAAGGAAGCGGCCTGCGGTTGTGCCGGTTGCTACACCGCCTATGCGGCGATCGAGCTGTACGCCGAAGCGTTCGACCAACGCAACGCCCTGGACAAACTCGAAGGCTTCGCCAGCCTCAACGGCCCGCGTTTCTACGGGCTGCCGGCGAATACCGACCGCATCACCCTGGTCCGTGAAGACTGGACTGCCCCCGTCAGCCTGCCGTTTGGCGAGCTGACTGTTATCCCGCTGCGCGCCGGTGAAACACTGCGCTGGCGCCTGCTGGAGGAAAGCAAGTGAGTGAAGACCATTACGATGACGAACACGAGCACAGCGGTGGCGGTTCCCGTCACCCGATGGCCGAGCGGTTTCGCGGCTATCTGCCGGTCGTCATCGACGTAGAAACCGGTGGCTTCAACTGCGCCACCGACGCGCTGCTGGAAATCGCCGCGACCACCATCGGCATGGACGAACAGGGTTTTGTGTTCGCAGAACACACCCACTTCTTCCGCGTCGAGCCGTTCGAAGGCGCCAATATCGAAGCCGCGGCCCTGGAATTCACCGGGATCAAGCTCGATCACCCACTGCGCATGGCGGTGAGTGAAGAAGCAGCACTGACCGATATCTTCCGTGGCGTGCGCAAGGCGTTGAAGGCCAATGGCTGCAAACGCGCGATCCTGGTGGGGCACAACAGCAGCTTCGACCTGGGCTTCCTGAATGCCGCCGTGGCGCGGCTGGACATGAAGCGCAACCCGTTCCACCCGTTCTCCAGCTTCGACACCGCTACGCTCGCCGGCCTGGCTTATGGCCAGACCGTATTGGCCAAAGCCTGCCAGGCCGCCGGTATCGACTTTGACGGTCGCGAAGCCCACTCGGCGCGCTATGACACCGAAAAGACCGCCGAGCTGTTCTGCGGCATCGTCAACCGTTGGAAACAGATGGGCGGCTGGGAAGACTTCAACGACTGAAGTGGAATCCCGCACATAAAAAAACCGGCCTTCTCAGGCCGGTTTTTTTTACCGCAAACGTGGCTTACAGCTTGCCGGCGTTCTCGGTCAGGTAGGCTGCAACGCCTTCTGGCGAAGCGTTCATGCCTTTGTCGCCTTTTTTCCAGTTGGCAGGGCAGACTTCGCCGTGCTCTTCGTGGAATTGCAGCGCGTCGACCAGACGGATCAGCTCTTCCATGTTACGGCCCAGCGGCAGGTCGTTGATGATCTGCGAGCGCACAACGCCCTTGTCATCGATCAGGAACGCGCCACGGAACGCCACGCCGCCTTCGGACTCAACGTCGTAGGCCTTGGCGATGTCGTGCTTCATGTCGGCAGCCATGGTGTATTTGACTTTGCCGATGCCGCCATCGTTGATGGCAGTGTTGCGCCAGGCGTTGTGGGTGAAATGGGAGTCGATGGAAACCGCGACCACTTCAACGTTACGCGCCTTGAAATCGTCCATGCGGTGGTCCAGAGCGATCAGCTCCGAAGGGCAGACGAAAGTGAAGTCCAGCGGGTAGAAGAACACCAGGCCGTATTTGCCTTTGATGGCTTCAGACAGCTTGAAGCTGTCAACGATTTCGCCAGTGCCGAGAACGGCAGGTACGTCGAAATCCGGGGCTTGTTTGCCGACGAGTACGCTCATTGGATATCTCCTGATGCAGGGGTGACGATTGAAGTAAAAGGACCGGCCTCGAGTCTGCCGCGCATAAGCGACAAGCCTGTGACGCAGTCACGCTTCGTGAAGACCGACCATCATACACTGAAAAAACCGTTCGTCAGCGCACAGGCAAAGTCGCGGCCCAGCACGGCAAAACTACTTTGACAATCATTCTCGTTAACATTAAGATCCATCGCACTTAAGCCTTAAACCCGCGATGGTTCTCCCTTATGTATGTCTGCCTCTGCACTGGCGTCACCGACGGACAAATCCGCGAAGCAATCTACGAAGGTTGCTGCAGCTACAAGGAAGTGCGTGAAACGACCGGCGTTGCCAGCCAATGTGGCAAATGTGCTTGCCTCGCCAAGCAAGTGGTACGGGAAACCCTGACGCAGCTGCAAACAGCTCAGGTCGCGCTGCCCTATTCAGCAGAATTTACACACGCCTGAATCAACGTATTTTAAAGAGCCGGACTTAGTGTCCGGCTTTTTTATGCCCGAAATTCAATTAGTTAGGGCCAAGACGCGGAACATAAACATTCTTATTCAGATTAATTTTCATTTATTATTCAATAACTTAGGTTTGACACTCAGGGGCTCGCCACGCAGACTCCTGCTTATATACCGCGAATAAAGGGCAGGACCCCAATCATGAAAGGCGACATCTCAGTCATCCAGCAACTCAACAAAATCCTTGGCAATGAACTGGTCGCGATCAATCAGTACTTTCTGCATGCGCGCATGTATGACGATTGGGGCCTGGAAAAGCTGGGCAAGCGTGAGTACAAGGAATCGATCAAAGCCATGAAGGACGCCGATGCCCTGATCAAGCGCATCCTGTTCCTGGAAGGCCTGCCGAACGTACAGGACCTGGGCAAGCTGAACATCGGCGAGCACACCCACGAAATGATCAGCAGCGACCTGGGCTTCGAACGCAAGAGCCACAGCGAGCTCAAGGCCGCCATCGCTCACTGCGAAGTGACCAAGGACTTCGGCAGCCGCGAACTGCTGGAAGATATCCTGGAAGACCAGGAAGAACATATCGACTGGCTGGAAACCCAACTGGGCCTGATCGACAAGGTCAGCCTGGAGAACTACCTGCAATCGCAGATGGGTGAATAACCCTTATTCACGGTAGGCGCGAGTTTGCTCGCGAAAAACTCAAGGGCACCGCATTCCATCAGGGGGCCCGCGTTATCGTTGACGTTCTTCGCGAGCAAGCTCGCTCCTACAGATGAAGCACAAAAAAGCCCCGCTCTCGTATGAGAAGCGGGGCTTTTTGTTGCAGGCCAATCAAGCTTCAGTCTGGGCTGCCGCTTTTGCCGCTGCGTCTTTGACCAACGTCTGCAACTCACCGTTCTCGAACATTTCACTGATGATGTCGCTGCCGCCGACCAGCTCACCGGCTACCCACAGTTGCGGGAAAGTCGGCCAGTTAGCGTACTTGGGCAGGTTCGCGCGAATTTCCGGGTTTTGCAGGATATCCACATAAGCGAATTTCTCGCCACATTTCATGATGGCTTGGGACGCTTTCGCGGAGAAGCCGCACTGCGGGGCATTGGGAGAGCCCTTCATGTAAAGCAGAATGGTGTTGTTGGCAATCTGCTCTTTGATCGTTTCGATGATATCCATGGAACACCTCGGCTGGAACTTTGCGACTCACAGGTCGGCACGGTGGCGCATTGTAACGCAAAATCCCAGCGTGGTGCTCGGAGACCTTATGCCGCAGCTACGTGGACCGGCACGCCGTTCAGCGCGGCATTGCCCGACAACTCATCCAACTGCCGCTCGTCGGTCAGGTCGTTCGCGCTGGCACCCGGTTGACGGCTGGCGATCGTCATCTGCACGCCCGGACGCCCGTGGCCCCAACCATGCGGCAGGCTGACCACGCCAGGCATCATGTCCAGGCTGGCCGCGACCTCGACCTCGATCATGCCGATGCGCGAACTGACCTTCACCCGCTGCCCGTCGCTCAATTGGCGGCGGGCCAGATCCTCCGGATGCATGAGCAGTTGGTGCCGGGGCTTGCCCTTCACCAGGCGGTGATAGTTATGCATCCAGGAATTGTTGCTGCGCACATGGCGGCGGCCGATCAACAGCAATTCGTCGGCCGGTGGCAGCGGTTGTGCCGCGAAGCGCGCGAGGTCCGCCAGAATCACGGCCGGCGCGGCCTGTACCCGGCCATTCGCGGTTTTCAGGCGCGCGGCGAGATTGGGCGTCAGGGGCCCCAGGTCCACGCCGTGGGGGTGTTCGGCGAGCATTGCCACCGACAATTGGTGGCTGGAAGCATCGCCATACACGCCGGCGCGCAGGCCGAAGTCGATCATCTGCGCCGGTGGCAGGGTCGGCTTGAGCGCAACCCCGGTGTGCGCGGCAAACGCCTTGGCCAGGCCGACGAAGATCTCCCAGTCGTGCAGCGCGCCGTCAGGCTTGGGCAGGATCGCACGATTGAAACGGCTGACATTGCGCACCGCGAACATATTGAAGGTGGTGTCGTAGTGATCGTTTTCCAGCGCCGAGGTGGACGGCAGGATCAGGTCGGCATAACGCGTCGTCTCGTTGATGTAGAGATCGACGCTGACCATGAATTCCAGCCCATCCAGGGCCTGCTCCAACTGGCGACCATTCGGCGTCGATAGCACCGGATTGCCGGCCACGGTGACCAGGGCGCGGATCTGTCCTTCACCTTCGGTGAGCATTTCTTCCGCCAACGCCGACACCGGCAACTCGCCACCGTACTCCGGACGCCCCGACACACGGCTCTGCCAACGATTGAAATGCCCGCCGGAGGTGGAGGCCACCAGGTCCACCGCTGGCGTGGTACACAAGGCGCCGCCTGGACGATCCAGGTTACCGGTGACCAGATTGATCAATTGCACCAGCCAATGGCACAGCGTGCCGAATGCCTGGGTCGAAACGCCCATGCGCCCGTAACACACGGCCCTGTCCGCCGCGGCAAAATCCCGCGCCAACTGGCGGATCTGCTCGGCAGGCAGCGCGCACTGGCGGCTCATGGCCTCAGCGGTAAACCCGGCGATTGCGCGGCGCACGTCGTCCAGGCCGTCGACTGGCAAGTGACTGGCACGGGTCAGGTTTTCGGCAAACAACGTGTTGAGCAGTCCGAACAGCAACGCGGCGTCGCCACCGGGCCGTACAAACAGGTGCTGATCGGCAATCGCCGCCGTCTCGCTGCGCCGCGGGTCGACCACCACCACTTTGCCGCCCCGGGCCTGGATGGCCTTGAGGCGCTTCTCCACGTCGGGCACGGTCATGATGCTGCCGTTGGACGCCAGCGGGTTGCCGCCGAGGATCAGCATGAAGTCGGTGTGGTCAATATCCGGAATCGGCAACAACAGGCCATGGCCGTACATCAGGTGGCTGCTGAGGTGATGAGGCAACTGGTCGACCGACGTCGCGGAAAACCGGTTGCGTGTCTTGAGCAGGCCAAGGAAGTAATTGCTGTGGGTCATCAGCCCGTAGTTATGCACGCTGGGATTGCCCTGGTACACCGCCACTGAATTCTGTCCGTAGCGAGCCTGGATGCCCGCCAGTTTTTCGGCCACCAGCGCGAAGGCGTCTTCCCACGCAATCGGTTGCCATTCGCTACCCACCCGCAACATGGGTTGGTGCAGGCGGTCCGGGTCATTCTGGATATCCTGCAACGCCACTGCCTTGGGGCAGATATGCCCGCGACTGAAGGTGTCCAGTGGGTCGCCCTTGATCGACGTGATCGCCAGGCTGCCGTCTTCGGCTTGGGTGGTTTCCAGGGTCAGGCCACAGATGGCTTCGCACAGATGGCAGGCACGGTGGTGGAGAGTCTTGGTCATGGCCAGTCTCTTTATTAGGGCTTTGGCCTGACTATGGGCCGCGACTGCGGCGGGCACCAGCAACGTTCGTCGCGTGAATCGAAGGGCATCAGGCCAGGCCATGGGCAAGCGTGAGAAAATGTTTCAAAACCTGCCGAAGTGCCCCTGAAACCGACGCAGCCAGGCCTGGCCCCGCCCTCGCGGATTGCAAAAGGTCGCAGGGCCAGTGTACAAATGACCCGCTGCTGTCAGGAAATCGTCTTCAAAAGCGCTCTCGCGCCTGTCTGAACACCCCTAAACACCGTAGCCCTATTGGTAAGACGCGACATTTAATTATAAGATCGCGCCTTCCCCTATTTCGTCGCCCCGTGCGGCTTTCGCCGCAGGTCTCGCCCGTTTTCACAATAAACAAGGCTTTGAGTATCTGCGGTCTGTTGCAAAAAGGTAGTTAATGATGAGCGCAAGGCACTTTCTCTCCCTGATGGATTGCACGCCCGAAGAGCTGGTCAGCGTGATCCGTCGAGGCATTGAGCTTAAAGACCTGCGTAACCGCGGCGTACTGTTCGAGCCTTTGAAAAACCGCGTGCTCGGGATGATTTTCGAGAAATCGTCGACCCGCACCCGCTTGTCCTTCGAGGCCGGCATGATCCAGTTGGGTGGCCAGGCCATCTTCCTGTCGCCGCGTGACACCCAGCTGGGCCGTGGCGAGCCAATCAGCGATTGCGCGATTGTCATGTCGCGCATGCTCGATGCGGTGATGATCCGGACCTTTGCCCACAGCACCCTGACCGAATTTTCCGCGAACTCCCGGGTACCGGTGATCAACGGCCTGTCCGATGACCTGCACCCGTGCCAGTTGCTGGCCGACATGCAAACCTTCCTCGAGCACCGTGGCTCGATCCAGGGCAAGACCGTGGCCTGGATCGGCGACGGCAACAACATGTGCAACAGTTATATAGAAGCGGCGATCCAGTTCGACTTCCACCTGCGCATCGCCTGCCCGGAAGGCTTCGAACCGTCCGCCGAATTCCTGGCCAAAGCCGATGGTCGCGTGCAGATCCTGCGTGATCCAAAAGACGCGGTGGTCGGCGCGCACCTGGTAAGCACCGATGTCTGGACCTCCATGGGCCAGGAAGACGAAACCGCCAAGCGCCTGAAGCTGTTTGCACCGTTCCAGGTCACCCGCGCCCTGCTCGACCTGGCCGCGCCGGACGTGCTGTTCATGCACTGCCTGCCTGCCCACCGTGGCGAAGAAATCAGCCTCGATCTGCTCGACGACCCGCGTTCGGTCGCCTGGGACCAGGCAGAAAACCGTCTGCATGCACAAAAGGCCCTGCTCGAATTTCTGGTCGAACCAGCGTACCACCACGCATGAGCAAGCCATTACTGCTGAACCTGCGCAATCTGGCATGCGGCTATCAAGATCAGCGGGTGGTACAGAACCTCAACCTGCACCTCAACGCCGGCGACATCGGTTGCCTGCTCGGCTCCTCGGGGTGCGGCAAGACCACCACCCTGCGTGCGATCGCAGGGTTCGAACCGGTACACGAAGGCGAAATCAGCCTGGCCGGCGAAGTCATCTCCAGTGCTGGGTTCACCCTGGCGCCGGAGAAACGTCGCATCGGCATGGTGTTCCAGGACTACGCGCTGTTTCCCCACCTGGGCGTGGCCGACAACATCGCCTTTGGCATTCGCAAGCACCCGCAGAAAGACCGCGTGGTCGCCGAATTGCTGGAACTGGTCAACCTGAAGAACCTGGGCAAGCGTTTTCCCCACGAGCTGTCCGGTGGTCAACAACAACGCGTGGCCCTCGCCCGCGCCTTGGCGCCGGAGCCGCAATTGTTGCTGCTCGACGAACCCTTCTCCAACCTCGATGGCGAGCTGCGACGCAAGCTCAGCCATGAGGTGCGCGACATTCTCAAGGCACGTGGCACCAGTGCGATCCTGGTGACCCATGACCAGGAAGAAGCGTTTGCCGTGAGTGACCACGTCGGCGTGTTCAAGGAAGGTCGCCTGGAGCAGTGGGATACGCCCTACAACCTCTATCACGAACCGCTCACACCCTACGTCGCAAGCTTTGTCGGCCAGGGCTATTTCATCCGTGGCCAATTGTGTACGCCGGAATCGGTCAGCACCGAGCTCGGCGACCTGCGCGGCAACCGCGCGTATAGCTGGCCGCCAGGTGGCGCCGTGGATGTATTGCTGCGCCCGGACGACATCGTCTACGCACCGGACAGCGCATTGAAAGCGCGGATCGTCGGCAAGACGTTCCTCGGCGCCTCGACCTTGTACCGCCTGCAACTGCCGACGGGCGCTCAGTTGGAGTCGATCTTCCCCAGCCACGCCGACCATCAGGTCGGTGCAGACGTGGGGATCCGCGTCGCCGTCGAACACCTGGTGCTGTTCCGGGCTTCCGGCAGCACGGCGGCGCAGATTCCGCACACCGATTCGGGTGTGCGGCGCTACAGCCCCGCCAACTGAAGAAACCCGCTCCAGCCTTCGAACTCAGGCCCGGCCGATCGGCGCGAACGTGGCCTGGGTATGCTCGGCCAGAACCGCTGCGGACAGCTCTACTTCCAACCCCCGTCTCCCGGCGCTGACAAAAATCGTCGGGAACGGCTGCGCAGTAATATCAATAAAGGTGCGCAAACGCTTTTTCTGTCCCAACGGGCTGATCCCACCCAGCAGATAGCCAGTGGAACGCTGCGCCGCCGCCGGGTCGGCCATCTCGACTTTTTTCACCCCGGCGGCGTGCGCCAGGGCTTTCAAGTCCAGACTTCCGACGACCGGCACCACCGCCACCAATAATTCGCCCTTCTCGCTGCTCGCCAGCAAGGTCTTGAACACCTGCGCCGGGTCCAGACCCAACTTTTCCGCGGCCTCCAGGCCATACGAGGCAGCTTTGGGATCGTGTTCATAACTGTGAATGCGATGTTCGGCGCGAACTTTTTTCAACAAATCCAATGCAGGGGTCATGGACGCTCCAGGCGTGGCAAACGGATGGCCAATTCTAGGCCAAGCCCACACAAAACGCTCTAGTACGCCCCTCACTCATGGCAATACTTACTGTGGCGAGCGTGATCATTCATCAAACCTATAGTTCGAAAATGACTGATAGTTCACTTTCGACCTTTGACAGCAGTCATTCTTGTCTATATTTTTTCGTTTCCGAATACTGTAGGAATACATCCGCAGCATTCCAGCAGTAACCCGTGCCCGGGATGGGGATCCTCGACACGGTGAAAATCGCGCAAGGCCCGTTGAGGCCAGACGCCAGACAAGAACAACAAATTGAGGTTTTCCATGACAACTGCACTTCAACAGCCTTCACTTTCGAGCCAATGCATGGCCGAATTCCTGGGGACTGCGCTTCTGATCTTCTTCGGTACCGGTTGTGTCGCTGCGCTCAAGGTCGCGGGTGCCAGCTTTGGCTTATGGGAAATCAGTATCATCTGGGGGATCGGCGTGAGCATGGCGATCTACCTGAGCGCGGGCATCTCCGGGGCACATCTGAACCCGGCGGTCAGCATCGCCCTGTGTCTCTTTGCCGATTTCGACAAGCGCAAACTGCCCTTCTATATCCTCGCCCAAGTCGCCGGCGCCTTCTGCTCCGCGGCCCTGGTGTACACGCTCTACAGCAACCTGTTTTTCGATTACGAACAAACCCACCATCTGGTGCGCGGCACCCAGGCCAGCCTGGAATTGGCCTCGGTATTCTCGACTTATCCCCATGCACTGCTGAGCACGGCCCAGGCCTTCCTGGTGGAAATGGTCATCACCGCGATCCTGATGGGCGTGATCATGGCCCTGACCGACGATAACAACGGCCTGCCACGCGGCCCGTTGGCACCGCTGCTGATCGGCTTGCTGATCGCGGTGATTGGCAGCGCGATGGGCCCGCTGACCGGCTTTGCGATGAACCCGGCACGGGATTTCGGGCCCAAGCTGATGACCTTTTTCGCCGGTTGGGGTGAAATGGCCTTTACTGGCGGGCGTGATATTCCCTACTTCCTGGTGCCGATTTTCGCACCGATTGTCGGTGCATGCCTGGGGGCTGCAGCGTATCGCGGGCTGATTGCCCGTCACCTGCCAAGCGCCGCACCCGCTGTCGCCGAAACCGAAGACAGCGCCGTCAACGGCAACACCCGCATTTCCTGATAGCCAGCCTGGTCCACCCTGCCCCTTCGTGGCCCAGGCGGTTTACCCACTTCCTTATTTCTCGTCCAAGGCAATCGACATGACCGACATTCAGAATAAGAACTACATCATTGCCCTCGATCAGGGCACCACCAGTTCCCGGGCGATCATCTTCGATCGTGACGCCAACGTGGTCTGCACCGCCCAACGTGAGTTCGCCCAGCATTACCCGCAAGCGGGCTGGGTCGAACATGACCCGATGGAAATCTTCGCGACCCAGAGCGCGGTGATGGTCGAAGCCCTGGCCCAGGCCGGCCTGCACCATGACCAGGTCGCCGCCATCGGTATCACCAACCAGCGCGAAACCACCGTGGTCTGGGACAAAGTCACCGGCCGCCCGATCTACAACGCCATCGTTTGGCAGTGCCGCCGCAGCACCGAGATCTGCCAGCAGCTCAAGCGCGATGGCCACGAGCAATACATCAGCGACACCACCGGCCTGGTCACCGACCCGTACTTCTCCGGCACCAAGCTCAAGTGGATTCTCGATAACGTCGAAGGCAGCCGCGAACGTGCGCGCAACGGCGAGCTGCTGTTCGGCACCATCGACAGCTGGCTGATCTGGAAATTCACCGGCGGCAAGACCCACGTCACCGACTACACCAACGCCTCGCGCACTATGCTCTTCAACATCCATACCCTGGAATGGGACGCGAAGATGCTGGACATCCTCGATGTGCCACGGGAAATGCTGCCGGAAGTGAAATCGTCGTCGGAAATCTACGGCCGCACCAAGAGTGGCATTGCCATCGGCGGCATCGCCGGTGACCAGCAGGCCGCGCTGTTCGGCCAGATGTGCGTGGAACCGGGCCAGGCCAAGAACACCTACGGCACCGGTTGCTTCCTGCTGATGAACACCGGCGACAAAGCGGTGAAATCCAAGCACGGCATGCTCACCACCATCGCCTGCGGCCCGCGTGGCGAAGTGGCCTACGCCCTGGAAGGCGCCGTGTTCAACGGTGGCTCCACCGTACAGTGGCTGCGCGACGAGCTGAAAATCATCAACGACGCCCACGACACCGAATACTTCGCCGGCAAGGTCAAGGACAGCAACGGCGTGTACCTGGTGCCCGCGTTCACCGGCCTGGGCGCGCCGTATTGGGACCCGTATGCCCGTGGCGCGTTGTTCGGCCTGACCCGTGGCGTGCGCGTGGATCACATTATTCGCGCAGCTCTGGAGTCGATTGCCTACCAGACCCGCGACGTATTGGACGCGATGCAGCAGGACTCCGGCGAACGCCTTAAATCCCTGCGCGTGGACGGCGGCGCAGTGGCCAACAACTTCCTGATGCAGTTCCAGGCCGATATCCTCGGCACCCAGGTCGAACGCCCGCAAATGCGCGAAACCACGGCACTCGGCGCCGCCTACCTGGCGGGCCTGGCCTGCGGCTTCTGGGGCAGCCTGGAGGAATTGCGCGGCAAAGCGGTGATCGAGCGCGAATTCGAACCCCAGCTCGAAGAAGCGGCCAAGGAGAAACTCTACGCCGGCTGGCAAAAAGCGGTGAGCCGCACCCGTGATTGGGAACCGCACGAAGGCGCTGAATAAGCCCTTCGCCGGAACCACTTAGGGTTGTAACTGGCAGGGAGCAGATTCCTGCGTCATCATGGGCCACTTTTGTATGGCAGCCCAAAGGACGCCCAATGAATCTGCCTCCCCGCCAGCAACAAATCCTCGAACTGGTCCGCGAACGCGGCTACGTCAGTATCGAGGAAATGGCGCAGTTGTTCGTTGTCACCCCGCAAACCATCCGCCGCGATATCAACCAGCTGGCGGACGCCAACCTGTTGCGCCGCTACCACGGCGGCGCAGCCTATGATTCCAGCGTCGAAAACACCGCATACGCCATGCGGGCCGACCAGATGCGCGACGAGAAACAGCGCATCGGCGAAGCGATCGCCGCACAAATCCCCGACCATGCCTCGCTGTTCATCAACATCGGCACCACCACTGAATCCATCGCCCGTGCGTTGCTCAACCACAATCACCTGAAAATCATCACCAACAACCTCAACGTCGCCACCATGCTCAGCGCCAAGGACGACTTCGACGTGCTGCTGACTGGCGGGAGCGTGCGACGTGACGGCGGCGTGGTGGGCCAGGCCAGCGTCGACTTTATCAACCAGTTCAAGGTCGATTTCGCCCTGGTCGGCATCAGCGGTATCGATGAAGACGGTAGCCTGCTCGACTTCGACTACCAGGAAGTGCGGGTTTCCCAGGCGATCATCGCCAATGCACGCAAGGTGATCCTGGCGGCCGACTCGAGCAAATTCGGGCGCAATGCCATGATTCGCCTGGGCCCGATCAGCCTGGTGGACTGCCTGGTGACCGACCAGCAGCCGGTGCCGGCGCTGGTGCAGTTGTTGAACCAGCATAAGGTTCGGCTGGAAGTCGTCTAGCGCCTGCACTGATGCTATCGGGGGCAAGCCCCCTCCCACACTTTGATGTGTGAACCCATTCAAATGTGGGAGGGGCTTGCCCCCGATAGCGATTGATCCAGCCCCCATTTCCTTGAGCCTTCCCCAGGCACATGTTCACAAATTTTCCTTTTCTCGCCCTTCGATGAGTTTTTTCAATCGAAGTCGGGTGGCTGTGGGCGCGTTTATCAGCTACCATTTTCGGAAATGAACATTAATGTTCGATTTCCAATACGAAAAGATCGCGAGGCCAGCCGATGAACCCTTCCACCTTGCCTGCTCCACCGCTTGCCGAAGTCTATGACGTTGCCGTAATCGGTGGCGGGATCAATGGCGTCGGCATTGCAGCAGACGCAGCCGGGCGCGGGTTGTCGGTATTCCTTTGCGAAAAGGACGACCTGGCCAGCCACACGTCTTCCGCCAGCAGCAAGCTGATCCACGGTGGCCTGCGTTACCTCGAACATTACGAATTCCGCCTGGTGCGCGAAGCCCTGGCCGAACGCGAAGTCCTGCTGGCCAAGGCCCCGCACATCGTCAAGCAGATGCGCTTTGTGTTGCCGCACCGCCCGCACCTGCGTCCGGCGTGGATGATCCGCGCCGGCCTGTTCCTGTATGACCATCTGGGCAAGCGCGAAAAGCTCGCCGGTTCGAAAAGCCTCAAGTTCGGCCCCGACAGCCCGCTGAAAAGCGAAATCACCAAAGGCTTCGAATATTCCGACTGCTGGGTCGATGACGCCCGCCTGGTGGTGCTCAACGCCATGGCCGCGCGTGAAAAAGGCGCACACATCCACACCCAAACCCGTTGCGTCAGCGCGTACCGCAGCAAGGGCCTGTGGGAAATGAACATGGAACGCACCGACGGCAGCCTGTTCTCGATCCGCGCCAAGGCGCTGGTGAACGCCGCCGGGCCGTGGGTCGCCAAATTCATCAAGGAAGACTTGAAGCTGGATTCGCCCTACGGCATCCGTCTGATCCAGGGCAGCCACCTGATCGTGCCGAAACTGTACGAAGGCGCCCACGCGCACATCCTGCAGAACGAAGACCAGCGCATCGTGTTCACGATTCCATACCTGGACCACCTGACTATCATCGGCACCACCGACCGCGAATACACCGGCGATCCGGCGAAAGTGGCGATTACCGAAGGTGAAACCGACTACTTGCTCAAGGTGGTCAACGCTCACTTCAAGAAACAACTGAGCCGCGACGACATCGTCCACACCTACTCCGGCGTGCGCCCGCTGTGCAACGACGAGTCGGACAACCCGTCGGCCATCACCCGCGACTACACCCTGTCGCTCTCCGGCGGCGCTGGCGAGGCGCCGATCCTGTCGGTGTTCGGCGGCAAACTGACCACCTACCGCAAGCTCGCCGAGTCGGCGATGGCCCACCTGGCGCCCTATTTCACACAGATGCGCCCAAGCTGGACCGCCACCGCCAGCCTGCCGGGCGGCGAAGACATGAGCACGCCGCAAGCCCTCGCTGCGGCCATCCGTACCCAGTTCGACTGGGTGCCAAGCGAAATCGCGCGGCGCTGGTCCACCACCTACGGCAGCCGCACCTGGCGCCTGCTCGAAGGCGTGCAATCGCTGGCCGACCTCGGCGACCACCTCGGTGGCGGCCTGTACACCCGCGAAGTCGACTACCTGTGCGCCGAAGAATGGGCGACCCAACCCGAGGACGTGCTGTGGCGCCGCACCAAGCTTGGCCTGTTCACCACCCCGGAAGAACAGGCCAATGTGCGGCGTTATCTGTCCAAGGTGGAGCATAACCGCAGCAAGATCCAGGCGGCCTGACAGACTGCTCGTACAAAAGCCCCTGCGCCGCAAGGCCCGGGGGCTTTTTCATATCGGTTCAGCCATTCGGTTTTCCGAACAGCATTCCCCTGCGCGATTCGGTTTGCCGGACCTGGCCGTTATAAATTCTCGCTCATAAAAACTTAATTGCTATATAAATCATACAGTTAACCTTTTACTCGTGGACTGGCACGACTCATGCTCTACACTTCAGGACGATTGCCTGAGATGCCTCAGGAGCCGTCACGGGCATTCGCTGTATAAGAGAGCCGCTTAACCGGCTTCATAAAAAAAACAAATGTCGAGGAAGTATTGATGCGCATCGTTCCCCATATTTTGGGCGCAGCTATCGCTGCCGCTCTGATCAGCACTCCAGTTTTCGCCGCCGAACTCACCGGCACGCTGAAAAAAATCAACGACTCGGGCACCATCACCCTCGGGCACCGCGACAGCTCCATTCCGTTTTCCTACATCGCGGATGGTTCGGGTAAACCGGTGGGCTACTCCCACGACATTCAGCTGGCTATCGTCGAAGCCCTGAAAAAAGACCTGAACAAGCCCCAGCTGCAGGCCAAGTACAACCTGGTCACTTCCCAGACCCGTATCCCGCTGGTGCAGAACGGCACCGTGGACATCGAGTGCGGTTCCACCACCAACAACGCCGAACGCGCTCAGCAAGTGGCGTTCACCACCAATATCTTCGAAATCGGCACCCGCCTGCTGGTCAAGAAAGACAAGGATGGCAAGCCGTCCTATAGCGACTTCGCCGACCTCAAAGGCAAAAACGTCGTGACCACCGCCGGCACCACGTCCGAGCGCATCATCAAGGCGATGAACGCCGACAAGCAGATGGGCATGAACGTCATCTCCGCCAAAGACCACGGCGAGTCCTTCCAGATGCTGGAAAGCGGCCGCGCCGTTGCCTTCATGATGGACGACGCCCTGCTGGCCGGTGAAGAAGCCAAGGCCAAGAAGCCGAATGACTGGGTTATCACTGGTACTCCGCAGTCCTTCGAAGCCTATGCCTGCATGGTTCGCAAAGAAGATCCTGCGTTCAAGAAAGCCGTGGATGACGCCATCGTCGCGCTCTACAAATCCGGTGAAATCAACAAGATTTATAGCAAGTGGTTCGAAAGCCCGATCCCACCAAAAGGCCTGAACCTGAACTTCCCGATGAGCGACAAGGTCAAGGAACTGATCGCCAATCCGAGCGATAAGCCTGCGCCTGACGTAAAAATCTGATTTCTGGCTAACCTTATCTCCTGAGGGAGCCACTCCTCCCTCAGGCGTCTGTTACTACCTGCTGGCTATATTTTGGAACACTCGACCGGGCGGTTTTCGAGCCGATCGTGTGTGCCTGGCGTTCACCGTCAGGCGGGAACGGATTTTCCCCAAGCGGGTGCTTGTACATCGATCGATCTCGAGGGGAGACCCTAATGAATTACAACTGGGACTGGGGCGTGTTCTTCAAGTCCACTGGCGTTGGCAGCGAGACTTATCTCGACTGGTACATCGCCGGCCTGGGCTGGACCATTGCCATCGCCGTCGTGGCATGGATCATCGCCTTGCTGCTGGGCTCCATGCTGGGGGTCATGCGTACCGTGCCAAACCGTATCGTATCGGGCATCGCCACCTGCTACGTGGAACTGTTCCGCAACGTGCCGCTGCTGGTGCAGCTGTTCATCTGGTACTTCCTGATACCCGACCTGCTGCCGCAAAACCTGCAGGACTGGTACAAGCAAGACCTGAACCCGACCACCTCGGCCTACCTGAGCGTTGTGGTGTGCCTGGGCCTGTTCACCGCCGCCCGTGTCTGCGAGCAGGTACGCACCGGCATCCAGGCGCTGCCGCGTGGCCAGGAAGCCGCCGCCCGCGCCATGGGTTTCAAGCTGCCGCAGATCTACTGGAACGTGCTGCTGCCGCAGGCTTACCGGATCATCATTCCGCCGCTCACCTCGGAATTCCTCAACGTGTTCAAGAACTCCTCCGTGGCGTCCTTGATCGGCCTGATGGAATTGCTGGCGCAAACCAAGCAGACCGCCGAATTCTCGGCCAACCTGTTTGAAGCCTTCACCCTGGCCACGCTGATCTACTTCACCCTGAACATGAGCCTGATGTTGCTGATGCGCCTGGTCGAGAAGAAAGTCGCCGTGCCCGGCCTGATCTCCGTGGGGGGTAAATAATGGAATTCGATTTCAGCGGCATCATCCCCGCGATCCCCGGCCTGTGGAACGGCATGGTCATGACCTTGCAGTTGATGGTCATGGGCGTGGTCGGCGGTATTGTCCTCGGCACGATCCTGGCGTTGATGCGCCTGTCGTCCAGCAAGTTGCTGTCACGCCTGGCCGGCGCCTACGTGAACTATTTCCGCTCGATCCCGTTGCTGCTGGTCATCACCTGGTTCTACCTGGCGGTGCCCTTCGTGCTGCGCTGGATCACCGGCGAAGACACGCCGATCGGTGCGTTCACCTCCTGCGTCGTGGCCTTCATGATGTTCGAGGCCGCGTACTTCTGTGAAATCGTGCGGGCCGGCGTGCAGTCGATCCCCAAGGGCCAGATGGCGGCCGCGCAGGCCATGGGCATGACTTACGGTCAGACCATGCGCCTGATCATCCTGCCCCAGGCGTTCCGCAAGATGACCCCGTTGCTGCTGCAACAGAGCATCATCCTGTTCCAGGACACCTCGCTGGTCTACACCGTGGGCCTGGTGGATTTCCTCAACTCCGCCCGTTCCAACGGCGACATCATCGGCCGCTCCAATGAGTTCCTGATCTTCGCCGGTGTCGTCTACTTCATCATCAGCTTTTCCGCCTCGCTGCTGGTCAAGCGTCTGCAAAAAAGGTTTGCCGTATGATCTCTATCAAAAACGTCAACAAGTGGTATGGCGACTTCCAGGTGCTGACCGATTGCAGCACCGAGGTTAAAAAAGGCGAAGTGATCGTGGTGTGCGGGCCGTCCGGCTCGGGTAAATCCACCCTGATCAAGTGCGTCAACGCGCTGGAACCGTTCCAGAAAGGCGACGTGATCGTCGACGGCACGTCCATCGCCGACCCGAAGACCAACCTGCCGAAACTGCGCTCGCGCGTCGGCATGGTGTTCCAGCACTTCGAGCTGTTCCCGCACCTGACCATCACCGAAAACCTGACCATCGCGCAGATCAAGGTGCTCGGCCGCAGCAAGGAAGAAGCCACCAAGAAGGGCCTGCAACTGCTTGATCGCGTCGGCCTGTCGGCGCACGCCCACAAGCACCCTGGCCAGCTTTCCGGTGGCCAGCAGCAACGTGTGGCGATTGCCCGCGCCCTCGCCATGGACCCGATCGTCATGCTGTTCGACGAACCGACCTCGGCCCTCGACCCGGAAATGGTCAACGAAGTGCTGGACGTGATGGTGCAACTGGCCCAGGAAGGCATGACCATGATGTGCGTGACCCACGAAATGGGCTTCGCCCGCAAAGTGGCCGATCGCGTGATCTTCATGGACGCCGGCAAGATCATCGAAGACTGCCCGAAAGAAGAGTTCTTCGGCGACATCAGCGCCCGCTCCGAACGCGCGCAGCACTTCCTCGAGAAAATCCTGCAGCACTAAAAAAGCCACAGCTTGCTCCTCCTGTAGGAGCGAGCTTGCTCGCAAAAAACGGCAACGATGAAGCGCACATCCTGGATGAACGCGGTGCCCTTGGTTTTTTCGCGAGCAAGCTCGCTCCTACAGGAAGGGGTGAGCGGTAGCTGACCCAAGGCATCTGTGATGAAATGCGACCCCAACCTCTATCGCGCCGCGCCGCCATCACTTGCCGTGAAGCCTCGTCTGATCCGCCAACTGTTCCTGCCGCCGTTGATCATCGCCCTGATGATCGGCCTGGGTTACATCGGCTTCTGGATCAGTGAGTACTATGGCATCCGCACCCTCAGCGATACCGGCGAACGCCAGCTGGAGCTGCATGCCCGCACCGTCGAAAGCGAACTGAGCAAATACACGTACCTGCCCAGCCTCCTGGAACTGGAATCCAGCGTGTCCACGCTGCTGGCCGAGCCGAACCAGGACACCCGCAAGACCGTCAACGACTACCTCGAAGGCCTGAACCGGCGCAGCCGCAGTCGGGCCATCTATGTGATGGACACCACCGGCCGCGTACTGGCCACCAGCAACTGGCGCGATGCCGACAGCTACCAGGGTGAAGACCTGTCCTTCCGCGCCTATTTCCAGAACGCCGTGCGCGGCCAGCCCGGGCGTTTCTATGGCATCGGCAGCACCAATGGCGAACCCGGCTACTACCTGGCACACGGCCTGGAAGAGCACGGCAAGATCATCGGCGTCGCTGTGGTCAAGGTCCGCCTCGAAGCCCTGGAGGAACGCTGGAAACGCGCGCGTCTCGAAGCGTTTGTCAGCGACGAGAACGGTATCATCATCCTTTCCAGCGACCCGGCCCGCCGCCTCAAGGCCGTGCGCCCCCTGAGCGATGAGACCAAGGACCGCCTGGCGCACAGCCTGCAATATTACTGGGCTACGCTGAACGAGCTGGAGCCCCTGGCCCGCGAGCGCCTCAACGAAGGCACAGAAAAACTGACCTTTCCGGCCAACAGTGAAGTGGTGGCCGATGAGCACGAAGTCAGCTACCTGGCCCAGACCCGGCCGCTGAGCGACACGCCGTGGAATTTCACCCTGCTCACCCCGCTCAACGACCTGCGCCGTGCGGCGATCAACCAGGGCATCCTGGTGGCCGTCGCCTTTGGCCTGGTGGCGCTCCTGCTGATTGCCTGGAACGAACGACGCAAAGTCATCGCCACCCGCCTCGCCGCCCGGGAAGCCTTGCAGGAAGCCAACAGCCAGCTGGAACGCCGGATTGCCGAACGCACCGCCGACCTGCGCGCGAGCAACGAGCGCCTCAAGGGGCAGATTCGCGAACGCCGCCAGGCCGAGGAAACCCTGCGCCGCGCCCAGGATGAGCTGGTGCAGGCGGGCAAGCTGGCGGCCATCGGCCAGATGTCCACCAGCATCGCCCACGAATTGAACCAGCCCCTCGCCGCGTTGCGCACGTTGTCCGGCAATACCGTGCGCTTCCTCGAACGCGGCGCGCTGGATACCGCCAGCGCCAACCTCAAGACCATCAACGAATTGATCGACCGCATGGGCCGCATCACCGCCAGCCTGCGCTCCTTCGCACGGCGCGGTGACGACCAGGGCGAAGCCAGCCTGGGCAAGGCCGTGGATGCCGCGTTCCAAGTGCTCGGCGCACGCCTCGACAGCCTGCCTCTGACGCTGCACCGCGACTTTGCCCCGGCCCAATTGCAGATCGACCAGACGCGCCTGGAGCAGATCCTGGTCAATCTGATCGGCAACGCCCTCGATGCCATGCAAGCACAACCGGCGCCGGAACTGTGGCTGGAAGGCCACGAAGCCGACGGCAAATACCGCCTGCAGGTGCGCGATAACGGCCATGGCATCGACCCCGAGGCGCGCAAGCATCTGTTCGAACCGTTCTTCACCACCAAACCCGGCGAGCAAGGCCTGGGCCTTGGCCTTACGTTGTCCGCCAGCCTGGCCGCGGCCACCGGCGGCAACCTCGCCGTGGAGCATCCCGTCGGTGGTGGTACTGCCTTTGTCCTGAGCCTGCCGCTGGTGGGCGCTCAAACAGCCGAGTCGTCATGAACGTAGAAAAAAACCCTGACCTCACCGTCCTGATCGTCGAAGACGACCCCCACGTGCTGCTCGGCTGCCAGCAAGCCCTGGCACTGGAAGACATCCCCAGCGTCGGCGTGGGCAGTGCCGAAGAGGCGCTCAAGCGCATCGGCGAGAACTTTGCTGGCATCGTCATCAGCGATATCCGCCTGCCGGGTATCGACGGCCTGGAACTGCTCACCCGCCTCAAGGCCCTGGATAAAAGCCTGCCGGTGGTATTGATTACCGGGCACGGCGATATTTCCATGGCGGTCGGCGCCATGCGCAACGGCGCCTATGACTTCATGGAAAAACCCTTCTCTCCCGAACGCCTGGTCGACGTCGCGCGCCGCGCCCTGGAACAGCGCGGGCTGGCGCGGGAAGTCTGGGCGCTGCGCCGCCAGTTGGCCGAGCGCGACTCCCTGGAAGGACGCATCATCGGCCGCTCGCCGGCGATGCAGAACCTGCGCGAATTGATCGCCAACGTCGCGGATACCTCGGCCAACGTGCTGATCGAAGGCGAGACCGGCACCGGCAAGGAACTGGTCGCGCGGTGCCTGCATGATTTCAGCCGACGCCACGCTCACCCGTTCGTCGCGCTGAACTGCGGCGGCCTGCCGGAGAACCTGTTCGAAAGCGAGATTTTTGGCCACGAAGCCAACGCCTTTACCGGCGCCGGCAAACGTCGGATCGGCAAGATCGAGCACGCCCACGAAGGCACGCTGTTTCTCGATGAAGTGGAAAGCATGCCGATCAACCTGCAGATCAAGCTGCTGCGCGTGTTGCAGGAACGCACCCTCGAACGCCTGGGTTCGAACCAGAGCGTGGCGGTGGATTGCCGGGTGATCGCCGCCACCAAATCCGACCTCGACGAATTGAGCCGCGCCAGCCAGTTCCGTAGCGACCTGTACTACCGCCTCAACGTCGTGACCCTGGAACTGCCGCCTTTGCGCGAACGCCGCGAAGACATCCTGCAACTGTTCGAACACTTCCTGCAGCAATCATCCCTGCGCTTCGACCGCAGCGTGCCGGACCTCGACAACCAGACCCTGTCCAACCTGATGAGCCACGACTGGCCGGGCAACGTGCGTGAGCTGCGCAACGTCGCCGAGCGCTTCGCCCTGGGCCTGCCCGCCTTCAAGAAAAGCGGCGCCAGCAGCGGCAGCCAGGGCCTGGCCTTCACCGAAGCGGTGGAAGCCTTCGAACGCAACCTGCTCAACGACGCGCTGCAACGCAGCGGCGGTAACCTGACCCAGGCCAGCCAGGAACTGGGAATGGCCAAGACCACCCTGTTCGACAAGGTCAAGAAATACGGTTTGAGCCACTGAGGAACCGCGCGTGGATCTGATATTGAAGGCCGCCCTGGGCGCGGCGGTGGTGCTGATACTGGCCGCGTTGGCCAAGACCCGGAATTACTACATCGCCGGGTTGGTGCCGCTGTTCCCGACCTTTGCGCTGATCGCCCATTACATCGTCGGCAAAGGCCGTTCGGTGGACGATTTGAAGACCACCATCCTGTTCGGGATGTGGTCGATCATTCCGTACTTTGTGTACCTGGCGACGCTCTACGTGCTGGTCGATCGCCTGCGCCTGGAAGCCTCTTTAGCCGTAGCAGCGCTAGCGTGGTTGATGGCAGCGACTGTTCTGGTCAGCGTCTGGGTACGCCTGCAGACCTGACACACCACATTTAGAACAGTGCTGTGCCAGGCAACTCAGCGGACTATTTTGTCGATCTGAATCCCCAGCTTCTTCAGGCGATACCAGAAGCTGCGCTCGGAAATCCCGATCTTCGCCGCTGCCGCCGCCTGTACGCCATTGCTCTCGTGCAATGCCGCCTGGATGTAGGCTTTCTCCACCTCCGCCAGCGCCGCATCCAGGTCCTGGGGAATGCCCGGTCCGTCGCTGAGGATCGCCGTCACGCCGCCCTCGCTGGGCTTGGACGCGAACAGATAACCCGGCAAGTCGATATCTTCAATCACCGGCGATGACGCCACGATCGTCGCGCGTTCCACGCAGTTCTGCAGCTCGCGGATATTGCCCGGCCAGTGATACGCCGTCATGGCCTGCAAGGCCTCGGGGCTGAAACCGGTGATGCGTTTACCCGCGGTGACGCTCAAGGTCTGGGCGAAGTGCCGAGCCAGGGGCGCGATGTCTTCCACGCGCTCGCGCAAGGGCGGCAGCGGGATCGGGAACACGTTGAGGCGGTAATACAAGTCCTCGCGAAACTCCTTGTTGGCCACCGCCTCCAACAGGTTCTTGTTGGTGGCGGCGATCACGCGCACGTCCACCTTGCGCTCGCGGGGGTCGCCCACCGGTTCGATCACCCGCTCCTGCAAGGCGCGCAAAATCTTGGCCTGCAGCGCCAGCGGCATGTCGCCCACTTCGTCGAGAAACAGCGTGCCCTTGTCGGCCTGCATAAAACGCCCGACCCGGTCGGCCACGGCACCGGTGAAGGCGCCCTTGCGATGGCCGAACATTTCGCTTTCCAGCAGCCCTTCGGGAATCGCCGCGCAATTGACCGCGACGAACGGCTTGTCGGCCCGGCTGCCGTGCTTGTGGATGGCGCGGGCGACCATTTCCTTGCCGGTGCCGCTTTCGCCGGTCAGCAGGATCGTTGCGCTGCTGTCGCGCACCGAATCCACTGCCTGCAACACCTTGCGAAACGCCGGGCCGTCGCCCACCAGGCTGTCGAACTGCGCCTGCTCGTCCAGCTCGGCGCGCATGCGGGCGTTGTCGCGCATGATGTCGCGAAACTGCAGGGCCTTGGCCACGGTGATGTCCAACTCGTCGATATCGAACGGCTTGGCAATGTAGTCATACGCACCGTTGCGCATCGACTGTACGGCGTTTTTCACCGTGCTGTAGGCGGTCATCACGATCACCGGCACCTGGGAATAGCGCGCCTTGATCTCGGCCAGCAGCGCCGGACCGTCCATGCCCGGCATGCGCCAGTCGCTGATCACCAGGTCGATGTCTTCCTGCTCCAGCACTTTGAGCGCGTGCAGGCCGTTACCCGCCGTGAACACCTGTACGCCATTCTGGCTGAGGGCCGACGACAACAGGTCACAGAGCTTGGGCTCGTCGTCGACCACCAATATGTTATGCGTCATGAGTGTCCTCGTCGTCTTCGCCGATTGCCGGAATGTACAGGCTGAACGTAGCGCCGGCATCATTCTCGCTGATGCATTCGATGCTGCCGTCGTGACTTTCCATGATCGAATAGACTTTGGCCAGGCCCAGGCCGGTGCCGGAGGCCTTGGTGGTGACGAACGGGGTGAAGATGCGCTCGATCATATCCGCCGGGATACCCTGGCCGGTGTCGGCGACGCTGATGACCGTGTTGTCGCCCATCGAACGAATGCCCAGGGTCAGGCGGCCACCTTCGGGCATTGCATCGATAGCGTTGAGAATCAGGTTGAGGCAGGCCTGTTTGAGCTGCTTGGCGTCGGCATAGATGGTCGCGCCAGGCGCCTGGTCGTCGATGTGGGCGTCGATTTTGTGGCTGGCCAGTTCCGGGCTGCAGAAGCCGAGGATCTCCTCCACCAGCGCGCGCGCCGGTTGCAATACGCGCAGCGGCGCGTTGGGTTTGGCGAAATCGAGAAACTCGGTGATCAGGTCGT
Source organism: Pseudomonas sp. GV105 (assembly GCF_003058185.1). Classification (NCBI taxonomy): domain Bacteria; kingdom Pseudomonadati; phylum Pseudomonadota; class Gammaproteobacteria; order Pseudomonadales; family Pseudomonadaceae; genus Pseudomonas; species Pseudomonas sp. GV105. The sequence goes on from NZ_QBUF01000011.1 coordinate 82,470, forward strand.
TGATCCGGCTGACTTCGCTGATCACATATTCCAGGTGGCGCTTGTCGGCTTCCGGCAAGTCGGCGCGACGGTGCAGCAGTTGGGTGGCAGTCTTGATGATCCCCAGCGGGTTACGGATTTCGTGGGCCAGGCCCATGGCGACTTCACCCAGGGCATGCAGGCGGTCGCGCCGGCGCAGCTGGGCTTCGAGGTGATGCAACTCCCCCAGCCGTTCGGTCATATGGTTGAAGGTGCTGCTCAATTGCGCCAGCTCATCGCCGCCGCTGACCACCACACGGTGGGCATAATTGCCCGAGATCACGGCGCTCACGCCCTGGGACAGATCGCGCAACGGTTGGGTCAAGCGCCGCGACACCAGCAGCCCCGCCGCCAGGGACAGTGCCGAGCTGAGCAGGAAAATCAGCACGAACAGGTTGCTCTGGTTCACCAGCCCGACCAGGCTGGTATGGCGCAGCAGGCCGCTGAAGATCACGCCTTGCAGCTCGCCGGCATCGTTGAAGATCGGCCAGTACAAACCGCTGTATTTGTTGGTGAACTGTTCGCTGGGTTGCTTGCTGCTGCGCATCTCGGCTTCGACGCCTTTCGGGATGTGCGAGGGGTGATCCATGAAGCGCTGGGTCGAGAAAATTTCCGAGAAACCGCCGGGGTTGGCCAGGTACAGGCGCAGGTCGAGGGAATGCACGTCGGCTACGCTGGTGAGGAAACTGCTGTCCAGGTAGGTGGCCACCAGCAGCACGTAGTCAACGCCGTCCTGGCTGGTCTCGAAAGTCGAGACCACGATGCCGGTATTCACCCCCGCCACTTGCACGGTCTGCAATGCGGCGTTGCTGGTCAGGTTGATCTGCTTGACGATGTCATCGGGCGCGGTGCTGAACACCACCCGGTGGTCACTGCTGCGAATCAGGGCCACCACGTCGATGTCCGTGGCTTCGGCGATATCGGCGGCGAGCCTGTCGTGCTTGGCCGCCTGCCGGTTGGAGGGCGGGCTGGCGTAGCGCAGGAACAATTTCGCCATGCGCGCGTTGTCATGCAGGATGTCGCCGATCTCGTCCTTGACGATCTTGGTCGATTCCTGCAGCCAGATCCGCACGTTGCTGTCGAAAATCTGCGACAGCGTGGTGGCGGCCAACTCGGCCGCGATCATGGTCGGAATCACACTGACCAGCCAGAACGCCAGCACCAACTTGCGCTGGACGCTCCAGCGCGAAATGGCAAAGGGGCGGGCTTTCTGGCGGGTCTTGGTGATCATCAGGTTTCGCTTATCGCAGCAGCCATGGCAGGGTCGGAACGATCCGGTCGAAGAAACATTTTCACGAGTCTGAGCAGGCCGTTGACCAGCCGGTTACGGTGGCGGAAGAACAGGCTGTTGCCCTGGAACTCGCACCCCAGCCGCAGCTTACTGGCATATCCGGCCTGGCCACACTCATACAACGCAATATTGTGTTGGATACAGTAGTCGACATTGGTCAACCAACTACGGAAGTAGAGGTTGTAGTCACGGGTAAACTCCACGTCGTGCCCGAAGAACTTGTCGACCAGCCGATGCTCGTCCACCAGCATCAGGTTGAACGCCACCAAGTGCTCGTCGACCCAGTAAAGAACACAGACCGCGCGTTGTTCAAGGCGTTCGAGCACGCCGGTGAAATAACTCGCGGGCAAGCGTTCGAACTGCAGCTCGGCACGGGTCAGCGTGGCTTCGTACAGGCGCATGACCTCGGGCAGCACATCGTCGATGTTGCGCCGCCACTCCACCCGCGGGCCTGGCGCGCGCAGTTTGCGCCGCAAGTCCTTGCGCGTGGATTTGCCCAGCGAACCCAGGTAAGCGTCCACCGAGCCGTAAGGCAGCGGCAATAAGCCCGTGGGCAAGCTCGGCATGCTTTGAAAGCCAGCCGCGCGGCAACTGTCGGCCCAGTGCGGGTCCTGCGTCGGGGCATCCTTGACCGCCACCAGGCCGATGCCGAACTCATCGGCGTCCTGGCGCGCCGCCAGCAGCAGGTGCTTGAGTAACAGCGCGCGCCGAACCTCAGGCACGCCACTGGCAAACCCGGCGTCACAACGCTCGGCCACCGGCGAACCGATGGCGTACAGCCCCACTTGCAAAACACCCGGCCACAGCCGCTCCAGCCGCGAGGTCAAGCGCTTGCCGACGCCCGACACCGTGGTATCGAGGCGGTAATGGGTGATGAACGCGGCCGCCACGGCCACCAGCGCGCCGTCTTCAAATACCGCCAGGTAGCGCCATTGAAAATCGTCGATCGCGGCGTTTTCCACGGCAACGTAGTAGTCCCAGTCCTCCAGCGCACCGGGAAAACAGTCGTTCCAGGCACTGCGCCGGATGGCCCGGATGGTCGGGAAGGCTTGGGTGGTTATCACATCGAATCCTTTGTAGCGAGGGAGCGTACTCCCGCTGGACTGCGCAGCAGCCCCCTCAATGACACGCGGTCCTTACAACTAGAACGAGGTGGCAGGTTCCAGGCTCGCTTCGCTGCCTGACGTGGGCAAGCGCCCTCGCCACAACGCACCGGCGTCCACAGAAGCGGTGTGCAGCTCGACAAACTCCGCACTCAACTCGATCACCCGGCGGTATTGCAGGTCGACGGTGATCATGTGGTAGCAGTTGTCCAGCAGGATCTTGGTCACCGGCCCGCCGAGGTGACGTTCCACGTAATCGGCGTTCCAGCGGCTGGTGATGTCATCCTCGATCGAATGCAGCACCAGGGCCGGCACCTTGACCTGAGGCATGCGCTTCTTGACCACCGCGTTCATCCGGTGCAACTCGCGCACCGTGATGCCCTCCATGGTCAGCAGGCCAGCCTCGCTGCTCTCCCCTTCCTTCATCTGCCGCTCGACGATCGCCCGTAGGCGTTCGTTCTTGATGCCGTAGGGCGGCTTCTCTTCAAAGCGACAGATATGCACGCCGAACGGAATTTTCATCAGCAACGGCGTAAGGAACGCCAGCTTATTGATGCTCCAGCCGTCGTACTTCAAGGTGGTCGAATACATCAGCAGCCCGGCGACCTGGCCCGGATGCTCCGAGGCCAGGTACATCGACATCACCGCACCCATCGACAGACCGCCGACAAACACCTGTTCATGGCGCTGACGGACCTGGGCGAAGGTTCGGCGCACCCCTTCGTACCAGTCCAGCCAGCCGGTGGCCTGCAGGTCGCTGTTGTCGCCGCAGTGCCCGGCCAGGGTGGGCACGTACACCGTGCAATTACCCACCTTGGCCAGGCCCTTGGCGACCTGGCGCAGTTCCGTCGGCGTGCCTGTCAGGCCGTGGATCAACAGGATGCCGACCGGCCCTTCACCGAGAACGAAGCCGGCATCACCCTCACCGAGGTCGATCCCGACGTTGCTCACCGTTTAGTCGCTCGCACCAGCAGTTGCTCGAGCAGCTTCAGGCCCAGTTCGATTTCCGGGTAGCTGATTTCCAGGGACGGTGCCAGGGTGATCACGTTCTTGTAGTAGCCGCCCACGTCGAGGATCAGGCCGAGTTTGCGTCCGTCCACCACCATGTCGCCTTTCATGCCTTCTTCGACCATGTAGTCCAGGGTCGCCTTGTCCGGCGTGAAACCATCCGGGCCGCAGATTTCGCAGCGCAGGGCCAGGCCCAGGCCGTCGACGTCGCCGATGATCGGGAAGCGTTTCTGCAAGTCCTGCAAGCCTTCCAGGAAGAACTTGCCCTTGGCCATGACCATCGCGCCGTAGTCGACTTCGTTGGTCATCTTGAACATTTCCAGGCCTACCGCCGTGCCCAACGGGTTGGAGGCGAAGGTGGAGTGGGTCGAACCTGGCGGGAAGATCTTCGGGTTGATCAGCTCTTCACGGGCCCAAATGCCGCCCAGCGGGTTGAGGCCGTTGGTCAGCGCCTTGCCGAACACGATCACGTCCGGTTGTACGTCGAAGTGTTCGATCGACCACAACTTGCCGGTGCGGTAGAAGCCCATCTGGATTTCGTCGGACACCATCAGGATGCCGTGCTGGTCCAGCACCTGCTTGAGCTCGCGGTAGAAGTTCATCGGCGGGATCACGTAGCCGCCGGTGCCCTGGATCGGCTCGACGTAGAACGCGGCGTATTCACTCTGGCCGACTTTCGGGTCCCACACGCCGTTGTATTCGGTCTCGAACAGGCGGGCGAATTGCTGCACGCAGTGGCTGCCGTATTCTTCCTTGGTCATGCCTTTAGGGCCGCGGAAGTGGTACGGGAACGGGATGAACTGCGCACGCTCGCCGAAGTGGCCGTAGCGACGACGGTAGCGGTAGCTGGAGGTGATCGACGACGCGCCGAGGGTGCGGCCGTGGTAGCCGCCTTCGAAGGCGAACATCAGGCTCTTGCCGTTGGTAGCGTTACGCACCACTTTCAGGGAGTCTTCGATGGACTGCGAACCGCCGACGTTGAAGTGGACGCGACCGTCGAGGCCGAACTTCTTCTTGGCGTCGACCGCGATCATTTCCGACAGCTCGATCTTGCCTTTGTGCAGGTACTGGCTGGCGATCTGCGGCAGGGTGTCGATCTGCTGTTTCAGCGCATTGTTCAAGCGCGGGTTGGCATAGCCGAAGTTGACCGCCGAGTACCACATTTGCAGGTCGAGGTAGGCCTGATCTTCGGTGTCCCACACGTAGGAGCCTTCGCAACGGCTGAAAATGCGCGGTGGCTCGATGTAGTGAACGGTGTCGCCGTAAGAGCAGTATTTGGCCTCTTTATCCAGAAGAATCTGGTCTTCGGCGCTCGCGATGCGGATATCAGACATGGTGGAAGAGTTCCTGATTTTCAATAGAGAGGTCAGTAGTGGCAAAGGTCGTGGCGTTGGCGGCGATGCCCTGTGGCAGCTTGGCCAGCAATGCGCTCACTTCGGCGAAGGTGTCGAAGCGCGCATGGGGAATGTTGTTGGCCTCGCAGTACCGGGCAAGGCTGCCCTTGGCGAAAACGAAGTCGGCGGTGGAGGCCACGCACATGTCGGACTTGCCGTCACCGATCACCAGCACGCGCTTGTTGCGCGGGGTGGATTTGCACTTGCAGTTGCCGGAAGCGGCGCGGCAGGCATCGCTGGCATACGGGAAGTCGATGCGCCAGCTGTTCTGGTCGACCTGGCGCAGGCGGTTGGCGAGGATCGGCAGCAAGCTCACGTAGTTGCGCGACAGAATCCGCGCGATGCCTTGCTCGATGCCGTCGCTGACCACTTCGATGGAGGCCCCCAGGCCGATGACGTGATCGACGAAATCGGGGAAGTCCGGGTCGATCTCGACGCTGTCGAAATACGCCAGCAGCTCACTTGGGGTGGCCTTGATCAGCGCGAGTTGGCGGCTCAGGCATTCGCGGGAACCGATATGCCCATCCAGCCATTCCTGCTCGATGGTTTCCCACTCGGGGCCGGCGAAGCGTTGGAGGACGTTGTCGATGACATCGGTGGGGGTAATGGTCCCGTCGAAGTCACACACGATATGCCAGTGGATCATCTGCGTTTACCTTGAGGAGGAGCGCGCTCTGTGCGCTTGCAGAAGGTGTAGAGCAGGGACTGTGCCAACTGGCCAGCACCCAATGGCGCTGGGGGTTTGCGCGGATGTCAGACGGTTTTGTGTCGAAGGAGCTACAATTTTTGTAGCTTGCTACAAACAAGATGAGTGCTTGCGCCAAGGCTGCGCTTTGCGCGTTCATGCGCGCATATTCAATCAAGGAACAGTGACCATGTTCAAGATCACCTCCGCTCTATTCGCCGGGTTACTGGGGCTGTGGAGCGTTTCACAAGCCGCGCAGGCCGAAGGCATCACCGGTGAAGCAGGCGCGGGTATCAGCTACCAGCCCAAGGAACCCACCGGCACCCGCTATGAAACCGCGGCCGTTCCATACCTCGACCTGGACTGGGGCGACGTCAGCCTGAGCACCGATGACGGCCTGTCCTGGAGCGCCTTGAAAACCAACGGTTTCAGCGCCGGCCCGTACATCAACTACCTGTCGCGCCGCACGTCCAACGGCGCCTTGTCGGGGTTGCGCGAAGTGTCGAGCATGGCCGAAGTCGGTGGGTTCGTGGAATACGCGCCGGCCGACTTCTGGCGCGTCTACGCCCAACTGGGTCGCGCCGTGGGCGGCGCCCAGGGTCAGGGCGGCGTGCTCGGCAAGGTCGGCGGCGAGCTGGGCTATCCGCTGGTCGGCGGGATCATCGGCAGCAGCGACCTGATGGCGCATTTTGCCGACCGACGCCAGACCAACACGTTTTTCGGCGTGAGCGATAGCGAAGCCGCCGCCTCGGGTTTCCGCCCCTACAACGCCAGCGGCGGCTTCCAGAACGTGACGTTCACCCAGAGCTTCGAGTTTCCCCTGGCGACGAAATGGTCGCTGTTGACCAGTGCCAGCTGGGTCCGCCTGGTGGGTTCGGCGGCGAACAGCAGCATCGTCAAGCAGGCCGGCGAAGTGAACCAGAGCCAGGTGCAGACGGCGATCAGCTACAAGTTCAACTGATGCACATCGATAAAAATGTGGGAGGGGGCTTGCCCCCGATAGCGCAGGGTCAGCCAATACATACGGGACTGATCTACCGCTATCGGGGGCAAGCCCCCTCCCACATGGAGCCAGTATTTCATCGCGATACTTTCAGTTTTCCTCGCCTTCGGCCAACAACCCGATCCCGACGATAATCACCCCAACGCCCACCCAGTGCAGCAGGCTGATATGTTCCCCCAGCCCCAGCCACGAACCGAGCAACACCACCACAAACACCAGCGAACTCAGCGGAAACGCCAGCGACAGGCTGCTGCGCCGCAGGATCAGCATCCACACGAAAAACGCGCCGATGTAACTGGCGATCGCCGCCAGAATCCCCGGGTTGCGCGCCACTTCGGACAACCACTGCCAGTTGAAATCCATCTGCCCCAGTTGGTCCCCGGCGACCTTGGTAAACAGCTGCCCGGCGCTCTCGGTGCAAATCAGCAACGCCCACAGCACCACGGTGCCAAGGCGTTCGTGCAACCAGCCCTGATCGATATTTTGCGTACTCATGCCTGACCCCCTGCAATCGCGACTAACATCACGCCGAAAGTAATCACCAGCGTGCCCATCCAGCGCCGGCGGCTGACGGTTTCCCCCAGCACCAGCTTGCCCGCCAGCACCACCCCGCAATAAGCCAGCGCCGCCGCCGGAAACAACAGGCTCAACGGCGCGCGGGACAAGGCTTCAAGCCAGACGAAAAACTCGATGGCGTAGGCCCCGAGCCCCGCCCACAACAACGGCGCATTGAACACCTGGCCCCAGAACGCGTTCAGGCGAAAGCCGCCCTCCAACTCCGGCAAACGGTCCAGGCCCATCTTGAAAAACAACTGGCCGACCACATCGAGCACGATGGAAAAGGCCACCAGCAACACCACGGTCAAAGTCACGGGAACAGCTCCTCAAACAGGTTGATCAGGGCTTCGTTGGTCGCGGCATTGCGCTGCAGGTCCTCGGCGCTCCAGCGCTCGGCCGGCGGCTGGTCGGACTTGGCCTCCCAACGCTTGAAGGCGTTACTGAACACGGGCTTGGCGAACTCGCCGCACACATCGATGCCGATGATCCGTTTGCGCGCCGCCAGGGCCCGCAGGGCCTGGAGCAGATGGCTCAGGCGCATGCCGCCCTGGTCCCAGTTGGTGGCCGCGTCTTCGCTGGCCAGCACGTCTTTGTCGATGGTGATCCAGATGGCTTCGGTGGGCAGGCTGCTGATCATTTGCTCAAGGAATGCGGCCCAGTCCAGCTCCGCCAGGTTGCGCCAGTACAGGTAGTTTTCCTGCTGCTGGTGGCCGGCGCCATCGCCGACCCGCCCCCAGACTTTCGACGGCGGGTGCTGCCATGGAAACAGCTGCAATTGCCCGCGCGTGAGGGCGCCGAGGTTGCCGCCGCGCAGCTGCGGGTTATGCAGGTCATCGCTGCACGGGCCGAGGGTGACGATGCGCTTGATCGCCGGCATCTTCAGCGCGCGGTTGACCCACGACCCGCAGTGGCGCTTGGGCGCAAAGCGGACCCAGTCAGGGTGGTTGTCGAAGTGGATCAGGCTGATGGGTTCTTTCAGGTCGGCCAGAAATGCCGGCGTCAGGTGGTGATAATCACCGGAGCCGACAAACAGGATTTCCGGCCGCGCGTCCGTGGGCCGGGGCCGTGCCGCCAGGCGTTCGGTGAAGCGCTTCCAGGTTTTTTCGGTGGACCACAGGCGCAGTTTCGGGCCCAGGTCCAGCAAGTCGAGACGGGTGGCATGACCACTGGCCAAACGCCGGGCAATCGGCGCCTGGCCCGTAAGGCTGTGGTCGAGGTCAAGAATATTCAAGGTAATGTTTCACCCCCAATGGCAGCGCCCAACCGGATTGCGGATGGGCTTTAGGGGGTCAATGCAAGGGACGGGCCAGGGACTCTCTTGAGGACAATGAGCCCCTCCCACATGGGACCTGCGTCAGGATCGGGATTCGCGGATGATCTGGCGAATCGCCCCGACAAACGTTTCGACCGACTGGCCACCGCTGACCGCGTACTGCCCGTTGAACACGATGGTCGGCACCGACGTCACGCCACGGGACACCCACAGTTGTTCCTGCTCGCGCACCTCGGCGACGTATTCATCGCTGGCGAGAATCGCCGCGGCGCGTTGCGGGTCCAGGCCGACGCTCTCGGCGATACGCACCAGCGTCGCGTGATCGGACGGGTCCTGGCCATCGCTGAAATAGGCTTTGAACAGCGCTTCCTTGAGGTTGTACTGCAAGCCTTCCAACCCGGCCCAATGCAGCAGGCGATGGGCATCGAAGGTGTTGTAGATGCGGCTCTGGCCGTCGGTGCGGAACGCAAAGCCCAACTCGGCGCCCATGTCGCGGATGCGCGCACGGGTGGCCTGGGACTCTTCGGCGCTGGAGCCGTATTTCTCGGTGATGTGCTCGACGATGTTCTGGCCCTCGGCGGGCATGCCAGGGTTCAGTTCGAACGGCTGGAAGTGGATCTCGGCCTGCACCTCGCTGCCGAGTTGGTCGAGGGCTTCGGTCAGGCCGCGTAGGCCGATGACGCACCAGGGGCAGGACACATCGCTGACGAAATCGATTTTCAGGGCAGTACTCATGGTAGGCAACCTCGCTGGCATTAATGCGCCGCAAAAGCTGCACGATACACCAATGTCACAACACCTTCGCCGAGACCGGCGGCTCGATCTGCGCCCAATGGGTGGCGTCTTCGCGATGGGCTTGCAGGTACGGCAGCACCGCCGCCAGCAACGGCGCCTTGAACGCTTCCTGGAAACGATGGGCCAGGCCCGGGATCAGCTTCAACTGGCTCCCCTGGATATGCGCGGCCAGGTGTACGCCGTGCATCACCGGCAACAACGGGTCGGCGGTGCCATGCACCACCAGGGTCGGCACGCGCAATTGGTTGAGCAACGGCACGCGGCTCGGTTCGGCGAGGATCGCCATGATCTGGCGTTTCACGCCCTCGGGGTTGAACGCACGGTCGTAGGACAGCGCGGCCTGATGCAGCAACACCTGGCGGTCATCCTTGACATACGGGCTGCCCAGCGCGGCCAGCAAATCGGCCTGTTGCTCCAGGGCCACTGCGCGATTGGGTGCGCTGCGCCGCGACAACAATTGCACCAGCGCCGCATTCGGCGCCGGCAGGCCTTCGGCGCCGGAGCTGGTCATGATCAGCGTCAGGCTTTCCACCCGCTGCGGTGCCATCGCGGCCAGGTGCTGGGCAATCATGCCGCCCATGCTCGCCCCGAGGACATGGAATTGCTGGACCTGCAACGCATCCATCAAGCCCAGGGCGTCATCGGCCATGTCGGTCAGCGTGTATGGCGCCGCCACGGGCAGGCCGAGTTTGTAGCGCAACACTTCAAACGTCAGGTTGGCGCTGGCCGGAGCCTGGCGCCAGGTGGACAGGCCGACATCGCGATTGTCGTAGCGGATCACCCGGAAACCTTGCTGGCACAGGGCGACGACAACCTCGTCAGGCCAGTGGATCAGTTGCCCGCCCAGGCCCATCACCAGCAACAAGGCCGGATCGGACGCACGGCCGATGCTCTGGTAGGCGATGCTCACCTGAGCCAGATCGACCGTTTGGGTCGGGACATTGACATCACATCGAGACGCCGCAAAAGACGGCAGGCCGAACAGTAGAGCGGCCAGTAACAGCAACACGCGCATGAAAAACACCGAAACACAGAACCCCAGTAGAGCGCGAGTCTGATGAAGTTTGTTCAAGCGCGCTGCCACAGTTGCGTGACAGTTTAATGAATGTCGCTCAACGGTCGACTCACTAACTATCTATCCCTGCGCGCCTCGTTCTCCACCTTTAAATAGGGCTCCGACCGGTAAAGCACCGTTCTGCCCCTATTTTTCGAGTGCCGTCACATGACCGATACATCCAACCCGCTCTCCCCCCTTGCCGTGCGCGATTTTCCGCCGTTTTCCCACGCGCAGGTTCGCCCCGTGAACGAAAGCCTGCTGCTGGAAGCCACGGCCCGCTGGCACGCCAGCCGCGAACAGATGCTCCGGCTCAGCACCGATGCGCCCAGTGTCCACGCCTCGCTCAACGCGTTCATCAACGAGCAACTGGACCTGGACGGCGACAGCGTGCAGTTGCACTTTGCCGCCTCCGATGAAAGACCGGCGCGCTCCATCACACTGACCCAGGCCAGTGCCTTCGTTCATCAATTTCCCGCCTACGCCGCGCTTTACCAACATTGCCGGGTGATCGGCCTGCCGGAAGGCAAAACCCAGTACGCAGCGCAGCCGTTCGAGCTGGTTAAACCCTTTACCCAGCTCAACGTGGAACAGGCCCTGCGAACCGCGTGGGTCCGCTACTGGTGGTTCACGCGCGCGCCTGGCACTGCGGTCTCGCGTCGCGATCACGCGGTTGCGCAGTACAGCAGCCATCTCCAAGCCGCCGCGCAGTTGGCCTGCGCCTCGGGGGCGATCACGGCCGATCAATTGAAACCGTTGCTCACCGTCCTCGACCCGCCAAGCGGCGCGTTGCAGCTCGACGGTCAGAAGATCTACGCCGAGCAACTGCTGCTCAAACGCACCGGGTTGGCCGATGCCGAGATACCCGGTGCGCTGGTCATTACCCTGGATGCCGAGGTCGTCCTCCAGCTGTTGTACCTGCCCTCTGAAGAACCGGCGCTGAACCTGTTCAACAGCCGCGTCGGCATGGAGCAGTGGTTGCTCGATCACCCCACGCTGTTCCCTGGCGTGACGGCCATCACGCGAGACAACCTGATCGACTACCGCGAGGTCGACGAGCCCTTGCAAGCCGGCGTGACGCACCTGTTGGAACATCGCCTCAAAGAAAAGCAGGCCAGCTTGAAATACCCCCACGGCCGCGACCTCGCCGAACATGGACACAGAGCGCTGGAAGCAGCCGATCAGGTTGACCGGCAACAGCGCACCCAGGGGGTTTTCGCCTTGCCGCCGGCATCCGCGCTCGCTCCCGCCGAGAACGACGCGCCCGTCGACAGCGCGCCCATAGTCTTCGCCGGACTGACCGCCGACCTGCCCCTGACCCAGCGCCGCCACGCGCTGTCGCGGCAACAACAGCCGCTCTTCGATACGGTGCAAGCGCCTGCCATATTGCCGCCGCCGAGCGATGAGCAACAGGCCACGTTGCGCAGCCAACTCAACCGCTTGCACGAGGCGCAACAGCAAGCCCACGAAGCGGCCAGCGCGCTGTGGAATCAACCCCAGAACCAGCTATTGGAGCTGTCCCAACAGGCCAACCCCGACTATCACCGCTTGCTCCAGGCACGGCTGAACGGGCTGCTTGCCGAAGCCAGCCTGCAGCGCCAACTCAACCAGATCAGCCAGGCCGGGTACGCCATGCTCCTGGCCGCGCTTGACCCGCTCAACGCGCCAGACCCCGAACTCAAAGTGTCGGTGGCGACCTTGACGCTGTCGATCCGCGAGCGCAGCAACGACGCAATCAACACCCAGCGCAAAGAACTGGACGGCGTGCTGCTGATCACCCTGGAAGCGGCGCTGCTCGATGCGTCAACGCCTCAGGACCTGTTGTTGTACTGGCCGGGCAGCCAGGGCGGGCTGCAGCACTTCGCTTCGCGCCAGGCGCTTGAACAGTGGCTCGGCGTAACGCCCTCGGACGCGTCGTCGCTGGAACTGGCCCTGCTCAATCAGACCCCGTTCGAGTACAGCCTCACCGTGCAACTCGACGACTGGGTCGCCCAGATCGAAGCGATGCTTCGCCGCGCCCCGGACGACACCGAGCGCCAAGCCCGGGAGCTGCAACCCATGCGCGTGCAAGCGATCCAGGAACTGGGCGTATCGACCAACACCGCGCGCGAACTGGCCTATGCGCAGCTTCTGGAGCAGCAGCAGAGCGGCGCACTGGCGGCGCAACTGCCGGTCTGGCTCGGCCAGGTTTCAGCGGCCGACAGGGCCGAACTCAAGGCCCTGCTGGAGCGCTACATCGTGGCGTTGCAACGCGCCGATGAAGTATTGAACCTGAAGCTGCCGCTGATCAGCAGTTTTTGCACAAAACGCCTGCACGCAAGGCTGTCCCGGGACTTCTCGCTCAAACAACCGTTCAGCGTTCAGCTCGACGTTCCCGAATCGGTCACGCATCAACAGCATTTCGTCGGAGCCCCTGGCGCGCCGGGCACTCCGACCAAGACGGTGCAGGTCCCCAGCGCCACCCGGGTCAAAATGAGCCTGGATGAGCTGGCGCTGAGCAACATCGATACGCCGATCGCCGAGCGCTTGACGTTCATGAAGGTCGAGGTCAGCAGCCAGGACGCCACGGAAGGCCAGGCACTCACCGCCGGGCTCAGCGCCAACTACCTGCGCAAGCTGGTGCCGGAACTGGACCTGGCCCAAGCGTATGAAGACCTGATCGTCGAGGCTTACCAAGGCTCGGATCGCGAAACGGACTTCAGCCGTGACTATCGCCTCGAATGCCTGCTCGAACCTCAGCGCTTGATGCTTACGCTCCAGGGGCGCCTGGCGTTCCTGCAAAAGCACATCACGGCCACCGAACTGAACACCTTCAACATCGCCGTGAATGCCAGCACAGCCGAAGCCTGGCGCGCCGATGGCAATGACATTGAGTTGCTCCCCGCCCACCTCAGTGTCGGCGGGCCAGACACCCAGGACGGTTCAAGCACGTTGTCCGGCGTCACCTTCATCCGTCAGAAAAACTCCGGGCTCACCCTGCTCTATCTGCCCGAGAGCCCGGACGGCCACTACCTGCGCAGCTACGCCAACCTTGAAGCCGCGCGGCTGGCGCTGTACCGCCTGTGCCTGAGCAGCACGATGGTCAATTACCTGGCCGGCCGCGCCTTGCTGGGCAACGTGGCCAACCACGTCAGCCGGATCAATCAAGCGGTGCTCCGGCATTTCGACGCGCTGATCGGCGTCGGCCGCCCCTGGCCCGTCACCACGTCGCTGGCCGGCCATTTGCTCAACGCGCAAATGGGCCGCGTCAAGGAGGCCCACCGCGCCAGTTCCCGTTCCAACAGCGACCTGTACCTGGAACGCTATGCCATCAAAGGCGTGCAGGCCTTCAGCTATATCAAGATGGCGCTCGGCGTGGTCCCCGTGGTGGGTACGGTGATCGGCCTTTACGACGGCTGGGTCAGCGCCAATGACGCGGTAGATGCATTTCGACGCGGCGATCATGCCCAAGGCATGCACGACATCACCCAGGTCCTGCAATCAATGATCGACGCCGGCGTGGATGTGGCCGGCGGGGTGCTGATCACGCCCAATGCAGCGCGCACGCGCACGCTTGGGCGCCAGTTGCGCAATGCCTTCAAGGGCGGCCGCTACCTGCAACCGCCCATGAGCCGCAAGGCGCGCCGCATCGCCGAGCGCTTCAGCGGGTATGAGTACGACAAGGAGATCGCCCTGGCCCATCTGACCCCGGCGAGCCACGGTATTTATCGCAACATCTACCGCCATGCCGACGGCCACTTCATCGTGCGGCAGGGCAACGTCTATCAGGTCGAACTGCAGAACGGCCATTGGCGCTTGAGCGGCAACGCGCTGAAAACCTACAAACAACCGATTGCCCTGGATGACGCCGGCCAATGGGACACCCACTTCGGCGTCTACGGCACCGCGCAACCGGCGGGCCTGGCGGGCGGCGGCGGTGTGCTCGGGCACCTGGCCGACACCCTCGAGCCGCTCTGGCCGATGGCGATTCGACAACGGCTGCCGATCTGGTGGACCGATCATGTCCTGCGCCGCCAACTGGCGCTCAGCAATGCGCTCAATACGCTGAGCAGTCGGCTCGACGCTCAACTGGCCGCGACCAGCAACCTGCAACACCTGTCCAACCAAAGCGACTTCGCCACCCGCAAGACATTGCAGCCAACCCTTGATCAGGCCTACACCCAGGACATCGAGCTGGCGATTCAGCAGGCCAACGCCATTCAGGACGTGATCGCCTTCACCCCCAACAGAGAGCACCTGGCCCTCCAAGGCTTGCAAAGCCGCGCTGCCTTGATTGTCACCAGCAGAGCCGTAGAGCGCCTGAAAGTCGCCGCGGCCGCGCTGCAGGAATTGACCGGGCAATTCGCTGATATCCAAGTGCCGCCAGCACGCCCCGCCGCCATTCTGCAGTTTCTGCAAACCCGCAAAGGTCTCAGCCAGAAAATCGTGCAGGAACTCGACCGGATCGACCGCGTCTTCCTGGTCATGAACGAATGGAGCAGCCAGATCAACCTGGCAGCGCTGGAGGCCGATCTGCGCCTCCAAGGCAGAAGCACGCGCAGGACCGCGCAACAGATCGACGCGGACCTGCAAAATACGCGCACGCTGGTGGGCGAGGCTCGCGATGACGCGGCGCGCTGGAACGAGCTCTACGATGAAGGGTTTCGCACGCACCTGCGCACCGTCCACAGCATCGATACGTTCAACCGCTACGATCACGTCAGCGATCCTTCCTGGTTGTATTTGCAAAGTGAGGTCAATCGCGTCTATCTCGACGCTCACCTGGCCCTGAACACGCATTTCGCACTGACAAAAACGCCCACCACCGTCAGCCAGCGCACGCGGATCCTCAACGAATGTATCGATGCCTACGCGCGGTTCAGCCTCAGCGTTAAAACCTTGAGCGCAGGCTACCCGCAACATTTTGACCTGGATAACCTGGACGCCTTGCTGAACAACCTCGAGCGCATGATTCAACTGGCCCGCCACCGTATCGGCACAACACCTCGCCTGCGGCGCCCGCAGCCCGATGCCCCCCAAGGGACGGTGTTTGAAAGCGAAGACAACCGGCTGCTGATCGGCATAAAAAGCACCGACCCTCGCACCAACACCACGCGCTACACCATCGACAACCTCAGCGGCCACACCGAGACCTGGGAGCAACGCCCGGACGGTCGGGCCCAGCGCCAACCGGCGCCGCCCGTGGAGTTCCCGGCGGAGGCGAACGTGAAGTCGGTGATGGTGAGCGAAGCCCAGAACCGCCTGCGCGCCGTACCGGCGTACCAGGCCAAAGTCGAGGCCTATGCCCGCCAGGGCATGTTGCCGGTGGACCTTGAACACATGCTGGTCAGCGAAGCCGCCGAACTCACCTTGCGCGCAAACCGCATCGCGCGCCTTGACCCCGAGGAGCCGAGCCTCCAGCCATTGCGCACGACCGCCAGCGAACTGACCGCCGCCGGCCGCGCCTTGCGCACCCGACAATCGTTGGCCAGCCGCAAACCCACCGACGGCATGCTCGATGACCTGGTCAGGCATCACGTGGTCGAGGTGCGTCGAACCGCGTCGATGAGCGAACTGGCGAGGCGTGCCAACGGGCATCGCGACTTCATGCAGGAATATGAAGTCTGGGACCTGACCGCCACCCCGCCGCGCCCGTTGTGGTACGCGCACTTTCATTACAACCGCCGCACGGCGATCTTCGACGAGTTCGAAAAGGCCCACCTGAAACTGCCGGAGCATCGTTACTTGACCCATGCCGACGACCCGTCGCTGCCGTTCTCGGACATCGGCAGGCAGTCCGCTGCATTGCCGCATATCCGGCCGCTATGGGTTGCCCAATAACCGCGCCGGCCTGCGGCTGTCAGCGGAGCGCTTCGGTCACAGCGTCAGAAACAGTTTTTCATCCAGCGGCGGGCCGATCCGCGCCCTGACGATCTGTTCCACCACGCGGTTATTGCCCGCCTCGGCCACCAGGTCTTTCTGGGTCTTGGTGCGCTGCGACGGGATCTTCAGGTGCGCCGCCGTGTAGAGATTGCGCGGCGAACCTTTGGCCGGGTAGTGGAAATGGGCATACCACAAGACGTCGACCTTGCCTTTTTCACGCACGGCGTACTCGGTGAAGACATCGCCGCTTTTGGTCGCGATGTCTCGCTGGACCAGGTTGATGTCGACGAACCCGTGCTTCCACAGGTAGTCGATGTTTTCCGGTTTGGGGGGTAGGAGCTTGTAGCCATCGGCGCAATGTTGGCGGGCCTTGGCAAGCAGTTCGTCCGCCGCCGTGCGCCACTGTTTGACCCATTGTTCGGTTTCGGGATTGCTGCCGTGACGGGTTTCGGCCAGCAAGGCGGTCGCCTGAAGCCGCTCGGCCTGGGCTTGCAGCATGTCGTTCCAGTCCAGCGGGTTGATGCCCTCCCGGCGTTGCGGGTCGTTGAGTTTGCGTTTCTGGAACGCGATCGTGCGTTCAATGCCGGCGCTTTCTTCGAGCAGTTTCCTGGCGTCGGACTTGAGCGTTGACAGCGACTTTGGCGATGACGCGGGCCGTGCGGGTTGCGCGGGAACGATCTTCACCCACTCGCCCTCGCTCGCGTGTTCGCTGTAACTGGCGACCGACCGGCCGGATTGCGGGTCCAGCACATCGATGATCACGCCGGAGCCTGCCGCCTGGGGGCGCGCGGTGCCGATCAGGGTTTCCTTGTCGCGGGTCTTGAACGTGCGCTGGCCCGCCGGTTTTTGCCGTTGATCGATACGCACGACAGCGGCAGGCACCAGCGCTTGTTCCTCGCGCATCACTTCGGCCAGGTCGGTTTGGGCATCGTTGATCACATCGCGCAGGCGTTCGGCAAACAGCTGCTGATACTCGGCTCGCTGAAGGCCGGGATTCGTGTCCTGTATCGCCAGGCTGTCGCTGAGCACGCGCTGGTAGGTGCCGATGACGGTTTCCAGCGTCGCCTTGCGTTCGCTCAAGCTGTAACCGGTGTACTGCCGCAGGTCCAGGTGAGCGTTGTAGACGGGGATCAGGTTGGTTGAACTCAAGCGCTGCAGGTAAAACGACTCCACTGGGTCGCTCGTTCGCGCATAGCGATCGAGGCTCAGTTCTTTGAGGTTGGTCAGGCTGGTCAGCTTCATGCGCAGGGCCGTAATCGCAGGTGGCTGTCGCTCTTGCTGCTTGAGGAAGTGCGCGGCCTTGGTTTTGCCGAACGACGAATCGTCCGTCCATTTCTCCAGCTCGGCGGCGGAGGCCAGGGCGGCTTCCCGCACGCTTTCCAAGTCGCGGTAAACCCTGGCGAAGTTGTCCATCAGCTCGATATACGTGCTTTTGGAGCCGGTCCTTGCCTCGCTCACCACCTCCGCCATCGAGCGTCCGCTGGGGACGTGTTGATTGCTGTCTTCGGCCAGCGTGGTGTAGAACTGTTCGATTTCACGGTAGTTGTCGAGCACCGTCTCATAGAGATTGGAGCGCGCCTGTTTTTCTTCGGAAAGATCATCCACTGCGCCGAGTTTTTTCGGCACCAGATGGTCAATGGCGGTCTGAGCCGCCGCACTGTGTACCTCAGTGCGTTGCTTGAGTTGCACGAGTTGCTGGTCGATGGTCTGCCTGAGGTGCTTCGTGAGTTCCAACTGCGCCAGGTAAGGCGCGATAAAGCGCTGTTGATGCTCCCCGGTGGTGGACAGCCCCCACAGTGTGCGCAGTTTTTTACGGCCGTTGTAGTAGTCGGTAATGCTCGCAATCACTTGATTACGCGAGTCTGCCCTCGGTCCATCCAATACAAGTGCGGCCTCGACGGCCTGACTGAACGCTTCCCCTCGCGCCTGTTGTGCCTGCCTGTTTTGTTTGACCCGCTCGGCGACGCCGCTCTTGCGCGGCATGCCACCGCGCAACCGGGGGCGACTGTCGAAACTCCAGCGCCCCTGTGCGTCACGCCTGATCGGCGGGCCGGTACGCGCGCGGTTGTTCGCGTCGATGATGAACACCCCGTCGAGGTCGTTGGCCACCCGGAACCACTGCTTGTCGATGTTGGCGTACAGCCCGCCCTGGCTCAGGTACAAGCCCTGTTTTGGCCCCTCGGCAATCGCCGCACCGACATCGACCGGCGCGGCTACCCGGAATGACTCGATCTGCGCGAGCTGGCCGGGGCTCAGGCGGCGCGGGCTGGAGAACGCAAAATCTAGCATGCTCGCATGACCGCCGATGGCGCTGGCAGAAGGCTCCACACCGCCTTGGCGGATGCTCGCGCGATGGGCGCCCGGCGTCTGGCCCGGGGCGCGGCGCAGCGGGCCATCGTTTGGCGCGATGGCTTTGAGAGCGTCGAGTGTCAGCGGCGGCTGCGCGGCGTCGGCGGGCGCGGAATGGGTCAAGACCATGCCCATATTGAGCAACAGGTCCACCACGCTGGCCGTGCTGTCGCCCTGGGCGGCGGGGTTGGACAGTGTGCGGATATCGTCCTCGCTGCCGGCCAACTGCAACAACCACCCCGCCATCGCCCCAGGCCCACGCAACACGGGTAACAGGGTGTTGAACAACAACCCGCCCAGTTCCTTGAAGGAAGCCCAGCGGCTCTGCGCGTCCGATACCGATTGCCCCTGGGCCAGGTTCACCAGGCTGTGAGTATTGCTCTGGTACAGGTGCTGCATCAGGCGCCCTTGCTCCAGGTCCTGGCGTAATGTGCTGGCGGCGTCATAGCCGTCCACGGCGAGTGTCGTCGGTGCCGGTTGGGCGGGCGCGTCGAACTCGTTGAAGACGCTGTAGCGGGCAATGTTGGGAATCTTGAAGCCGCCGTTGCCGTACACCGCGCGCGTCCTGTCGTCAGGCAACCAGGCCAGCACGCTTTGCTGCAAGGGGCCGGGCTGTTGCACCGCCTCCAGCAGCGCTTGGCGCGTGGCAAATTCCTGCAATACCGGGGACAACATCGGCCGGTAGAGAAGGTGCGGGCCGACAGCCGCATTCGCTGGCTCGATGACGAACATGTTCTGGACTACATCGGGTGTCGCGCCGGACTTGCGGATAAACGCCAGGGGCCGCATGACGATGTCTTGCCCGTCGACCTGTTTCGCTCCAGCGCCGGGCGTCAGCAGCGCCTCCACATACCGGTAACCGTGCGCGGTGATGCCCGCTTCGCCCTTGAGCTTGAGTTCCAGCGCCTGCATCGCCAGTTGGCGCGGGACTTGTTGGGCGAACAAGGCGCTGCGCCGACGTGACTCATCGCTGTCACCCAGCAGGTGGGTTTGCAGCAACGCAGGATAGTGTTTGCCGATGTCCACCTGGCTGACGATGTCTTTCAAGCGCTGCGGCATTGCCGGGTCGCTGATCGGTTGACCGAAGTGGCGCACTTCGATTTCGCCCTTGGGCAGCCCGGCCAGATTGCGCAAGGCCATGTCGGTCAGGCTCATCGTGACGCGCTCGATGTAGCCGCTGCCCAACGTGCCGACCGGTACTTTGAAGGTGACGTCGAGGTGGTCCGCGAGCAGCCCGGTGTTCTGCAACTGCGCTTGCAGCTGTTGCTGGGTATAGGTGCGAATATCGGGGATGTCCGAAAAAAAGTTACGCCCCTGGTTGCGTTGGACATCGCTGGCCAGTTCGAGGGCGTGGCGATGGTAGGCAAGGCGATCGGCCAGGTCGGCGTTGCGCATCCACTGCGGCAGTTTTTCCTGCAGCCGTGCCAGCTCCGTGGAATCTGCGGCATAGGCGCCGACAAACCACGGGCTCGGATCACTGAGCACGCTGAAGCGCTGCTCCAGAACCTGGAGGCTGCCGGCTGGCGGGAGTTCGATGCTGTCTATCGCCTGCAACTGGTTGTTCAGAATGATGCCCGCTTGCGCATCGAAGATATTCGCGTCCGGCTCCTGGCGTTTCCAGGTCAAGTGGTCGAAGACGAAGTCGTTTTCCAGCGTCTCGCCCCAGGCCTTGCCGAAGGCTTCCAGCGAGTCGTAAGGGGTAATCTGGCCGTTGGCCGCGGCATGCAGAACCTGGGTGCTGGCGCCGATCTGACGGGTGATCAAAAGATCCGGGCTGAGCTGGGTGGAGGCACCGCCACCGTAGCGGACGCTGGTGTCGAGCACGAAGACCCGCGCCGCGTCGTCGCCGTTGGCACTCACGCGTTGCGCACGCTCGGGCCAGGTGACCACCTGGTCAAGGGTGGCGCGTTGCGCATCGGTAAGGCCGGGCTGTTTCAGCGCCGCACTGCGCAGGTTGTCGCTGAGCATGCCGCTGAGCCACAACCAGCGGTTGTCCGCCCCGACAGCATTTTGTCCCCAGTAACGGGTCAAGGCTCGCGCAAACGCGTCTTTGAGGCTGGGCCGAAGGCTGCGGATCGCCAGTTCGATGGCCGACATGTCGATGTCTTCGCGCCGGTTGCCTGAAGCCTCGGGGACTCTGAGGGTGGTGCCGGTTCCCTGTTTGACCAGTTTCTGCGGCCATGAATACTTGTCGGTGAAATCGATATCGGCCCCGCTGGCCAGGTGGTTGAGCGCGACATCCAGCAGCGGGGTCAAGCGGTATTGAACCGGGTTTTCCGCGATCGGTTCTGCCACCGAGGTCCGCGCCACGTCGAATTCCAGCGTGGGATACAGGCTGTTGATCGCCTCGCCGAGCATGTCCCTGACAACCGAGCGCACGTCGGGCCGCGTCGCGAACTGGCTGCTGACGGCGTGGGCGGCGAGGTGGCTGACGCGGGGCCGGGGTTGCACCTCGGCGATGGCGCCGGCACGGCTCAGGGAGGTGGGCGCGGGTGCAGGGGGCGAAGGGGTTGGATTGGCCGGTGGTACAGCGGGGTACAGACGAGGGATGAAGGGCATTGCAGCGGCGCTAGCGGTCATGGGGCACATCCTTGGCGGGGCAATACGGTGTCGTCCCAACGACGCATGGAGCGCTCTTCGGGACGAATGTCGCGGCAAAAATACCCACTCATCCCTACGGTGAAACAAGAAATGCGTAATTGACTATGTCCACACACGCGGGGCCCGCCGGGGCTCCGGGCCAGCGCCGTTTCGCAATGTATGGCGGGATATGAACCTCGTGCGCCGGCCGGCAGGTCGACAGCCCGCGCAACATGAGACAAACTCACCCTATTCGAATTGCTCATCAATATTGCTCATGGAGGCCACGGTGCTGGAAATCCGCCACCTGAAAACCCTGCACGCCTTGCGCGAGGCCGACAGCCTGGTCGAAGCCGCCGAACGCCTGCACTTGACCCAATCCGCCCTGTCCCACCAGTTCAAAGAACTGGAGGAGCGGTTGGGCATGCCGTTGTTCGTGCGCAAGACCAAACCGGTGCGTTTCACCAGCGCCGGCCTGCGCCTGCTGCAACTGGCGGACGCCACCCTGCCCCTGCTGCGCGGCGCCGAGCGCGACATTGCGCGCCTGGCCGGTGGCACCGCCGGGCGCCTGCACATGGCCATCGAATGCCACAGCTGCTTCCAGTGGCTGATGCCGACCATCGACCAGTTCCGCGATGCCTGGCCCGAGGTCGAGCTGGACCTGGCGTCCGGTTTCGCCTTCGCCCCGCTGCCGGCCCTGGCCCGTGGCGACCTGGATCTGGTGGTCACTTCCGACCCGCTGGAGCTGCCGGGCATCACGTATGTGCCGCTGTTCACCTACGAAGCCATGCTGGCCGTGGCCAACCAGCACCCCCTGGCGAACAAGTCGTACATCGTGCCGCAAGACCTGCTCAGCGAAACCCTGATCACCTACCCGGTGGAACGCGACCGCCTGGATATTTTCACCCGCTTCCTCGAACCCGCCGATGTCGAACCGGCCCAGGTACGCACCTCGGAGCTGACGGTGATGATGATGCAACTGGTCGCCAGCGGTCGTGGCGTTTGCGGCATGCCGCATTGGGCGCTGCATGAATACAGCTCGCGCGGTTACGTCAAGGCCAAGCGCCTGGGTGAGAAAGGCCTGTTTGCAACGCTGTATGCGGGGATTCGTGCAGACATGCTGGACGCGCCGTACATGCGCGACTTCCTGCTGACGGCCAAGGACACGTCGTTTTCCACACTGGATGGGGTCAGCGCCGTGCGTTGAGGGGCACGGCTCAGTCCTTGGAACCCGCCAATCAGGCGGTGGTGGTCAGCGATTTGCGATAAAACGGCAGGATCAGCTCACGCGTCAAGGGCGCCAGGTGCAGGCCGCCGTCTCCGGCCGGGTCGATCCAGCGCACTTCTTCGATCTCGGCGGCCGGGGTCACCGGCACGTCGATCCGTACCTGGAACAGTTCGGCTTGCACCGTAAAACCTGGCTCGTTGGCGGCCGGGGCCGAGAAACGACCGAGGTAGACCGCCTGGCTCGGCTCGATGCGCAAGTTCAGCTCTTCGTGCAGCTCACGGGCCAGCGCTTCGACCGGTTGTTCGCCGGCATCGATCTTGCCGCCCGGTTGCATGAATGCCTGAGTGCCGCGCTTGCGCACCAGCAACGTCTGGCCGTCGCCGCCGATCAGGAGCGCGGCGGCGATACGGATAGTGGTTGGCATGGACAAAATCACCTTGAATGCAAAGACACAATGATCCCATGAAGCGCCTCAGCTCAAAAGATGCGGCTCTTCCGGTTCGCGGATAAACACGCTGTACTTGGCGCCCTCCATGGCTTCAAACGCGATCAGCTTGTCCACCAGCGGCAAGTTGAGCACTTTGCCGGCATTGAGCAGCAACATGCCGTTATCGGCGTTGAGGTTGCGCGCCAGGATCATGCCGTCGGCCAGTTCGCGGGTGCTCAGCACTTTGACACTCGGGTCGCCCAGGGTCACGTCGTTGAGGAATGTGGCACAGGCCAGGACGAAGTCTTCGACCATGTCCGGATCATAGAGCCGCCCCGCGTACTTGCGGATGTACAACAGCGCTTCATCGCTGTTCATCTGCCGTTCCAGGATCAGGCCCTTCTGCAGTTCGATGAAGTCCACCGCCAGTTTGAGCAAGCGCGCGCCTAAGGGAATCGTTTCACCCTTGAGGTGATCGGGAAACCCGGTGCCGTCCCACCGCTCTTGGTGATGGCGGATCAGCCGTGCGGCGTCCTTCATCGGCTCGAGCGTCATCAGCAACGACTCGCTCTGCGCCGGGTATGCGCGATAGCGTTCGCGGTCGTTGCTGTGCAGCAGTTCCGACGGGACGGCCATCATGCCGTCGCTCCAGCTCAATTTGCCGATGTTGTAGAGCGCGGCGGCCATGGTCAGGTCACGGGCGCTGGCTTCGTCCAGCGCCTGGGCTTTGCAGTACACGCGGATCAGCTCGATCAACTGGCGGTTGGTCTGCTTCTGCTTGGGCAGGCGCAGGTTGGCCAGCAGCGAAAACACTTCGGTGCCGGTCACATAGCTGCGCTTGAGCTCGTCGTAGGCCAGGTCGAGCATGTCGGCGGTTTGCTGCAGCTCGCTGGTGCGCGCTTCGACGCGCTTTTCCAGGGTGGCGTTGAGGGCCTTCAACTGCTCGTTCTGATCGCGGGTCAACTGCTCAAGACGCACGCGCTCGCGTTCGGAATGCTGGTGTTCGAGGGACTGGCGCAACGTCAGGAGCATTTCCTCGTCGTTCCAGGGTTTGCTGATATAGCGGTGGATCTGACCTTCGTTGATCGCCTTGATCATCATGGTCATGTCGGCATAGCCGGTCAGCAGGATGCGCGTGGTGGCCGGGTACAGGCGGTGGGTCTCGGCCAGCAGCATCGCCCCGTCCATCGCGGGCATGCGCGCGTCGGTCATGAGCAGGTCGACGGGCTCGGCGGCCATGATTTCCAGGGCCTGGGCACCACTGCTGGCCAGCAGCACATCATAAGGCTGGCCCCGCAGCAGGCGGCGCAGGCTGTTGAGGATCGATTCTTCATCGTCGACCAGCAAAATAGTAGGTCGGTAAGGGGACGTCGTAGCAGTTTGTTCATCCATGGCGACACCTCCTGGCGATGGTACTCGGTTGCTTCATTGCGCCCTGGCGTGATCGATCGCTGTACTTGCATAAGCAATGAGCGCTAGATGCACGCTGGGGTAACTGAGGGTGATTTGACGCCAACTGGCGTACTTATTCAAGGGACCCGGCTATGCTAGTAGCATGAAGCCATGACTGTTCCCTGTTTATTGAAGCATTCAAGGTAAGGAAGCCCGATGCGTAAGAATCTTCAGTTGCCTGCGTCCCGGTGTCAGCCATGAATCCGTGCTCAGGAAGGGCCAATCGACGGGTGCTGATCGTCGATGACGCGGCCTCCATCCACGAGGATTTCCGCAAGATCCTGTGCGCCGATACCACAGGCGGCCAGTCCCTGGACAGCATCGAAGAAACCCTGTTCGGCACCGCCCCCACCGTGCGCCAGACTTTTGTGCTGGACTCTGCCTATCAGGGCCAGGAAGCCCTCGCCCTGGTCAACCAGGCCGTGGCCGACAACGCGCCCTACGCCCTGGTGTTCATCGATATGCGTATGCCGCCGGGCTGGGACGGCCTGGAAACCATCGAACAACTGTGGAACGTCGACCCGAACCTGCAGATCGCCCTGTGTACGGCCTACTCGGACTATTCCTTCGAAGCCATCGAAGCGCGCATCCAATACAGCGACCAGTTGCTGATCCTGAAAAAGCCGTTCGACAACCTGGAAATCCGCCAGATGGCCAGCGCGCTGACCTGGAAATGGCAGTTGGCCCAGGATGCCGCGCTCAAACTGATGGGGTTGGAGCGCACGGTCGAAGAACGCGTGCAGGAACTGCTGAAGGTCTCACACCTGCTGCAATACGATGCCCTGACCGAACTGCCCAACAGCACCCTGCTGGGCGACCGGCTGACGCAGGCCATTGCCGTCTGCAGGCGCCATGACACCCAGTTGGCCGTGATGTTTATCGGCCTGGACCGCTTCAAGCGCATCAACAATGCCCTGGGCTATCCGGTCGGCGATGAAATGCTCAAGCAGGTCAGCCAAAGCCTGGTGGCCACGGTGCGCGCGTCGGATTCGGTGTTTCGCTACGGCTCCGACCAGTTCGTGCTGATCCTCAACGACATCAAGCATCCCCAGCAAACCCAGTACATTGCCGAAAAACTGCTCGGCGCCATCAGCACGACACACTATGTGGCTGGGCATGACTTGAATGTCACCGCAAGCCTGGGCATCAGCATTTACCCCAACGACAGTTTCAGCGCGGTGGAGCTGATCAAGAACGCCGAAACCGCCATGCACACCAGCAAAGCCCATGGCCCCAACGACTTCAGTTTCTTCGTCAACGAGATGAACCTGCGCGCCCAGGCCCAGCAGAGCCTGGAAAGCGCGATCCGGCAGGGCTTGCAGCGCAATGAGTTCATATTGCACTACCAACCGAAACTGGATTTGAGCAGCGGGCGGATCGTCGGCGCCGAAGCCCTGATTCGCTGGCACCAGCCCGACCACGGCTGGATCTACCCGTCAGCCTTCATTCCCGTGGCCGAAGACAGCGGCCTGATCGTGCCCTTGAGCCAATGGGTGTTGCGCCAAGCCTGCGAGCAAGCACAAGCCTGGCGCGCCGCCGGCCTGCCTGCAGTGTGTATCTCGGTGAATATTTCGGCGATTGATTTTCGCCAGCGCAATTTTGTCGCCAACCTGGCGGCCATTCTGCAACGCACCGGCCTGATGCCCAGTTTGCTTGAACTGGAAATCACCGAGAGCGTACTGATGCAAAACGTCGAAGACACGCTCGTCACCCTGCAAGACATCAAAGCCTTGGGCGTGCGGCTGTCGATCGACGATTTCGGCACCGGCTATTCCAGCCTCAGTTACTTGCGCCGGTTTCCCATCGATGTGTTGAAGATCGATCAATCCTTCGTGCGCGGCCTGGGCGAAAACAGCCAGGACGCACAACTGATCAGTGCCATCATCAGCCTGGGCAAGAGCCTGGACTTGGACATCATTGCTGAAGGCGTCGAAACGCTTGAGCAATTGGCGTTCCTCAGAGCCCACCGTTGTGAGGAGGGCCAGGGTTTCCTGTTCAGCAAAGCCGTGGCGGCCGCTGAATTCGCCCAATTGATGCAAGCCGGGCAACGCAGCCTGATGCCCCCCCAGTGACTGTCTATTCAAGGAACGAACGCTTGATCCGTCCCCTCACCCGCTCTCCTCGCCCGTCACCCTGGGCACTCGGCCTTGCCGTCGCCCTCGGGGTTGGCGCCGCCCTGCCCGCGGCGGCCGCGCCACTGGATGAGCCGCTCAAACCACTGCCGCCGGTGCCGCTGCTGGATGTGGCAACAGTTGAGCTGGGCCGCCAGTTGTTCAACGAGAAACGCCTGTCGGTCAATGACAGCCTGTCCTGTGCCAGTTGCCACCAGCTGGCAACGGGCGGGGGCGATGACAAGCCGTTTTCCTTGGGCTTTGATGGCAAGCCGGTCAAACTCAACACACCCACGGTGTTCAACGCCAGCCTGAATTTCAAGCAGTTCTGGGACGGTCGGGTGGATACCCTCGAGGCCCAGATCGAACAAGTGGTCATCAGCCCGGTGGAAATGGGCAGCGACTGGAAAACCGTGGTCGACAACCTCACCGCCATGCCGCAGTACCAGGCCGCCTTCAGTCAGGTGTACCCCGACGGCGTGACGGCGGCCAACGTGCAAAATGCCCTGGCGACGTATGAACGCACACTGCTCACGCCCAACTCCCGCTTCGACCAATACCTGCTGGGCAATACCGATATCCTCACGATCGAAGAAAAATACGGCTACCAACGCTTCAAGGAATATGGCTGCATCGCCTGCCATCAAGGCATGAATATCGGCGGCAACATGTTCCAGAAGTTCGGCGTGATGGATGATTATTTCAAGGGCCGCACGCCCGCCGAGACCGACCTGGGCCGCTATCTGGTGACCCACGACGAAGAAGACCGTAACGTGTTCAAGGTGCCCAGCCTGCGCAATGTCGCCGTCACCGCGCCGTATTTTCACAACGCCTCGGCCAAGACCCTCGAAGAAGCCGTGGATGTGATGTTCAGATTCCAACTGGGGCGCGTGCCCTCCGCGGAAGACAAGGACCAGATCATCAAGTTTCTCAAGACCCTGACCGGCCAATGGGCGGGCAAACCTTTATGAGCAGACGGTCATGAGACTCTCCCGCCACTACGTCATCCAACTACTACTGGGCACCGCGACCCTGCTGCTGGCATCGATACTGGTGTTCCTGTACATCAAATCAAGTACTGACCAGACCAGCCGTTACACCGAATCCCGCGACCTGATCCGCCAGATGCAGCAGCTCAACGCCCAGTGGGACAGTGAGGTGCTCAAGGCCAGAATCGCCCTGACCCACAATTACGACCCCCTGGTGACGCCGCTGACGCAGATCACAAGAATCTGGGAGGAACTGCGCCAGCACGAGTCGTATCACGCGCCCAAAGACCTGCCCGGCTGGCAAGCCAGCCTGGATGCCGGTCAGGCGGCGATCCAGGACAAAGCGCGGCTGGTCGACCAGTTCAAGTCCCATAACGCAGTGCTGCGCAACTCCCTGGCGTTCCTGCCGACCGCTGAAAACGATATCCAGGCCGCGTTCACGCGGCTCGATGACGAGCAGCGGCTGCCGCTGCAAAGCGTGGCCACCGACACCTATGACCTGCTGCTCAGCAGCATGGAATTCGCCCAGGTTGCCAGCGACGACCGCGCGGCCGAGATTCTGTTGGGCCTGAACCTGCTGGCGGTGAACAAAGAACGCTTGCCGGCCGACTTCCACCTGCCGGTGGAGATTCTCAGCAACCACGTCGCGCTGATCCTGCGCGAACAGCCGCTGGTCAACACCTTGTTGGAACGCATCGCCGCGGTTCCCGTGGCCGAACGCCTGGACGAACTGACCACCCACCTCAACCAGGATCAGCAGGCCGCCGACCTGATCGACCAGAAGTATCACAACTACTTGCTGGTGTTCTCCACCCTGCTAGTGGCATTGCTGCTGTACCTGGCCATCAGGCTGTTGCGCAGTTTCACCGTGATCAACCGCGTCAACCGCGCCCTGCACACCGCCAATGCCAGCCTGGAACAGCGCGTGGAAAAACGCACGCGCCAGCTCAGGGATGCGCAAAGCGAACTGCTCGACAGCGCCCGCCAGGCCGGCATGGCGGAAATCGCAACCAATGTGCTGCACAACGTGGGCAACGTGCTCAACAGCGTGAACATCTCCGCCGACCTGGTCGCCCGTAAGCTGCGCACCAGCAAAGCACTGGGGTTGGGCAAGGCCATGCAGTTGATCAACGAACACCCCGATGACCTGGGCACTTACCTGCGCGAAGACGAAAAAGGCAAACTGCTGCCGGGCTACCTCAACCAATTGGTGGAAGCCATCGCCGTCGAGCAACAGGGCCTGACCGACGAGCTGGCGCAATTGAGCAAAAGCGTCGACCACATCAAGGACATCGTCTCCACCCAGCAATCCTACGCCGGCGTTTCCAGCGTGCTGGAGCCCTTGCAGGTCAGCGCCCTGATGGACGACGCGCTGCGCATGAATTCCGGCGCGCTGAATCGCCATCATGTGACGGTGGTCAAGGAATACGCCGACGTACCGCAGATCATGGCCGACAAACACCGGCTGCTGCTGATCATGGTCAACCTGATCAGCAACGCCAAGTACGCCATGTCCAACCTGACCGACCGGCCTCGGCAGATTACGTTGTCGATCCAGACGGTAGAGGACAACATCCTGCAAATCAGCGTCAAAGACGAAGGTGAAGGCATCCCCGCCGAAAACATGACGCGGATCTTCACCCACGGCTTCACCACTCGCAAGGAAGGTCATGGCTTCGGTCTGCACAGCTGCGCCCTGGCGGCGATTGAAATGAATGGCCGGCTTACCGCCTATAGCGATGGTCCGGGCAAAGGCGCGCTGTTCACCTTGCAAATCCCCCTCAACGATGCTGCAGGCCCCGCATGAACCAACCACCGAACCGGCGCATTCTGCTGATCGACGACACGCCCTCGATTCACGAAGATTTTCGCAAGATCCTCAAGCCGCCCCTGGAACAGAACCAGGCCCTGGACGCGATGGAAGCCGCGCTGTTCGGCACCAGCGACAAACAGCCGCAAAGCCCGCTGTTCGAGCTGGACTCCGCCTACGGTGGGCAGGAAGGTTTACAACTGCTCGAGGCGGCCATGGCGGCGCAACTGCCCTATGCCCTGGCCTTCGTCGACATGCGTATGCCCCAGGGCTGGGACGGCGCGCAAACCATCGAAGAACTGTGGAAGGTCGACCCGAACCTGCAGGTGGTGGTGTGTACGGCGTACTCGGATTATTCCTGGGAAGAGCTGCTGTTTCGCCTGCGTGCCCATGACCGGCTGCTGATCCTGAAAAAGCCGTTCGACAATATCGAAGTCCAGCAAATGGCCAACACCCTGACCGCCAAATGGGACATGGCCCGCCGCGCGTCCTTGCAAACCAGCCACCTGGAGCTGTTGGTGGAACAGCGTACCCAAGCGCTGACCCAGGCCAGCCAGGCCCTGCAACAGGAGATCGACGAACGCAAACAGCTCGAAAGCCAGTTGGTGCAATCGGAAAAACTGGCGTCCCTGGGGCAACTGGCCGCGGGCGTGGCGCACGAGATCAACAACCCGGTAGGGTTCATTTCCTCCAACCTCGGCACCCTCGAAGGCTATTTCAAACAGCTGCAGCAGATGCTCGATGCCTACCGCCAGGCCGAAGCCGCGATCGGCGATGATCAGCTCCAAGCCCTGCGCCAACGCCTGGACCTGGACTTTCTCAGGGAAGATATTCCGACACTGATTCACGAATCCAAGGAAGGCATTGGCCGTGTGGCGCAGATCGTCAAGGACTTGAAAGACTTTTCCCGAGTGGACACCGACCAGACCTGGCAGTGGGCAAACCTGCAACAAGGCATCGATTCGACCCTGAACATCGTCGCCAGCGAGCTCAAGTACAAAGCCGACGTCATCAAGCACTATGCGCCCTTGCCGGAAATCGAATGCCTGGCCTCGCAGCTCAACCAAGTGGTGATGAACCTGGTGATCAACGCAGCGCAAGCCATCGGGCCGGAGCGCGGCACCATAACCATCAGCAACGGCGTGGACGGCGAGAACATCTGGCTGGAAATCGCGGACAACGGCTGCGGGATTGCCCCGGACGCCCAGCTGAAAATCTTCGATCCGTTCTTCACCACCAAGCCGGTGGGCGAAGGCACGGGGTTGGGGCTGTCACTCTCCTACGGCATCGTCAAGAAACACCATGGCGAAATCTCCGTCAGCAGCGAACTGGGCAAAGGCACCACGTTCCGGGTAGTGCTGCCCATTCGCCAAACAGCGGTGTAGGCCCGTTCGAAAAAGCATCACGCAACGGTTGGATCAACGCCCGAACTTTCCATCGAGTTCGAATAGGACCCGATACGAGCTCATGCGCAATGCGCAACTCTCTCGACTTCTTTGTAAATCTGGGCGCCTTTGGCAATTTCCGCAGTGCGCAGATCATAGGCGGTCTGCAGGTTCAGCCAGAACTGTGCAGATGTCTCCAACGCGACTGCCAGGCGTAATGCAACGTCCGCACTGATGCTCCGACGCATCAATACAATGTCATTCACCGTAGGGGCGGAAACATGCAGCGCCCTTGCGAGAGCGGCTGCGGTCAGGCCCAGCGGTTCCAGGTACTCTTCCTTGAGTATTTCCCCAGGATGTACAGGTCGCATGCCATTCTTAAACATCATTCACCTCAGTGGTAATCCACAATTTCAACATTTTCAGGGCCGTGAGGCCCCCAAATGAAACAGACCCGGAATTGACCATTGATTCGGATACTGTGTTGCCCCCCTCTGTCACCGTATAACGGTTCCAGCCTATTCCCGGGCGGTGAGCGCAAGTCAGCGAGTTCAACCGCCGCATCCAGCATGCTCAGCTGTCGTTCCACCACGGAAACGACAGCGGACCAACGTCGGGTTCGACCGGTTTCAAACAGTTTTGGGGTTTCGGCGCATTTAAAGCTTCTGATCATCGCTTAATGCTTAACGTTATTCGTTAATGACCAGTTCTACATGGGTTGTCGATATATTCAACCGACAGTTGAATAGGCGCTGAGGGAGGGCGACGAGCGGTCAGTGCCGCCGTCAAAAAAAGCCGCTCCAGACACTGGAACGGCCTTAGAGGTAAGGCCGGAACGCCTCACGCCAACTGTCTATATCGGGCCAGTCCGCCGTGTCTATGCGACCCAAGCGAATGCACCTACAGGTTGTTCAGGGTTTCCTTACTGGCGCAGAATGCCGCACCGACCAGAAGAGTCCGATCCCAAGGTAACCGTATGAGCCTGTCCTTGCTAAGCCGCTACGCGGTGTTTGCCGTATGCGTGATGTTTACCCTCGCCAGCCTGCCCTTTGTCGAACATGAATGGTTATGGCCCATTACCCTGGTCACCGGCGTCCTCAGCCTGCTCGGCCTCTTCGACCTGCTGCAAAGCCGCCACGCGATACGCCGCAACTACCCGATCCTGGGCAATATCCGTTACCTGGTCGAGGGCATTCGCCCGGAGATCCGCCAGTACCTGCTGGAGTCCGACAGCGACGCCCTGCCCTTTTCCCGGGCGCAACGCTCATTGGTCTACTCGCGCGCCAAGAACGAAACCGCCGACAAACCCTTCGGTACCTTGATCGACGTGTACCAGTCGGGCTTCGAGTTCATCAGCCACTCCATGCGCCCCGCGCCGTTGACTGACCCGAGCTCGTTTCGTGTGATGGTCGGCGGCCCGCAATGCAAGCGGCCGTACTCGGCCTCGGTATTCAATATCTCGGCCATGAGCTTCGGCTCTCTGAGCGCCAACGCGATCCGCGCGCTCAACCAGGGCGCCAAGCTGGGTAACTTCGCCCACGACACCGGCGAAGGCAGCATCAGCCCCTACCACCGCGAAAACGGCGGCGACCTGACCTGGGAACTGGGCAGCGGCTACTTCGGCTGCCGTACCCGCGACGGCCATTTCGACCCGGAACGCTTCGCGGTGCAGGCCCAGAACCCGCAAGTACGCATGATTGAAATCAAAATGAGCCAGGGCGCCAAGCCTGGCCATGGCGGGATTCTGCCCAAGCACAAGGTCACCCAGGAAATCGCCGAGACACGCGGCATCCTGATGGGCGAAGATTGCGTCTCGCCGTCGCGCCACAGCGCGTTTTCCACGCCTATCGAGTTGATGCATTTCATCGCCCAATTGCGTGAGTTGTCCGGCGGCAAGCCGGTGGGCTTCAAGTTCTGCCTCGGTCATCCGTGGGAATTCATGGGCATCGCCAAGGCCATGCTCGAAACCGGCATCCTCCCCGACTTTATCGTGGTCGACGGCAAGGAGGGCGGCACTGGCGCCGCGCCCGTGGAGTTCACCGACCACATCGGCGTGCCGCTGCGCGACGGCCTGTTGTTCGTCCACAACACCCTGGTGGGCTTGAACCTGCGCGACAAGATCAAACTCGGCGCCAGCGGCAAGATCGTCAGCGCCTTCGACATCGCCAGCGTCCTGGCCATCGGCGCCGACTGGGCCAACTCGGCGCGCGGCTTCATGTTCGCCATCGGCTGCATCCAGTCGCAAAGCTGTCACACCAACAAATGCCCGACCGGCGTCGCCACCCAGGACCCACTGCGCCAACGCGCCCTGGTCGTGCCGGACAAGGCCCAGCGCGTGTTCAACTTCCACCGCAACACCCTCAAGGCCCTGGCCGAAATGCTCGCGGCAGCGGGCCTGGAACACCCGTCGCAACTGTCGGCCAAGCATCTGGTGCGACGCATGTCGGCGACCGAGATCAAGCTGTTCTCACAGCTGCATGTGTTCCTCAAGCCTGGGGAATTGCTGACTGGGGAAGTGAACGGCGAGTTTTATTCGCGCATGTGGCAGATGGCGCGGGCGGATAGTTTTGAGCCCAGTGAAGTAAAAGTGGCTTGAGCACAATCCTGCCTCCTCCCCATACGAACACCTACAGGAAAAAGACAGGGGCAGCCGCCGACATTCATCATCAGCGGCTTACTCGCATACCTCAACATCAGTTATCGGATTCGCTTCGCATATAACATAAAGCTCAAGAATCTGATCACCTTTACGCTCTTGATGTACAGAGCGCCAGTTATGGGGAAATCGAATGGCGGACCGCTGCGCCTGCTCAAAATTTGCGATCCACCATACGCGACGAGTTGGCGGGATAAGCCCTTCAAAGCTATCGACATAAGTGCTCTCTGGATATTTATCCATCGGCATAGAAAAACCTTTGCCATTGGGTCGGCCTGATCGCCCATCCGAAGTAGGCGGCGTATATAATAAAACCCTGCTTCTGCCTTTATCGTAATAAATTGCAGCGTAAAATATATAGGGATCATATACAATTATTGCATCGCCCGGCCTACGCCCTTGCTCATACTCAAGCATCAGCTCATTCATTTTATCAACCTGAACCCTACTTGGATTATTCATTGTGGTTTCACCCCAATAAAAATTCATCAATCCAAAAATTTCAACACTTAAAAATACCATAGTCGAGACTACAAACAACACCGCATTTTTAATTTTATCAACGGCCACAGCCATAACAACAGCAAGCATTACTGCCGAAAAAAACAAATATCGCTCTACAAACAAAGGTTTTACCAAAGAGATGAGAAAACCCCCTAGCACAGGAACAAAAAAACACACAGCAATTAACACCTGAGAAGACCATTTGCTTTTGTCATTGAAAAGAACTGCCAAACCACTTATCCAACACACCACGGGCAACATCCAATAAACCACGCTCTGATAATCCTTAGCATCCTCTAATATAAGAAATCGCCATATTGCGGAAGGCAAGCTGTACCACGTTACCTCTGAAATCCACCCTATCGCCCAAGTGTTATGAGTCTGATTGATAAAGCTCGGTAACCAGGGGGCAAATAGCAGAGCGATCGCAATATTTGCCAACCACCAAGCCGGAGCTGATATATAGCTATTCACTCCAGGCTTGCGAAACTGCAGAAACACAATGTACAGCCAGTGTGAAAGCGCACAAAACACTGCAAAATAATGAGTATAAAACCCCGCCCCCATCAGTAACACATAGATCACCAAGTAGCCTGTTCTGGCAGAATCCCTGACCCAACACACCAGTGCGATTGTGGCAGCCGTTAGTAACAACCCCATCAGCGCATACATGCGTACATCCTGGCTATAGCGCACTGCAATAGGCAACAAGGCAAGAAATAACCCGGCTATCAAGGATGCCCGGCGCGTAGAGATCAGCCTGGCTAATACCATACCCAAAATTACATTCAGGACGCCTACGACTGCACTGAACCCCCTCATCCAGATTAAGCTATCGCTGCCCGCCCCCTGCATCACGGCCCGCAGTATAAAATAATAAAGAGGCGGGTGAACATCCACAGTGCTCAACACCCATATATCAGAGTACGAATACGTGACAAACAACAGACTAAATGCCTCATCAGACCAGATAGACGCACCCGTTAAGTTATAGAATCGGAGTGCTACAGCAAGCCCGACAATCATTAAAAAAAAAGGCAAATCACGCGTAAACCCAATTGAAGCCAACGTATTTTTTAGGTTCACTTACTCATCTCCGATTCATTATCCGGCCTTTGAAATTGACATTTACCTGAACTATTCAACACATCCTTCACCACATACCTCGGCCGATGCTTGGCCTCCATATAAATCCGCCCCACATACTCGCCCAATATCCCGATCCCGATCAGTTGCACCCCACCCAAAAACAAGATCGCCGTCATCAACGACGGATACCCCGGCACCGCATTGCCAAACAACACTTTGTCCACCACCAGATACCCGGCGTACACCAGCGCCAGCAGCGAAATACCGCCGCCGATATAGCTCCACAACCGCAGCGGCAAGGTGCTGAACGAGGTGACTCCATCCAGTGCCAGGTTCCACAGTTTCCAGGCGTTGAACTTGCTCTGGCCGACAGCACGGGGCGCGCGGTCGTACTCGACAATCGCGACGTTGAAGCCGGCCCAGGACAACACGCCTTTCATGAACAGTTGCTGCTCGGGCAAGGCCTTGATCACGTCCACCACCTTGCGGTCCATCAACCGGAAGTCGCCGACGTTTTCTTCAATGTGTGTGTAGGAAATACGATTGAGCAGGTGATAGAACAGCGACGCACTGCGGCGTTTGAGGTAGCCGTCGCTGGAGCGATCCCTGCGTTTGGCCAATACCACGTCGGCGCCTTTTTGCCATTCGGCCAACAGGTGCGGGATGACCTCGACCGGGTCTTGCAGGTCCACGTCCATCGGGATTACCGCATCTCCGGTGGCATATTCGAGCCCGGCGAACAGCGCGGCTTCTTTGCCGAAGTTACGCGAGAAGTTGATCAGCACCACGCCGCTATCGGCCAAGGCGATAGCCCGGGCATGCTCGGCGGTGCGGTCGGAACTGCCGTCGTTGATAAACACGATCTCAAGCGTCTGCTCGTGCAACGAGGCCTCTTGCCGCACGCTGCGGTAAAACACGCCCAGCGCCTGCTCCTCGTTATACACAGGCACCACCAGCGAGACCCTCATTGCCCACGCTCGCGAAACACCACCCACCGGGACAGCAAAAACCCGCACACCAGGCTGATCAGCGAAAACACCGCCACGGTGAGAATCCCCGGCACCTGCCAACGATCCGCCAGCCACCCCACGCCCAGGCTCACACCGCCCATGCAGGCCATGAACAGCGCGTAACGCGGCAGCGAAGGGGGCATGGCAAAGGTGTAGATCGCGTTGACATAAAACGAAAAGGACGCTGCCACGCAAAACGCGAGGACATTACTCACCGCCTGGCTGAGCTCCAATGCGGCCCGGAACACGAAAAACAGCTGCCAATGGATCAGCGTATTGGCGATGCCAATCACTGTGTAGCTGGAGAATCCCTTCCACAATCTGGTCATACCGTTGCCCCGTCAGGCCTTGCTCTAGCAAGCCACGGCGCCTGCGGTCCGTCTACTGTCAGAATTAACAGGTAGCCCCCCACGCCATTGAGACATTCAGTAATACCCAGCCTTTGCAATCGCTTACAAATACCGCCAACCTGCGCCCGCTCGACGTGCGGCGTAAGACAACAGCCGCGCGCGCCAGTCATTACTAAACCTTTCGTACAAGAGCCCGCTGCCATGCTGAACGGACGCGACCCGCGCATCGATTTTTTTCGGGGCCTGGCGTTGATCTTCATTTTCTGGGATCACGTCCCCCACAACCCCCTCGGCCAGATCACCCTGCGCAACATCGGTTTCAGCGATGCGGCAGAGGTGTTTGTGTTCCTCGCCGGTTACGCCGCCGTTTTGGCCTACGGCAACGTCCTGCAACGCGACGGCTACTGGATCGCCTCGCTGAAAATCCTGCGGCGCGCCTGGGTGCTGTATGTGGTGCATATCTTTTTGCTGGCGATGCTGATGGGCATCGTGTTCTTCGCCAACAGCCATGTGGAAACCCGCGACCTGGTCGAAGAGATGGGCCTGACGCACTTCGTCACCCACCCGCAGCAAGCGCTCACCGATGAATTGCTGTTGCGCTTCAAGCCCAACCTGATGGACCCGCTGCCGCTGTACATCGTGCTGCTCGGCGGGTTGCCGCTGGTGCTGCCGTTGCTGCTGCGCCAGACCTGGGCGGTGGTGGCCGTGTCGTTGAGCGTGTACCTGCTGGCGCCGTGGATGGGCTGGAACCTGCGGGCGATTGCCGATGGCGTGTGGTACTTCAACCCCGTCACCTGGCAGTTGCTGTTTGTGCTCGGCGGCGCGGCGGCGATTCATGCCCGCCGGCCACGCCCGGCAGAGCGCCGCGCGCTGCTGCGTCAGCCGCTGTTTGTGGCAGCGGCGGGCTACTCGCTGCTGGCCGCGATCATCACGCTGGCCTGGCGCTGGCCCGAGGTGCATGACGCGCTGATGCCCGCGTGGCTCAGCGAACGGCTGTACCCCATCAGCAAGACCGACCTGTCGCCGGTGCGCCTGGTGCACTTCCTGGCGCTGGCTTATGTCACCGCCAAGCTCTTGCCCCATGCCGGCTGGACCCGCCATTGGCTGGCGCAACAGAGTTGCCGCATGGGCCGCTATTCCCTGGAGGTGTTCTGTCTCGGCGTGCTGCTCGCACCGCTGGCGGACATGCTCAACGCCCTGGCCGGCGACGCGTTGGCCATGCAGCTATTCAGCGCGTTGGCAGGCGTGGTGTTGATGGGCGCTCTGGCGACCTGGCTGGAATTCAACAAACGCCTGGACAGCAGGTTGCAAGCGCGTCGCTCACTGCCCACGTCATCATTAAATAGATAGCCCCGGCCGTTTTCGCGACGGTGCTTCCATGCCCTTCCACTTATCGTGAAAGGGTATGGCTGATGTCAACTTATCAACGACTCAACGGGTTATCAGGCAACTTGCAGTCCAGCAGTTCCTGGTCACGGCAACAAGCCCTTGAGCAGATTCAGAACAACGTGATTCAAGCCATGAGCAGCTTGAACCCACAGGAAAAAGCCCGCTACGTCAGGTTGCAACGCGAGGCATTGAGCGCCTTGACCGCTCTGGAACACGCCCAGCAAGCGCTGACCCGCGACTTCAAGACTCAAGGCCTTGCGCAACTGCGGGAAAAAATCGGCGGGCGCGATCCCGAGCAATACACCCTGTTCACCCGCTACAAAGAGAAACGGGAGCAGGGCTTCCCCTGGGACCCGCCGCAGCCGCTCCTTCCGCTCAATACCGTGCCCTTGCCCGCCGCGCGCTATCGTCGGGCCCATTACGACTTCCATTACATTGAGCATCTCAAGCACATGTCGCTGTGGGAAGCGGCCTGCCTCAACTACGGTTTCACCCACTCCATTCACGGGGACTCGGGTTTCAGCCTGGTGGAAGCCAGCTATATCGTGGGGCCGGACAACGACAGAAGCCTGGGCGCACTGGCCTTCATCGAAGCCGCCCGCACGCTGGACCTGGGCGCTCAACTGCGCGACAAAGCCCGTACCGCCATGGCGCCGGGCGGGCCGTTGCGCCCATTGTTCGAGGCGTCGGCCAAGGCCAGCCTGCTGTTCGACGTAATCGAAGCCTACCGCAACCGTGCCACTACCGGCGTCACCCTCGAGATCTACACGCGACTCAACGCCGCCATCGAAGGCACTGGTGCGCAATTGCCGTTCGACACGCTGAACCTGAGCTCCGGTATCACCCCCCTGATCTCCGTGCCCTTCGTCCCCTGGGACAGTTGCATCCCCGTGCCCTTAATGCTGATTCGCGTGGCCAGCCTGGGCGTGTTGTCCTACTTCCCTTTCCGTCCCGGCGGGGCGTTGCAATACCACGACGATGCCCAGGCCGCCGAGTACGCGTTTCGCACACAACTCACTGACAGCCACGCGAAAAAAGACTTGGGCTGGTTCTCCCGGCAATTGCCGTTGATCGGGCTGTCGGTGTTCAGATCACTGATCAACAAAGCGCCGCATCTGAAGGGGTTCAGTTGGTTAGGCGCTTATGTGTACGACGGTTTTCACCTGGCCTTCTCAACAAAGACCCTGGACAACATCCGCTTCAACACCGACATCAAATCCGGGCGCGCAATCACCCTGGTGCAGGCGTGTGCCTATCGCCAGATCCAGCGCTTTCAGTCAGACCTCGACACACTGGCGCAAACCCGCTCGGAAAAAGACTGGCAAGCCCTCAAAGATGCGGCGGCGGCGATTGCCGGTGAAGTGCTGCAGATGCTGCTTACGCCATTGCCCGGCGGCGTCACCGGCATGAACCGGGTCATGCAACTCGCGGTCATGGGCAGCCTGACCTACAGCGCCGCCCAAGGCGTGAATGAGCTGGCCAAGGGCGAAGCCAGCGGATTTGCCTCGGCGCTGGCCGATGTCACCGACCTGGCCGTCAGCGGCAAGCTGATCTCAACCGCCGGAAGGGCCCATCGCCAACGCATGCACGCGTACCTGGAAAAACTCGGCAACCCGTACAAAATCACGCGCGCCGACGGCAGCCATGGGCTCTGGAAAGCCGACGCCCAACCGTATGCCCACGACAACCAGCGCCTGGTCAACGGTATCACGCCCAACGCGTTGGGCATTTACGTGGTCGAGGGTCACCTCTACGCCAAACTGCGCCAGGGCGAGCTGGACGTGCTGATCGAAGTCAAATTCGACGACGCGCACAAACGCTATGTACTCACACGCGGTAAAGACGGCTACACCCCAGCGATCATATTCGCCCCAGAGCTCCAGGCCTGGACCTTCGATCTGCACAATGCCCATCTCCTGTCCAACCCGGAGTTGCTGCAACGCATGCTGCCCAACGGGGCGTCGACGATCCCGTCGGCCGACCTTGAACACATGCTACGCAGCACCGCCACCACTCGCGATACGCTGGATCGCGTGTGGCGCGCCCAGCCGGCACCGTTGAACCTGATCGAAGGCGCCCGGCGACTGCAGGTCGATCAGGTCATCCAGCAAATCATCGAGCGGTTCCCCCAACCCGGCCAACTGCCGGCGCATGCCGACAGCACGGTCTTCTGCCTGCTGACCCAACTCAACGGCTGGCCGACCGACACCCTGCTGCATATCCACGATGCACAAGGCACGCGGATCGAGACCTACGGCAAAACCGAGCAACCACCCCCACGCGCCCATGCCATCAACCTCAAGCGCCGCGAGGATGGCAGCTACACAGACCTCAACGACGCGGGCAGCGGCCCCGAGGGCAACGAGCACCTGCTTCAACTGATCATCCGCCAGCAACCACGCGACTCGGCCCTGGGTAAAGAGGACCAACCCAACGCATCCGAGGACGCGCGCGTCAGCAGCGTACGCCAACAGGTTGGCGCATTGGCAAGCCTCGAGCGCCACGCGCTGTTTTCGGCGCTGTTCGATTACTGGGGCTACGAAAAAGCGGAACTCGCCGCCG
Source organism: Pseudomonas sp. GV105 (assembly GCF_003058185.1). Taxonomy (NCBI): domain Bacteria; kingdom Pseudomonadati; phylum Pseudomonadota; class Gammaproteobacteria; order Pseudomonadales; family Pseudomonadaceae; genus Pseudomonas; species Pseudomonas sp. GV105. The sequence goes on from NZ_QBUF01000011.1 coordinate 122,405, forward strand.
CACCGGCGGCAAGACGGTTTCTGCCGGTCAAGGTGTCACCGGCCTTGATTACCGTCACGCCCCTGTTGAAAAAACTGCGCGACCTGAACCCGCCCCTGACCGCCGCCAACCTTGCGCGATTGCTCGCCGAGCACCCGCTGACAGCACGCCAGCAAGAGGCGTTTCTGAGCGGTGGCACCTTGCCGGTAGCGTTCGTTGAAACACTCGATCGCCAACGTACCGCGTTGCGCATCGACGCGGTGATCGACAGCCTGTACAACCCCCGCGACTTCAATGCCGACACTGACCTCTGGGCCCGGGAATTTGCCGGCGCGCTGATCCGCGACACCCTCAAGCGTCCCTTCGTGGTCACGGATGTCAGCCAGGGCGAGACCTTCGTGCCCAGCGGTGCGGACGACCTCACCGTCAACCTGCGCTTGCACCCCGGCGGTCGCTACCAGGCCTATGACATCCGCAACGACAGTGAAATCCCCGTCTCACCCGCCCAAGACAGCTTCTACCTGGCCATCGCCTCGGTGCTCCACCCCCACGAACGTCAACAACTGGGCATGAGCAGTGTCACCGACGCCAAGGGCCTGCGCAAAACCCTGGGGGACAACATGAGCGCCCGACGCAACCCCCAAGGTCACGTCAGCCTGGTCAATGGCTCGCTGGTGCCCTACCAACACAACCTAATGCTGTCACCTGGCCTCAAACCCAGGACCGACGGGATCTTCATGATTGAGGGCAACGAATACCTGCCGCTGTTCGGCAGCCTGTTCCGCATCGTCTTCGATAAAACGCTGTTCAAATGGCGGCTCAAGCACCCGAAAAAAATCGGTGTCGACACCCCGCTCCTGGAGCACAACGGCCAGGGCACCTGGCGCCTGGCCAGCGAGAACCCGATGACCTGGGACACCCACCAGCTATTCCACCGCCTGGGGCACGAGGACTACGCGTTTACGCAGGAACGGGCCAGTCAAATCCTCGCCCTGACCGACACCCCGGACCACGTGCTGCGCCAGGTACACCGTGCCACCCACCCGGTGCCGCCGTTGTTGGCCGACACCTGCAAACGCTTCAAGATCGAGCAACAGATTCAACACTTCATCAATGCACTGCGGGTGAACCCCAACACCCAGGAAGCCGAGCCGGCCCTGCAATTGCTGGTGATCTCCGCGTTGCAGGGATGGCCGGACAACCACAGACTGCAGATCGTCGGCCCCGGGAACGAGGTGCGCTATCAATACCCGGCCAGTGCGGGCCCGAACGCTGAAACAATCCTCGTGACCGAGCAGGACTACAGGGACGCCCGCCTGCTGAACCAACTCACCGGCTACGACACGCTGATCAATGCCTTGTTGGGCGAATTGCCCAGCTCCGCTGAAGAGCGCTTGTTCAAACTGGTGAAAAAAATCGTCGAGTTCGCCGAGAAAGAAACCAACCATCTGTTCAATTCGCTCTACCAAGAGAGCGAGCACCGCAGCCCCAACGTCGCGCGCGAACGCTTCAAGGCCGCACATGCCGACTTACCCAACAACACCGTCGACAGCATCCTCGACCACGCAACGCCCCGCGAACTCAAGCAACTGCACGAACACGGCAAGGTGAGCCTGCGCCTCGGCGAAACAGCCCGACTGACCGCCCACGAGGTGCGTCTGAACCGCGCCTTCGAGGGCTTGTACCTGGACAACCTGATCAACCCGGACAGCGACCGGATCATCCTGCACCTGCTCAACACCGTGCCCGGCTGGCCCAGCGACCTGCACATCGAAGTCCGCGACCGACACTTCAGCGGCTCCAGCATCGAAGCCGCCGGCAACCCGGCCGGGACGCGCCAAAAAGTGCTGGTCAAGCAACACCAGGTCTACCACGCCTACGACTCACAAGGAGCGCCTCTCGCCGCGCCCGTCGGCAGCGGCAGCAACCTGCTGTCAGCCATCATCCAGACGTTGACCGACACCGAACGGAGCACGCTGGGAATCACACATGAAGACGACCTCGCGCCACTTCAGGAGCAGATCGCCAAGCTGGCGCTGTCCCAGCGCGTGGCGATAAAAAGCCTGCTGGACCTGCCGCACCTGCAACCCTGGCTGCAACCGCCGATGGGCCTGGATCGCTCATTTCTGGTGTACCCCGTCTGGAACTGGCTGTGGCCATTCGGCGGTAATCGCGCGCCGGACCTGGTGAGCAGGGTCCAGGAACTCTACCCCCGGTTCGACAATGACACCGCCCGCGCCTTCATCCGCTGGCTCAACCTGGATGAGCCGGCCGCCCTGATCGAGCTTGACCGACGCCAGGCCGAATACAGCTTCATGGACATTGAACTGACCCGCTGGAGCGACACCCCTCGTGACACCGACAACGACGAAACCGACCCACTGGGCCTCCATCTGGGCCGTCGTCGCCATATCGCCAACACACTGCGCAGGGCCTGGCGACGGGATGAGCCGCCACAGGTCTACATCGATGGGTTGTTTCATGCGGAGTCATTGACATTGCAACTGGACACCATCGATCTGCCCACGGCGGCCTTTATCAACGGGTTCAGGGGCTTCGAGCACATCGAGCACCTGAGTATCGCCGGGGACAGCTTCCCCGCCTCGGGCCATACATTCCTCGCGCTCTTCCCAGGCTTACGGGCCCTGCAAATCGACTGCCAGTTGAGCGAGCTACCGAGCGCCATCACTCAGATGACGCAACTCACCCGCCTGAACCTGGAAGGCAACGCGCTGGTTTTAACCGAGGAGTCCGCCGCACGCCTCGCCGCCATGGTCAACCTGGAAAACCTCAACCTGGGTTACAACCCCCTGGGGATCACGCTCGACGTCACGCGAATGAGCCAACTCTCGACCTTGGATTTAAGAGCAACCCATACCCAACAATGGCCGATCGGCGCCGCAGATCACGCGAATCTGAACACCCTGTACTTGCAGGAAAACCAGATCTCCAGCATTCCCGAGCGCGTGTTTACCCACCCCAGAGCCATCATCCGAAATCGTTCGACGTTCCTGCATGACAATCCGCTGTCGCCCCAAACCTTGCAGCGCATTAGGCAATACCAAGTCGACATTGGCATGGCCGTAGGGGGCTCCCTCCCCGGCATCGCCCACACGCCGCCCGCCGAACGCGGCATTTTGCCTTGGCTGGTCCACCTGAAACCCTTTAAACACGACAGCGCCAGAGAACTGTGGAACGGTCTGTCAAGCCATGAAGGCGCCCGTCCCGATGATGTCTTCAGAGTGTTGGCGGACTTGACCAAGTCTCTGGAGTACACCATCGCTGGAAATGCACGTAAAAAACTGACATTCCGGGTCTGGAACCTGCTCGATGGCCTGAGCAACTCCACCGAGCTGCGCGAAAAAGTGTTCCTCAACACCCATGCGGCGGGCACCTGTGGCGACGGCGCCATACTGCTGTTCAACAACATGGAGCTCATGCACCGAGTGCATCAGACCCTCGCTCGATACGACGAAAACCGCATCGACCGCGAACTGCTCGGCCTGGCCAAACAAGTGTATTACCTGGAGCAGCTCGACCAGTTCGCCGACGATCACATCAGCCGCTTGACCGCGCAAGGGCGTTCGCCGGACCCCGCCGAAATCACCCTGTTCTATCGGGTGATGTTGCGCGAGGAATTCAACCTGCCGGTCCAGGCGGACCAAATGTTGTATTCAGTGGAGGGGTACGGCGTGGTCGACAACGATGTCCAACAGGCGCGTCAAATGCTGCGCGGGTTGAAGGATTCCCCTGGGCTGGTGAACGCATACAAAACCTGCGACTTCTGGCTCGACTACCTGGAACGACGCTTTCCCGCGCCCTTCTTGACGATCAAGGAAGTGACCCGCTACAAGATCGGGCTCTTGCAAAAGGAGCTGCCGGACAAACACTCCGATGAACACCTCGACCGCCTGCAAGCGCTGATCGACACGCAGACCGCCGAGCGCAACCGCCTCATCGGCCAGTTGACGGACGCCGCCCTTCACGCGTTGCCGCGCGACTGAGCGCATCAAGGCGGCCTGTGCGCCACAGGCCGCCTTGAACAAGCGTTACGCCGAGCGCGCGACGCCTTGGGCAACCTGGGTCGGTTGCAATTTGAACGTGTAGAACAGCACCGTCAGCAGCACCAGGAATACCGGGCCGACATACAGCGCGACGCGGGTGTCCGGGAAGTACGCCATCAGGCCCACCACCAGCACCAGGAACGCCAATGCCAGGTAGGAACTGACCGGGTACAGCCACATGCGGTACTTGAGGCCCGCCTGTTCCGCCGGGCTCAGGCTCTTACGGAACTTGAGCTGCGCCAGCAGGATCATCACCCAGGTCCAGATCGCGCCGAAGGTGGCAATCGAGGTGACCCAGACGAAGACTTTCTCCGGCACCAGGTAGTTGAGCAGCACGCCCAGCAGCAACGCAGCGATCGACAGCAGCAACGCATTGCGCGGTACGCCGTTGCGCGAGGTGGTGCCGAAGGTCGCGGGGGCCTGGCCGTTCTGCGCCAGGCTGTAGAGCATGCGCCCGGTGCTGAAGATGCCGCCGTTGCAGGACGACAAGGCAGCGGTGATCACCACGAAGTTGATGATGCCGGCGGCGGTCTTGATGCCCAGACGCTCGAAGGTCATCACGAACGGGCTGCCCTGGGTGCCGATTTCATTCCACGGGTAGATCGACAGAATCACGAACAACGCGCCGACGTAGAACAACAGAATGCGCCAGAACACCGAGCCGATGGCATTCGGGATGGTCTTCTGCGGGTTCTTCGCTTCACCGGCGGTGAGGCCGATCATTTCCACGCCCAGGTAGGCGAACATCACCATTTGCAGGGACATCAACACACCCTGCACACCGTTGGGCATGAAGCCGCCGTGGGCCCACAGGTTGGAAATCCCCAGCGCCACGCCGTCATTGCCGAAACCGAACGCGATGATGCCGACGCCGCCGATCACCATGGCGATGATGGTGACGATCTTGATCAGGGCGAACCAGAACTCGAACTCACCAAACGCCTTGACCGCGATCAGGTTGATCGTGCCCATGCTGATCAAGGCCGCCAGGGCCCAGATCCAGCGCGGCACATCGGGGAACCAGACGCCCATGTACACGGCCACGGCGGTGATTTCCGCAACGCAGGTCACCAGCCACAGGAACCAGTAGTTCCAACCGGTGAGAAAGCCCGCCAACGGGCCGAGGTAATCCTGGGCATAGCGACTGAACGAGCCGGCGACGGGGTTGTGGACCGCCATTTCGCCAAGCGCGCGCATGATCACCAGGATCGCCAGGCCGCCAATGATGTAAGAGAGCATGATCGCCGGGCCGGCCATTTCAATGGCCTTGGCCGAGCCAAGGAACAGGCCGACACCGATGCAGGCGCCGAGGGCCATCAGGCGAATATGCCGTTCGCCCAGTTCACGTTTCAGCGGGCCGCCCTGAGCGGTCTCGCCATGAGGCAGGTGGTTGCCAACTGGCATAGGGGTACAACCTCGTCTTGTTATTGGATTAAGCCACCGAGTACTCGACGTCGCAGCAGGTCTGCCAGGACGCCTCACACCGGGTTCGCCTCATGGGCCAACCCGTCTGGCCAGGGCCAGTTCAGCGGGGGTGCAGTATAAAAAGCTCAACCCAGGGTTTTTCACTTAATAAACGGCAAGATTCAGCGAGAACTCGCGGTAAAAGCGGCTTTTGTGGAGGGGCATTACCTGGATAGCGTAAGGATTTTCTCCGTTTGACGCGCGCCGAGTATTGCACAGCTTTGGTGCAGCGTCATGCCCCTACCTAGGCCGTATATACCCAGCCGAAGGCTCTGCTTCAATACTTTCAGCCCATCGGGCGGACAACGCGGAAGCCGGCCACGGCCGAACGGGAAGCATCGCCATACCCGCCGCCGGGCCGCCCCTTCACCATGGGGTGCTTCGATTGCCAGGACGGCAATCCCAGCGAAAGGATCTCCCCATGCCGACCACCCTCGACGTACTCCAACAAGGCCGGGCACGACGCCTGGCCGCCGATGGCCAATTGATCAGCGCGTTGTTCAATCACCTGACAAACGGCGACTCCACCACAGTGATCGTGCCCGAGCACTCCACCCTGGGCTGCTGGCTGCAGGTATACCGCCGCGCACTCAGCCGCCCACACCTGCGGGCCTGGGCCACGCGCCTGCCGGTGGACCTGGCCGGCCTGGACGTGCCGCTCGAAACCGCGCCGCTCGAACTGCCGGCGCAATCGGTGCTGAATTTCTACGGCTATCCCTACCCCGAGCATCGCGGCGAGCGCAGGGTGATCTCCCAGGCACTCGATCAATCGAACAGTTTCGCCGAGCCCAAGGCGGGGCTGGATGACGGGTTGAAGCGGTTGAATCAAGACCGGCAACAGATCGCCGACCAACTGCAAACCCTGCTCGACGACGACGATTTCAGCCTGTTTTCCTGCTACAGGAGCTATTTCAAACTCGACTCCGGTTCGTTCTGGGCCACCGCCCAGCAAACCGGCGCCACGTTACTCGACGCCATCACCCGCAGCCCGTCGTTCCTGGCGCTGGAAGCGGTCGACGGCCTGCAACCCGGCACGTATATGTTCGATCCCGCCACACGCCGGCTCAGCGGCAAAAAAGCCTGGGGCGGGCTGGTGGATATCGGCATCGAACAACTGCTGGCGCTGCCCCTGGACGGCCAGCTCGAACACCTGGTCGAAGTCGCCGAGCAGTTGGGGAGCTTTGTCCACCAGAGCGGCCAGTTCAGCCTCGCCCAACTGCTCAATTGCCATGATCTGCCGGTGCCCGACACACCCGCCGAAGCCCGCGTGCTGATCGACACGCTGCGCCAGTCGACGGCGTTGACCACGCTGCCGGTCAGCGACCTGGCCAACGCCGATCTCGCCCTGATGCAGCACCAGCAGTGGCTGGCCCAGGACCATGACCGCGACGTCATGGCCGAGTGCTTGAAAGGCCTGATCCAAGCCCCGCCCAACGACCACGTGATCGACACGGCCAGCGTGACGTTGCACCCCGCACCGGACTCCGGCGCGCCGCACCATCCCGCCGTTGTCCCGCACCCCATCTGCGGCCCCTTCACCCTCCAGCAACTGCTGCAACAGCATGATCTTGCCCCACCGACCAGCGTCGACGAAGCCCAGGACACCCTGCAAACCCTGGAGATGAACCTGCCCCGCCGCCCCGAGTTCGACGACTATCATGGGCTGTTGAGCGCCACGACTCACTCGCCGGTACGACTGCTCAGCGAACAGCGCCACAGCGTTCTCGCCACCGCCAATCACGGCCTGCCCGATGGCCACCCACGCCTGCTTGACCGCTTGTGCGGCACACTGCTGGGCGACCTGAGTGCTGACGCGATCCGCGCCCAGGCCGACCACTTGCTCAAACAACTGCTGCGGCGCGGACCGGCGCGGCAGTTGGGCCAACAACTGGTGACGGCGCTGCACTGGTACGGCCAGCACCCGGACGAAGCCGCCAGCCAGACCAGCCTCGACCTGTTGGTGTTGAGCGCCCTGATCCTCGACCTCGACCCTGGAGCCGGCGAAGCAGGCGCTCCCATCGCCGGTTTCGAGCTGAGCGCCCACGCGGGCAAGCCCCATGGCGAAGTGCGCCAAGACCTGGAACTGCATTTGGTGCGGACCTGCAAGGTCTCCACCCGCGCTGCGCCCCTCGCCGCCCACCTGTTGCTGGCCGGCGCCGCGCCGGAGTTTCTGGTGCGCGGGCTGCCTGCGACGATGCGCTTTCGCAGCTCGATCGCCTGGATGAGTTTCAAGCAAGGGGTCTTGATCGCGCAGGCCATGGCGCCCGGCTCACCGCGCCAACTGAGCTACCACGACATGCTCGCCCTGGCATCCATGCCCGCCACGACCGGCCAGCAACAACAGTGGCGCGAATACCTCGCCACCCGCACCCTGCTCGACTGGGCCATCACCGTGGGCGAACTGCCCGAACGCGACAACACCGCCTACCTCGCGCATGAAATCGACGCGCTGAAGCTGCGCCTCAGCCAACGCCTGCACGCCTTGAAGGCAGCCCTGATCACCTTTGCCGACGCGCCACCGACCCGCCGCAGCATTGCCCTGGCCGACCTGAAAAACCTATTCCCCAACCAGACGCTGCTGGACAAAGCCTGCCTGTGGCGCCCCGTCCCGCCGCTCGCCGGCGGCAGCCTGCGCTTCCCGATGCACCATCACGAGCGCCGGAACTACAGCCTGCACAGTCTGGTGGAGTTGCACATGGATGGCCAACTGGGCGACAGCCGCTGGCAGTCCACCGAGCCCCAACTGGACCTGGCACAACTACGCCCATCGTTCGGGCGCCTGGGCAACATCCATCAACGCTTCGACAGCGCGTTCGCGGCCTACATCGAACGCCTGAAGCAGGCCTACAGCAGCCTGATCGAAGACCTGCTGGCGCAACTGCCGCTGGCCGACCGACACCACCTGCAACAGGCCGACTTGCAGCTGTTGGTGCTGAAAAAAGAACCCGGCAAAGACCTCGCCCTGCTGAGCCCGGAGGAAGCGTTGGCGCGCAGCGCCCGAATGGGCGTGATCCTGCGCGGCACATCGCCCAGCGCGGTGCAGGAATACGAGCTGTTCCCGCTGTTGAACCGCGTCGACAAACGCCGCGGCGCACCGCTGGCATTCCGCGAGGGCGGCACGCTGATGTCGGTGGCCACCGGCACTCCCCACGCCACCCGCCCGGTCACCCAACTGCTGATGGGCGATGAACTGCCGCTGGACTGGGACGCCTATGCCAACGGGCGCCCGCCACGGCCGGGGGTGCGCGCCAAGGTCATTGTGCAGACGCTGTGGTCATTCAGCCCGCCCCCCGCCCAGCCGCCGACGACGGCGGCGCTGACCTATGGTTCGACGCTCAACCGCGCCATTGCCCAAGCCATCGTGCGCGAGCACTTCTTCCTCGAAGTCGACGCCTTGCACCTGCAAGCCCGGGGGACCACGCAGCGCGAGCAGATGCAACAACGCTGGGATCGGTTGTGGACACGCCTCAAAGCCCTCGTGCCGTTCTGGTCCTGCGCCGAGGACCTCGGTTCCGGCGACACCCGCCGTGTCATCGACGGCGGCTACACCTGCTTTATCGACCTGTTGGCGCTGCTGTTCCCCACCCAGCGCTTTCTCACGGCGTCCCTGGCGGTGTTGAAAAAAACCGCGCCGTTGCCGATCAAACTGCTGCAATTGGCCCGCTTGAGCGGCGCCTTCCTCAACACCGCGCTGAACCCGCTGGACGGCCTTCCGGGCCTGTTCAGGCTGGCTCGCAGCGGGGTGATCCGGCTGAGCGGCGGCGCGCGGAAAATCCTCCACACGGCTATCGAACAGGTTCAACGTCGCACCGCCGACCGGTTCCTGCTCGACTACCCCCGGCTGCTCGCCGGCGCCAACCTCGGCAGCGGCACGCTGCTGCGCGGCAGCGACCTGCTGCGGATCAATGCGCTGCTGCACAAAAACCACTGGTACCCGTGCCACCCGTTCACCGGCAAACCCTATGGGCCGCCGAGCCACACCTTTCGTCTGGACAGCGCCCTTGGCGTGGCGCCGATGCAGAACGCCCGCGGGCAGCAGGTGCTGGTCAGCGAACGGCTGTTCGCCACCCAGCCGCTGCTGATTGTGCGTCGCGACGCCACCGACCTGCTCGACGGCGACAACCTGTTCCGCCTGGAGCACCAGGCGCCGACCCACCTGGACGACCTGGCCTCGCCCGCCTACTTCAAGGCCGCCGAAGGCTTCGACAGCCTGTGCGGTGCGGCGCGCAGCAAACGCAGCCCGATCCCACTGATCTGCTTCACCAAAAAACTCACCGCATTCAACGCCTCGATCCAGCAACGCCGCGCCCAGGCCATCGAGCACCTGCGCCTAATCCCCGCCCCCGCCGTCGGCCCTGACCCGCGCAAGCTGGTCCACAACCGCCGGCTGTACGAAGCGATGCCCCAAGGCACCAGCTTTGAACTGACGCCAGTGGCCAGGACCGCGCCGCTGACCTACAAGCCCCAGCTCACCGGTCGGCTCATCGCCAACGAAGCGCAATTCGGCCTGCCCAACAATCAGTTGGACAATCAACTCAACCGCGACACCCGCGTGGTCGAGCTGACCGGGCTGACAGCGGGCACCGATGACAGCCGAACCCTGCGCGCCATGGCGATCGAACTGACCCCGGCGGGAGGCACGCGGATTATCGTGGAGGCCGACGCCGGGGTCTTTTACGAAGGCATCGCCATCGCCCCCGCTCCGGCGATGCTGTTCAACCGCCTGGACTTCAACCTCGGCGGTGAACCCGAACAGCTGATCCGCGCATTCAGCCAGCGCAAGCTCGACTACTTGAGCGCCGCCGGGTTTGTGCATAACCGCCCGTTGGTCACACTGCCCACCCTGGAGGTACTGAGCCAACAACTGGCCAGGCGCGGCTTCGGTGCGGCCAAACTCAAGCGCCTGCTCGAGCAGTCACGCGGCCTGCGGGTCATCAAGCAGCGCGAGTTGTTGCTCAACGCCAGCGATCAGGGGCAGCGCCTGGGCATGAGCGTGGCCGTCACACCCTTGAAACTCGACACCTGGCCGCCCTACCTCGCCCAGCCTGGCCAGACCCTCAATCAGTACCTGGCCAGCAAGGCCCAGGCCAGCACCGTGGCGTTGGTCAAAAGCACCGGGATCGGCTCGGCCAACATCGTGGGCACGGGGGTCGACGAGCTGGAACGGCTGGCCATCGCCGAACCGCTGGTGATGTGGCAGTACAGCCGGGCGGGCCAGCCCAACTACACCGAAGTGATCCTCAAGACCGGTGCAGGCAATTGCGACCAGATGGCCCACGTGGCGAGCGAACTGATCAGGTTCAACGGCGGCGCCGCGCGCGTCTGGGGCACCAGCCCGCCCGCCCACGCGTTTGTGGTGGTGGGGAACCCGCCGGCGACGCTGGGCTCGACCCTGGACTTCAGCGAAGCGGGCTGGGTCGGCCTGTGGATATGCGACCCCTGGGCAGCCATCGTCTGCCCGGCAAGCGACTATGTGCGTCAACTCAACGTCAAAATGCACATGTGGTACCTGGAAGACATTTCGGTGTTTTTCAACGATCGCGGCACCTACCGCTGGGGCCAGGCCAACGACCGCAACTGGCTGGCGCTGCTGCGCAACGGCGTGAAACGCCCGCAGCCGTGAGCCGACACATTTCGTCACCAACGACTAAGCTTCACCCAAGTCCGATCAATCTGCGTAAATGGATGAATCGACTATGGGCGCTTTATGGCAAACCGATTCGAAACAGGCTGCGCTGCCGACCGACAGCCCGGATCAACTGCCATTGCCACACAGCGCCCGCCGGCGATCCGGGTGGTGGCGCCTGGTGTGGCTGGTGCTGTTGCTCGCGCTGCTGGCATTGGGCTGGGCCGCCAGCGTGGAAATGCACACCTCGCGCCTGCAGGCCCGCTACCTGAGCCCGTTGGCCGCCACCCTCAGTTATCGCCTGGAGCCCGGCGCCAGCGATGCCATCGTGTACCCCGGCGACGGCCCGTTCGACCGGCGCCTGGGCTACAGCGCGCTGAATGAATTCCTACCGCGCCTGCTCAAGCGCAATTACCTGATCCAGGCCCAGACACGCTTCTCCCCGGCCTTGCTGGGCTATGCCGAGCACGGGCTGTTCGTGCCCTACGCGGAAAAAGTCCAGGCCGGCCTGAGCATCACCGATTGCCGCGCCGCGCCGCTGTATGCCTTCACCTACCCGCAACAGCTCTACGCCAGCTTTGCCGAGGTTCCGCCATTGGTGGTGCAGAGCCTGCTGTTCATTGAGGACCGCGACCTGCTGGACCCCACGCAACCGCTGGCCAACCCGGCGGTGGACTGGCCGCGCTTTGCCAAGGCGGCCTGGTCGCAAGTGGCCAAACTCCTGCATCTGCCGGGGCAGACCGCCGGCGGCAGCACCCTGGCCACACAGCTCGAGAAATATCGCCATTCGCCCGACGGCTTGACCTTGTCCGGCGGTGAGAAAATCCGCCAGATGATGTCCGCCAGCGTGCGGGCCTACCAGGCCGGGCCGGACACCTCGGGCAGTCGGCGCAATATCGTGCGCGACTATCTCAACAGCGTGCCGTTGTCCGCCGTGCCGGGCCACGGCGAAGTGCATGGCCTGGCCGAAGGCCTGCGGGTGTGGTACGGCGCCGACTTCAATCAGGTCAACCAGGCGCTGAGCGACAGCGCACAAGACCCGGCGAGCCTGGCCAGACGCGGCCTGGCCCTGCGCCAGGTGCTGTCGCTGATGATTGCCCAACGCCGGCCCTCGCACTACCTGACCAAAGGTCGCGAAGAGCTGGCGCAATTGACCGACAGCCATATCCGCCTGCTCGCGCAGAACCAGGTGATCCCCGCCACCTTGTCCGCCGCCGCCCTCGCCAGCCACGTGACCTACCGCGACTGGCAGCAGCAACCGACCCTCCAGCCGGTAGAAACCAACAAAGCCATCAACGTCGCCCGCAGCCGTCTCGCCAGCCTGCTCAACCGCTCGCTGTATGACCTCGACCGCCTCGACCTGTCGGCCACCAGCACCTTGCATTACGCGCTGCAAACCCAGGCCACCGACTACCTCAAGCACCTGGCCGACCCGACGTTCGCCGCGCAGATGGGCCTGCTCGGCCCGCGCCTGCTGACGCCGCAAAGCACACCGCAGGTGCGCTACAGCTTCACCCTCTACGAACTGACGCCCGACGGCGCACGCGTGCGGGTGCAGACCGACAACACCGACCAGCCGTTCGATATCAACGAAGGCAGCAAACTCGAACTGGGCTCCACCGCCAAGCTGCGGGTGCTGACCACCTACCTGCAGATCGTCACCGAGCTGCATGCACGCTACCAGGCGCGCACGCCCGCCGAGCTGAAAAGCGTCGAGCTGCCCGAGCAGGATGTGCTCTCGCGCTGGGCGCTGAATTACCTGATCCAGCACAGCGACCGCGACCTGGCGAAAATGCTCGACGCCGCCCTCGACCGCACCTACTCGGCCAGCCCCGGCGAGGCGTTTTTCACCGGCGGCGGCCTGCACCGCTTCCATAACTTTCGCAACGAAGACAACGGCCGCAACCCGACCTTGCGCGATGCCCTGCGCGAGTCGATCAACCTGCCGTTCATTCGCCTGATGCGCGACCTGGTGCGCTACACCACCTATTCGGGCGAAGACAACAGCGCACGGCTGCTCAAGGACGACAACGACCCGCGCCGCCAGGAATACCTGGCCAAGTTCGCCGACCACGAAGGCACCGCGTTCCTGCTCAAGTTCTGGAAAAAATACCGCCACAAAGACACCCAGGCCCGGCTCGACACCTTCATGGACAGCCTCCACCCCACCGCGATCCGCCTGGCCGCCGTCCACCGCTATTTGCTGCCCCAGGCCAGCCAGGCGAGTTTCAACACCTTCGTGCGCTCGCACCTGAAAAACCTCAAAACCCCCGACACGCTCAGCGACGAGCGCCTCGAACGGCTCTACCAGAGTTACGGCCCCGGCGCCTACGACCTGCCGGACCAGGGCTATATCGCCAAGGTGCATCCGCTGGACCTGTGGCTACTGGGCTACCTGCTCAACCACCCTGAGGCGAGCTTCGACGAAATCGTCAAAGCCAGTGAATTCGAACGCCAGGAGGTCTACAGCTGGCTGTTCAAGAGCCGTCACCAGAGTGCGCGTGACAGCCGGATCCGCACCATGCTGGAGATCGAAGCGTTCCTCGATATCCACCAGCGCTGGCAGGCCGTGGGCTACCCGTTCGACCATCTGGTGCCGTCGCTGGCCACCGCCATCGGCAGTTCCGGCGACCGCCCCGCCGCCCTTGCGGAACTGATGGGCATCATCCTCAACGACGGCGTGCGCTTGCCGGTGCTGCGTATCGACAGCCTGCAATTCGCCAGCGGCACGCCCTATGAAACCCGCGTGGTCAACGACCCGAACCGCGGCAAACGGGTGCTGCCCAGCGAAGTCGCCACGGCGTTGCGCGGCGCGCTGTCGCAAGTGGTCGACGCCGGCACCGCCAAGCGGGTGGCCGGCAGCTTCAAACTGACGGACGGCACGGCGCTGGCGATGGGCGGCAAAACCGGCACCGGCGATAACCGCATCGAGGCCATGGGGCCCGGCGGGCGCATGCTCAGTTCGAAATCGATCAACCGCACGGCGACCTTCGTGTTCTACATCGGCGCGCATCACTTCGGCACCCTCACCGCGTTTGTGCCGGGGGCGTCGGCGCAGCACTTCACCTTCACCTCGGCCTTGCCGGTGCAGGTGCTCAAGGGCATGGCGCCGATGCTCAACCCGCTGCTGCAACCGGGCGACCCGACGCTGTGCCTGGCCCGCCAACCCTGACGCCCGGCTGCACTACCTATCTGCCACCGCGGCGCGACGCCGCCACACACACTCATGGATCACCCTTTACAGGACTTGATCCATGCCCGCTCTACCGTCACTCGACAGCGCCTTCAACGGCGCCCACTACGCGCACATCCGCGACGCCCTGCCGGCCTGGCTCACCCAGGCCACGCCCGCACGCCTCGGCGCATTGAAAACCGCGCGCCTCAACAGCCTGACCGCACCGGCCCCGCTCAAGGCCGCCATTGCCGAACATTGGCAGCGGCAAAACCGCCTGGACCAACGGCTCGCCGCGTTGAACGATGTGTACGCCTTCGCCGAGCCATTGCTCAAACACGCCCTGCGCGACTATGGCGCGGTGGATGTGCGCAACACCTACCTGCGCCTCTATGTCGAAGCCAACCTGGCCTGGTGGAAGATCAACATCAGCGGCGCACAGACCAGCAAGACCGTGTCATTGCTCGATGCGGCGCTGGGCAACTTCGCCGCCAGTGACGACTTTCTCGACTTCGCCTTCCTCGGCCCGAGCGATGCACGCGGCCAGCGCGATGTGCTGTCGATCACCCACCGCACCAGCGGCGCCCGCCTCACGGCGCAGGGGTTCAAAGCTATTTGCCGCCAGCTGGATCTCGGCGCGCAGTATCAACTCAAGCTCAGCCAGGCGCTCGGCTTCAACAACCCGCCGCTGGCCCGCACGGTTCACGACGAGGTGGTCGCACGCCACAAAGCCGCGCTGAACAGCGCCGCCCACCTGGCCCTGGCCAAGGGCGACCTCGAGCCCGAGACGCACGGTTCGATGCTTGACCTGCTGAGCGACCGGCCGAGCCCGCTCCAGGCCTACACCCTCAGCGTGATGAACGTCGCGCTGGTGGGCATCGTGCTGTTTATCGCCGCGCCAGGCCCTCGGGTGATCGCTTATGTCGCCGAAGACCCCGAACACCCGCTCAAGGCATACCCGTCGCCCCAGGCGTTCATGGCCGAACTGACCCGTCAGTTGCGCGACAAGGCGCGCTACCAGGTGTTCTTCAGCCAGTTCGTGCCCCATGCCGAGCGCGGGGCTTTTTTTGCCGGGCTCAATGCGCGCCTCAGCCACATCCAATGGCACCAAAAAGCCCGCACCGACAGCGGGCCGAGCTGGAAAGACACGCCGATCAGCGACCCCAACCTGCACTTCAGCGTGCAACGCTGGCAGGACGATTATCGCCAACGCCCGCCGACACCCCACGCGGACACCCTGTGGAGCTACCTGTTTCGCGTGCAACTGAACAAAATCGTCAACGATGCGCGGACTATCGCCGTGTCCAGCACCGACGTCGAACGCCACGCCCGCTGGGCCTGGTGGGACAACCTGGAGCAGATGTTCGCCGACCTCCTCAATGCCGCGTTGCTGGTGCTGACGCCCTTCGTGCCGGTGCTCGGCGAACTGATGCTGGTCTACAGCGCCTACCAGATCATGGACGAGGTGTGCGAAGGCGTCGTCGACTGGAGCGAAGGCCGGCGCACCGAAGCCTGGGAACATGTGGCGGGGGTGGCCGACAGCGTGATCCAGTTCGCCCTGTTTGCCGCGGGCGGCCACATCGGTCAGTTGGCGCGGCTCAAGCTCTCGCCCTTCATCGAAGGCCTGGTCCCGGTGCAGCGAGCCGACGGCAGCCGGCGCTTGTGGAACCCGGACATCAGCGCGTTCGCCCGGAAAACCCCGATCCCCGCCGATTCGATACCGTCGCCCGCGGGCCTGCATCAGCATGACGGCAAAACCCTGCTGGCCCTGGGCGAGCATCACCTGGAGGTGCAATACGACCCGCTCAGCGACGCGCACCGCGTGGTCCACCCCGAACGCCCGGACGCCTACCGGCCGCGCCTGCAATTGAACGGCGACGGCGCGGCGACCCACGAGGGCGAACGCCCGCGCACCTGGGAGCGTGCGCAGTTGCTGCGACGTCTCGGGCATCGGGTGCAACCGTTCAGTGACACGCAGCTGGAACAGCTAAGGGTCGCCAGCGCCACCGAAGACGGCGCCCTACGCCGCATGTACGAGTACAACGAAACACTGCCGCCGTTGCTCGATGCCGGCCTCAAACGGCTCGAAGCGGCCGACTCCATCCAGGCGGCCAGCGAAAAAATCCGCGCCGGGCAGGCTTTGAGCGCCGACCCGAGTTCGGACTGGTTCGAGCAGATGGTCACCGAACTCGACGGTTGGCCCCGGAACAAAGCACTGCAAGTGTTCCTCAAGCCCGACCTGAGCGGCAGCTCGCACCGCTATGGCGCTGCGCAAGCCAGCGCCGCCGACACCTTGCGCATCAGCCTCGGCGAAGTGCTGTCCGGGCACTTGCCGGAACGGGTGCTGGGCTTTCTCGATGAAGCGGCAATCACCCGCCTGCTGGGCGCCGAGGTGCCGAAGTCGCAGCGGGTACACGCGTTACGCGAGCAACTGGCCGACTACGTATTGAGCCAGAGCCGCGACATCGCCCCGGCGGTCTACCGCGCCCGTGAAGAGAGCGACGACCCCGGCATTATCAGCCTGCGCCACGACCATCCCGACCTCGACCTGAGCCTGGCCCGCCGCCTGCTCGACACCGCCCGCCCCGCCGAACGCCAGGCCCTGGCCGCGCACCGGCGCGGGCCGTTGCGCCTGCGCAACCTGGCCGACGAGCTGCACGTGGCCGCCGAGGCGGCACGCGCCTATGAAGGCTTCTATCCACCAGCGTCGCCCAGCCCGGCCACGGAAACCCTGATGCTCAAGACCCTGCAATTGCACGCCGACGTGCTCAGCGACCTGCACCTTGAAATCCGCAACGGCGCCGTCACCGGCCCTCTGCGCAGCCAGGCCGGCCCGGACACTGCCACCACTCGCCGGGTGTTGGTCCACAACAGCCTCGGTTATGCGGTCTATGACGGCGCCGGCCAACCGTTGCACAGCCCGGCCAATCTGTACGAAGCCGTGTTGTCGAGCCTGCCCGCCGCGTCGCACAGCGGGCTGGGTTACCGCCCCGGCGAAGGTGCAGACCTGCGGCGCTGGCTGATGACCGCCCTGGAACCCTTGGCCGCGCGCCGCACGCTCCTCGCTGAGCCGGCGACTCACCGGGTGATGGAGCGGCACACCCAACAGTTGCTCGGCGGCCCGCTGCTCAGTCGCTGCCGCGCCGCCCCTGCCGATCACCCGGCGACGTTTGCCAGGGAGGTCTTGCAACGCTTGTTTCCGAGTCTCAGCGAGCAACGGCTGAGCCGCTTTATCGAGGCGATCCCCACCGACCAACTGGGCACCACCCTGAACGACCTGACCCTGGAGAAACAAACCCTGCACAGCCAATTGCAGACCTGGAAACAATCGCCCACCCATCACCCCAAAGGCAGCGTCCAGGAGCGTCAACAACTGGCCAGCCGCAAACGCCTGGCGCTGCTCCTCGAACAGACCTGGGCCGACCGCTACGCCGAATACACCGACGATTGGGGCCGCACCCAACGCGGCGCTCGGGTGGACATGAACGGCATGCCGTTACCCGAATCGCTGCCCGCGCTGACCGTCAACTTTGAACATGTGACATTCCTGGACCTGAGCCAGAGCAGCGTCGGGCAAACCCACTGCGGCTTGCTCAAGCACTTCCCGGCGCTGCACTCCCTGGACCTGAGCGACAACCACCTGAGCAGCCTGCCGGTCGAGCTTGGCGCGATGCGTTTGCTGCGCAACCTCAACCTCGCGAGCAACCGCCTGGCCCTGTTCCCCGAAGACGTGACGCGCCTGCGCAACCTGCGCCGCCTGCAAGTCCTGATCCTCAGCCACAACCCGCTCAGCCTCGCGCCGGACATCACGCGCATGCCCAACCTGCGCCGCCTCGACCTCAGCCACACACAGATCGGCCAATGGCCCCGCGGCCTGTTTGCCCACCCCAGGAACGATGCGTTCGACCTGAACCTGAGCGGCAACCCGATCCGCGCCCTGCCCACCCTGACGCCGGAACCCACGGCTGCGCGCACCGTGGCGCGCACCCGCCTGGACCGCAACACGCTGAACGACGATCAGCGCACTCTGTACGAACGCTACCGCAGCGAGGCCGGGCTGGACCCGTATCGCACCTATGAGCCCCAGGGCAGCAGCGATCCCTGGCTGGAAGGCGTCGACGCCAACACCCGGCTTGTCCGCGAGCAGCTGTGGGACGCCGTCGAAGACGAACACGGCTCCCAGGGCTTTTTCGAAGTCATCAAGCTGCTTGAGCCGCCCGAGTTTTTCGAGAACCCCCAGGACCAGCAGCGCTACGCCCGCAACCAAGCGGAACTGACGCAACGGGTATGGCGCTTGATCAACGCCACCCACGCCGACAGCGCCCTGCGCGAGCGCTTGTTCAAGCTGTCGAGCTTCCCCGGTTTGTGCGGCGACGGCGGCGCGCAGATTTTCAATGAGATGGGGATCGAGGTCATGGCCAGCGAAGCCCGGCGCTTTTCCGCGTCACTGGCTGAACTCGAAGGCCGGCTGGTGACCCTGGCCAAGGGCGCGGCGCGCCTCAAGCACCTGAACCTGGTGGCCCAGGCGGACGTCGCCCGGCGCCTGCGGCCCATCGACGCCGGTGGCGAAGGCCAGCGCCTGCGCTCCGAGCTGGTGGACGGCGAGGCCGGCGAGGTGGACGAAGTGGATATCCACCTGGCCTACCAGACCGCCCTGGCCAACAGGCTGGATTTGCCCTGGCTGTCGGACCACATGCTCTACCGCGACACCGCCAATGTCAGCCCGGACCGCATCCAGCAGGCGTACACCACGGTAAGGGAAATGGGCCAGGGCGACGGCCTGGTCAACCAGATCCTCCTTGAGCCGTATTGGGAGACCTTCCTGCAGGAAACCTACGACAACCGCTATCAACAGAATCTCACCGAGTACACGCAGAAGTTCTACCGCCTGGACGACCTGCAAACCCTGCAGGCGCAATGGCGCGAAGAACGGGAGCCGCAGCAAAAAGCCCAGCTCGCCGAGCAGCTCAAGGCCCTGGCGGACGAACTGGACACGGCCGAAAACCTCGTGCTCAGCGACACGCCGATCAGCGACGCGCTCTACAACCGCCTGCTCAACGACCTGGGCTACAAGGAGAAAGACTGGATGCGCGGCCTGACCCGCACAGCCCTGAAAAACGCCGCTCAACAGCGTAACCGGGCGCCGTTGTCCGACACGTGAGGGCACTGCAGGCGCGCATGCCCGCGCCTGCACCCCCCGCGGGTTACACCTCCGAATCCCAGATCACTGTGACGTTCCCTTCATAGGTGCCGGACTCACCGGGCTGCAACATCGTCTCCACATCGTCGCGCGCCACTTCGAAATGCAGGGTGCCAGGCTTGCGGTCGACGAACATCGTCGACAGCAACAGGTGCGTGCCGCTGCCGTCCAGCCGCAGCGGACGGCGCTGGACCGGCTGGCCCTCGGGGTCGACGATGCCGTGGGGCATGGTCACGCCGACCTGCAACGGCACCGAGCGCCCCGACCTGGCGTCACGGATCCGGCAGGTGTTGTCTGCCGCCTCGACGTACTGGCATTCCATGCCGATCCTGAAGCGCGCGGTGGAATAGAAGTTGAAGGTCTGGTCCCTGAACAGCCGCGTCGGTTTGCGCCCCTGGCTCAACCAGCCTTGCCAGCCACCCTGGGGCAGCAACTCGACGCGCTCACCGCCCGGCGGGATCTCGACCTTGAGGATGTGATCGACCGAAAGAATGAAATTGAGGGTGATCTGCTCATCGTTGGGTAACATCACGTTGCCCAGGTCGAAGTCCTTGTGCGGCCCGACGCTGTACGTCACCTGCCCGCGGTAGGTCCCGGCCCTCATCCCCAGGGGGTCGGGCGTGACCAATTCGTAGGTGAAACCGAGGCCATCGAACCAAAATGTCTCGGCGGGGATATGGCTGGCGGCTCTTTGCGCACACCCCCTGACACCTTCCGGCAAAAACCAGGTGAACGCGAAAAGCCATTGGTTGCCGACACTCACCCCGCTGGATTGACACGGTGGCGGTGGATAATCGTGTTCCCAACGCACAGTGGGGTCCTGCCGCAGCCACCGGAACACCATGCCAATGCCACTGATCCGGAACTGAAGGGTTTCGGCCTCTCCCGTTTCGTCATGCACGACGGTGATGTTTCTGCGTTCGGTCGGCGCATGAAACAACAGATGATTGCGATCGTCCCCGCCCGGCACGATCGGCGCGCTCATCCGAAAATCGATCGGAAGACCGATGCTGTAGCGCGTCTCGTTGCAGTACTGTGGCGCCCAGGTGCAATAGCTGTTACCCGGCGGCGTGTGGTTTTTGAACACGTTGCGCGCCGGCTGGCTGGGGTCCGGCCGGAACGAGGCCAGGATGTCCACGGTGGCCGCCGTTACGTCGGCGGGCAGCCCCACCAGCAGCCCGGCCAACCACAGCCCCAACACCTTGTTTTTGATTTGCATGGGTTCACTCGTTCTGAAAAAACTCAAGCGTGGCCCCCGGTTCATGGGCGCAACGCATCGAAAATGATCTGCACGTTGCCGAAGTACTGACCGGGGAGGTAACCGTCCTCAGGCTTCTGCGCGGCAATTTCCAGCAGCACTCGCTTGCCGACACGGGCCTCGGCTTCCGGCACCACGCGCATCGCGTCGAGCCCCAGCACCTGCTGATTGAAGGTGACGGTGAGCGCAATGTTGTCGCGGCCGTTGAACAGCACCGGTTCATAGGCGAGGTAAGCGTCCACCGCGCCCAACACGTTTTTCACATCGAAAGGCTCGCGCAGCGCACTCAGGGTTTCAGTCACCGGGTTCCAGCTCAGGGTTTGCTCACGCTCCAGAAAGCCGGGGTTGAGCGGCAATACATAGAAGTCACTGGTGGGGACTTTGACCGACACCTGGAACACCGCCTCCTCGCGGGCGGCCAGGGCGCTGAAGCTGAGCGCGCTCAACAGCGCCAACACGGCCCAGCGGCTCATCCTTTCACCTCTTGATTCTTCTGCGTGTCGCCTTCCACCAGCTTGAAGGTGTAGTGGCGCCCGGTTTGTTTATCGAAGGTAAAGGCACGCCCCGGTAGCACGTGGTTCTTGGTGGTCGGATGGCAATCGGTCGGCTTGCCGGCCACACAGTTCTTGAATTCGTCGACCACGATCACGCTGTTGCCGTTGTTGCGCAGTTCATAGCGGGTGGCGCCATCGTTGATGCGGGTGTCGTAGCGGGTGTCCTTGGGGCGCACGAAAAACACCGTGCCATAGCCGGCCAGCACGCTGACGCCGGCCTGCAGGGTCTTTTGATATTCCTCACGCTCTTCTTCGGACAGGGCAAACGCGTCCTCTTTTTCCGGCACCACCGGGATGTAGCGCACCCGGAAGTAACGCTCGCTGGCGCGCTCGCCCATGTACAGCAAGCGCGTGCCCTGCATGCCGTTGGCCGGCACGATCAGGCGCGCGGGGCTGGCCATCAGGCCATCGCGGGCGCTGGCGTCGGCCTGGGATTGCACGGGAATTTCCTGGGGCACGCCGCTGGCGTCGTAGACGATTTCGAGGATCTCGACCTTGACGAACGCGGTGCTGGTGCCGCCGTTGAAGATGCGTTTGAGGTAGCTGCTCTTGCTCCCGTCCAGGTAGTCATAGACCACGCCGACGTTGATATTCGGGCCCGCCTGGACCCCCAGGGAAACCATCCACACGCCCAGGATTGCGGCTAATACTTTCATTGCTTTACACCTCATTAACGGTTGGCCTGAAGCCAACCCACTCGACTTGCGAAGCGCAAATACCCGCGCCCGAACAGGCCTATCCGTATCGATGTTCATGGCTTACACCCTGTGCGAATCACCCCGACGTCGGCCGCTCGAAAGCGCCATCGGCCAAGGTATCCGGCGTGCAACGCAGGTCGCCGATCATCAGCACATCGTTTTCACTGCGGGCCTTGCTCGGGTCGAGGCGGAACTGACAGAGCAACTGGTTGCCCCGGCGCACTTCCAGGGTGGGCGAGCCGGCGTTCATTTCCATCGAGAAGAACCCGTCGACCTCGCTGACGCCACGGCTGGCATGGTTGATCACGTGATGACCCTTGAGCGGGCGGCCCTGCGGGTCGAGCAGGCGACCGAGCACGGTGACGGTTTTCATCACGCGGATCTTGCGGTAGTCCACCCCGCCCTTGTTGATGTGGTAGGCGCTGCGCGGCGGCTGGATGTTCGCCGCCGGCGGGTGGTTGCCGTCGAAGTCGAACGCCACCGAGCCGGTCCGGTAGGCGGTGAGCGGCACGAAGTTGCGCCCCGGCCGCAGCGCGGTGCTGCCACCGCTGAGGTCGTCGGCGCGCAGGGTGATGTCGTCGAGGTCGGTTTCCACATCGACGATCATGCCCGCGCCGTCGCCGTGGTACTGGCTGGTCAGGGCCACCTTCTGGCCGCCGACGGCGAAGGTGCTGTGCAGGTTGAGGCCGCCGGTGAGGTTGCCGTTGAAGGAGGAGCGCTGGGCAAACGCATCGCCGGCGAGCATGTCGCCGTGGAAGCTGGTCATGCCGGACAGGCCGACGCCGTAGGTATCGGTCAGCACGGTGGCCGAGACGTTCTGCAGCACATGGCCGCTGAGGTCTTTGCGGTAGGTCAGCGAGCCATTGTTGTCACGTTTGCCGTCGCGCGAGGTGCGCGAGCCGATGCTGCCCGACCACTGCTCGCCCGGCCCACCGAGGGCCAGGTTGAGGGTCAGGTCGACGCCACGGTTGCGCCGGTCGCCGGTGCTGCGGCTGGCGGGGCGGTCGAACAGCGACAGGCGCCAATTGGCATCGCTGCCGAACAACCGGTCGTGCTTGCTCCAACCCAGGTCCAGGCCGACGCCCTCGACGTTGCCCTGGCTGTGGGACAGGCGTGCATTGAGCGAATGCTGGTTGATCAGGCGGTGATTGATCGACAGCGACGAGGTACTGGTCTGGCCGACGAAGGTTTGCCGGGTGCGCAGCCGCGTGCCGTCGGGCAGCGTGTCGTAGGTGTTGCGGGTGTCCAGCCAACTGCGGTTGTGGCTGGCGATCACGCTGCCGGCGCCATAACTGTAGAGGCCTTGCACGTCCATGCCGGTGCCGTGGTCCTGGGTCTGGTAGACGTTGGCGTACAGGCTCGCCTGGGTCGCCAATGTCCAGTCGATGGAAGCGCCGTATTGCATGCGCTCCTGCACCTGGCGCCCGGACAAGCCGACGATCACACGCGGGTGCAGCAGGTAATTGAGCGAAGCGCCGGCGGTCATATCGCCTTTGTCGCGTTGCTCCCAGTTGTTGAACAAGGTGCTTTCGCGGCCGGCGAACACGTTGTAGCGCCAGCGCTCGTCATGGTTGCGCCAGTTGTTGGGCTTGTACACCAACTCCTGGGTGGTGGCAGTGACCTGGCCGTCCTCGACCAGGCGCACTTCCACTTCATAAATGCCACCGGGCAACGGCCGCGTATCGATGCTCTGCAAACCGGCGGCCACCGCCTGGGTGTTGATCAGCAGGCCGTTGCGGTAAATCTCCACCGAGCCCTGGCGGTTGGAGGTGACGTAGATCGGGTACACGCTGGGCTTGGGGTTGTTGATAGCCAGGCTGTCGGAACTGCCGAGCATCACACCCACGGCGATATCCGGCGCGGCGCCGAACGCGCGCGGCTGGCGATTGAGCCCCTCGGAGGTGGGCGTGAAATAGCCCAGGCGCAGGAACTGGCCTTCGAATTCGCGCTGGGCGTACAGCGAATACAGTGCGTGATAAAGCTGGGTGTCCGGCCCGCCGAGGCGTGCCAGTTGCAGGTTGAGCGCATGGCTCCAGTTCCCCAGGCTGCTGCTGGCTTCAACCCCGAAACGTCCGCCGAGTTCCTGCGCTTGGCCGCCGTTGAGGTTCAACTGGTTGCTGACAATCAAGCCCGTGCTGCCGTCCTGGGGCTGGTGGTAATAACGTTGATGATCGGTGTCATGCTCGGCGTTCTCCGTGAGGATCGAGACCAGCGAGTTTTCCAGGTTGTAATGCACCGCCAACATCTTCTCCGGGCAGGTTTGCGTGCAACTTCCCAGGGCCGCGCCTTGTTGCAGGTAGTGGCTCCAGGTATCGCGCTCAGCGGGTTGTATCGGGCTGTCGCTGATATCGGTAAAGTCCAGCAGCGTGAGGCGGTCATCGCGCGAAAGTATCACCATCGCCTCGCCCAGAAAGACTTCGTCGCGTTCGATACGCACGGCCAGGGGCACATCAAAAAAATGCTCTTCGAATTCGCTCGGCAAACCTTTCGCCTGAGCCAGTAAACTGCGTGGCGTATAACTGTTATCAGCCGCCGCCCAGGCAGCCGAACAGGCAAGCAGGGCCAGCGCCGCCGCGATGGGTTTCATCGGGAACATGAACTTAATACTCTATGGCGAACTGCAAACCATCTGGAAACCGACCGCAGGCGAACACAACCTGCGGGCGGTGGGTGTGATCGATAAGGCGCGGCCTTATCGCGTGCCGGGTGCTTAGAAAGCGGTGCGCGGCACGTTGTCGAAGATCACGGTGGCGACGCTGGTGTAGAGACCGGTCTGGGTGTCCGCCGGCTTGGCGGCCTTGATGGTCATCATTTTTTGCAGGCCGGGGTTGGACTCTGCGTCGGCGGCCACTTCTTGCGGGCTACCGGTCAGGGCCACGGTGCCCAGGGTGATGGTCAGCGGGATCGAGTCCGTGCCGTTGGTGAGCGCCGCCGGGCCGTCCTGCAGGTAGGCGTCGATCGAGCCACCGGTGTTTTTCAGGGTGAACATCGAGGACAGCGTGCTCAGTTCGCCGGTCACGGTGTTGTAGGTCATGATTTCGTCGCGACCGAAGTTGGGGTCCAGGGGCTGGGCGTGGAACTGCTTGGTAGGGATGTCGGCCTTGATGTTGATCGTGGTGCTTGCATCGTTGGCGGCCATGGCAGCCGAAGAACCCAATACCGCAACAGCCAGCGGGAGCAGAACAGCAAACTTCTTGATCATGCTTGAATACCTAGTAGTCATTTAAAGGAAGGCGGTTAACTAAAAAGCAAGTCAAGACTCACTTCCAACTAACAGCGCGGCGCAATGTTCATTGTTTGGCTGAACATTCAACGCCGGGAAATATTCGACCAATGCGCTTTAAAAGTAAGCAGGCAAGCTCCGAGAAACATGCAGGCCAATAGGCCATTACGCTGGAGGAAGAAATGCAATAAATACGATTTTTAAAAAAACGACTGTAAGACGTTAATGACACACAGATAATTCAATAAAAGCAGTACAGTTATCAGGAGACACTTAACGCACAACTTCACATCTGTAGTATTGGAACTACACGAGGGCATCACTCTACGCCTTCAACGGCCACCGCCTAGATTGACGACGGTGTTATTGACGTAGGATCTGGACTTTTCCACCCCCCTGCCCGCGCCGGCAGGGGGGGTCAGGTTTACTGGACGTGGGTGAGTTTCACCACCTGATCGAGGGCCGAGAGCAGCCGTTCGAACGCGCTGAACCGCTCGTCCTTCAGTTCTGCCCAGCGCTCGATGAAGAAGCGGCCTTGATCGTCGATCTGCACCGGCGTGGAAAGGATCTCGCCGCTGCGCGAGTGATGCACCAGATTCACTTCATGGAGTGAAAGCTGCTCGACCATGAACTGCCCCGGTCGCGTCAAGCGTGAACGATCGGCGGGAACATAGGCGCGAGGAGGACGCATGCCAGGGACGCCGACAGCCAGGGTGAAGTCGCTGCGGATCGCCGTCAGCCGGTTGGGGTACAACGACGATCCGTAGGCGACGGTCCATTGCAGCCCTGAGCGCAGCTCGCTGGCCGTGCCCGCCGGTACATCTGAGAGCCGCAGGCTGATCGCCCCTTGCGTCTGGGCCACCCCCGCAATCCCTTCGACCGAATGCACATGAGCATTGCCCATGTGCGCCACCCACTTGTGCGCGCCCTGGGCCGCCTGGTCTAGACGGATGACCTCGCCGGCAAAGAAGTTGAACATCGCAATGCGCGACGTCTGCGGCGCGCTCATACCCTTGGTGTGGTAGCTCGATACGCAATCCAATGCGCGGATGCGCAGGCCGTGTTTGCCTGCCACTTCCACCACGCTGGTGTACGTGTGCGGCCCGCGGTACTCGGGCATGTGGCCCCGGTCGAGGGTCCACAGGCGGTCTTTGAGCGCTGGGGGCAATACGCCCGTGCGCTGGAAGGTATCCAGGTCGGCCTGGTGCAGGTCGGTGAACAGGTGCTCCATGTACAGGGTTTTGACGCCTTGCTGCTTGAGCGCCTTCATCTGATCGATCAGCAGCGCCTTGCTCGATTGCTCGACGTGGCTCTCGCAGACAATCAGCCCCCGAGCGTGTTGGTAGCTTTGCGCGATAAAGTCGGCGGGCGTGGTGTTCGCCGGCAGGTCCGGCAACGTCGGCCTGGGGGGCAGTTCAGGGGTTTTGAAGAACGCCTGCGCCGTTTTGTTCAGGCGCTCGCGGGTCTTGTGGAAGGCGCTTTCGGCAGCGGCGATTTTCGGGTTGAGCGACCCATAACGGGTGTCGAACGCATGCGCTCCTTTGCCCATTTCATGCAGCTCGGGGACGAACCGCGAGTCGATGTCGAACTCGCTGTACGCGCTTGCGCGGCCAGGCGCGGTGACGAATGCCGGGGGCGCCGTGTAGGCGGTTTGCAGGGTCAGCTTGAAGTCGGCTTTGGCCGCCGGGTCGTCGACGATCGCGCCGGGCGTATCGTTCCAGATGCCCACCGGTTGGCCGGGGGCGACGTCTTCGACGCGCACACTCAGGGTCTTTTGCAGGTCGGCCAGGCCCGGGGTCTGGGTGTGCGTGTTGAGACGGCGGCTGTCGACCAGGGCGACCCACCCTTCGCCGGGTTTTGCGCCGATGTCGGCCTCGATCAGCGTGTGGGAGTAGAAGTGTCGCTGGGCGTTGGGCCGAGGGCTGACCAGCGCGCCGTTTTTCAGGTTGAAGGCTTTGTCCACCTCGTAGCCGGTAGACGCGTCCAGCCCACAAACGGCGATGTTTTGCCGGCGCGCCGCAAGGATCAGGGCGCGATAGGAATGCGGCGAGTCGTTGGCGATCCCCAGGGCTGCCTCGACTTTTTTCAGGTACTCGCTGATGTGCCAGTAGCTGCCGCCGGCGTTGAACTTGTCCAGTTTGCCCCGGAACAGGTCGGCCGGCAGGTACTCGATGTACAGGCGCCGCACGCCCTGCTCGTAGAGGGTGTGCATATTGTCGATCAGCAGCTGTTTGGCGGCGAGCGAGCCAGGCACGGCGCCCACCACCAAGCCGGGGTTTTCCTTGAAGGCGCTTTCCAGGATGTGCCGATGGCTCGCGCTGGCTTCGAAGGCCAGTACATCGGCCCTGGGAACGATGGGATTGAGCTGGGCGAAGAACGTGTCGGCATCGCCGCGCAACTGCAGGTAGGCGTGCAGGTAAGGGGCCTGGAGCGGGGCCATTTCATAGGTCAGCAGGCTGTCGCGGGTGCCCTCGCCCAACAACTCATCGACGCTGGAGGTGTTGCGAAACTCCACGCTCAGAACGCTTTCGTAGTCTTTGGCCAGCTCCGGCGGAACTTCATAGCGCTGCAACGCGTGGGGGCTTGGCGCGGGGCGTTTCGGCGCCCCGCCGGTGAGGCCCGAGCGCACCCAGCGGCCCTCGGCGTTCTGGTTGACCAGGCGTGCGGTCGACACGAGTTTGCCGCTCACCGGGTCCTGGCGAAACAGCAGATAGCGACCCAGGGCATCGGGGGTTTTGCCCGCCCACAACGGCCGGCCCTCGAACCACACCGCCTGCATACCGGCGAGCGTGGGGCTCGGCGGCTGCAGTTGTTGGATCAACGCCATGGCCTGGCGCGGCGCTGCTGGGCGCATGAGGTGGCGCATCGGCCGGAGCAGCGGGCCGATGGACTTGAGTGCCGGGCGCAGGTCGGTGAACACCGCGCCGAGGCTGTTGCTCAGGTAGCCGACGAAGTGTTGCAGCGCCGCATCGGTGTCGCCCTGGTTGTAGGCGTGCAGGGCCAGCATGCCGTCCTTGAGCGCCAGCAGCAGGCCCAGGCTCAGGCTCAACACCGGGAACGGTGCGGTCGCAATGGCGATCAGCGGTTCGAGGCAACTCCAGACCAGGCCCATGATCATGTCGGTGCGATTGACCGTGGTGGCGGCAACGTCGTCGATCTTGCGTTGCAGCTTCATGTCGTGCAGCAGGTGACGCAGGTCGAGCACGGGCGGCACGCGCTCGATCGCGTCGTAGCGCGCCAGGCTCAGGTCGGTGCTGTTGAGGTCTGCGGGCAGGCCGGCCTGGGCGGTTTGCAGAAAACGCCGCACGCGCACCCGGGACTGCACACCGACGCGGGCGCTGAAGTAATCGAGCATGCCGTCGACTTTTTTCAGCAGGTAGTTGAACAGCCGGGCTTCGCGCAAGAACACGCCGTCCGGCGCCTGCGGTGTATAGAGCAACACCGGATTCGCGCCGTGGCTGAACAGCAAGGTGTCGATCACCCAGTCGCCGTCGATCATCAGGCGATGTACGTTGTAGATGCTGCGCGTCTCGACCGAGGTGTCGTCCAGGCTCTTGATGGCGCGTTCAAACCAATCCAGATCGACCTGGGCGATATGGCCTTTGAGGCGCGATTCGAGCGCCGCGCTGTGCAACTGCAACTGGTTGATCGCCAGCGTTGCGTCGCGGCGCAGGGCATAACCGGGGCTGGCCGGGTTTTGCAGTTTGGCCTGGACTTCATCGGCGTAGCGCTGGCCGATCCATACGCCGCGCACCGAAAGCGCGACGTTGCGCGGCGTGAGCTTGCTCAGGTCGACCCCGGCCGGGCCCATGAAGGTGGCGACGGTGTCGAACCTGGCGTCGAGAAACCCCAGCGAATCCTCATAACCATCGCGATACAAGCGGGTGTAGGACACCGACGCGGGGCGCGTCAACGCCGGGAAGTCTTTGGGGTAATGCACCCACACCGTATCGGGGTCGACATCGTTTTGCCGCTGGCGCCCCAGCAGGGCGTTGAGCTGCGTCTTGGCCTGGGCATGCAGGAAGCGCTCGAAGCTGATGAAGCGGGCGTCGGATAACGGGTTTTGCGCATAGGTGTTCGCCGCGCCTTCGGCGTTTTCCGCCAGTTGAGTCAGTTGTCGACGCTGGGCCTCGGTGGCGGCCCGGTACCACGTCGGGGTGCCCCAGTGGTAATCGTCGGTCTGCACCTCCAGCAGTTGGGCGCACAGGGCCTTGAGGCAATCGGCGTGGTCGGCCGCCTGGCTGAAGGTGACGTGGCGATATTCCTGGCGCGCCGGAATGAAGCCCAGGCCAGCCATGAACGTTTCCAGACCCGCACGGGACTTGAGGGCGACTTGCCCCAGCAGATAAGCGCGCATGGTTTCGTCCGCGCACCAGCCGAGGATATGCGCCTGGCAGCCGGTTTCCGTGTCGAACCCATGAAACTGCTGGGCCTGCGGCGCTTCGGGGGTACACAGCAGCAAGCGCTGGATCGCGCCCTGCTCGTCGCGCTCGCGCAGCAGCCAGAGGTCCTTGAGCACACAGCCATTGAGCGCAACGCTGCTCGCGTGCAGTTGCGCGTCGGTGCCGCGACGCAGGCGGGTAACGCGTTGATAGTCGGCCTCGGTGATGTGGTTTTGCAGCGTGGCCGTGTAGGCCAGGGCATTGATGCGGCGGTCGAGCATCTGTTCGATGGCGGCATGGATCTGCGGCTTGGCGTAGTACTCGCGGCGCACGGCCTCAAACTCCGCACGCGGTTTGAGGCTGTCGAGCAGGCTGACCAGATAGGCCGGGGTCAGGTCTTGATAGCGCTCGGGCAGTGGCGCGTCGGCATACGTGAGGGTGGTATTGAGCAAAAACGCCGAGCCGGGCAGTTCGTCGCCGGTGTGCAGGCCGCGCAGCGCCAGCGCGGTCAGGTTGTGTTTCTGCTCGTAGGCGCCGACCCTGGCCACACTGCGGCGCGTGCGGACTTGCAGGCGGTCAGGGTCCAGGTCGGTGATTTCCAGGTCAGCGGCCAGTTGTTCGAGCAACTGATAGCGCGCCAGGGCCTGCGGCGAGGCGGCATGGCCGAACAGGTTCAGCAGGGCTTGGCGGGCCTCGTCGTACTCGCTCAGCTGCCGCGCCAGGGCCTCGCGCTGGTGGCTCGGCGCGTTGCGATACCAGGCCGGGGCGCTGTGCTCCAGGCAACGGTCGAGCAGGCGCTGGGCGCGCAATTCCAGGCGCGGGCTGAGGTCGGGCAAGGCCGCGCGAATCGCGTCGTCCAGCTCGGCAAGCAGCTGTCGGGCGCTATGGTCGGGGTTGGCGTCCAGGCTCAAGGCCCAATCGATATCCAGCGCGCGTTTGGCCAGCCTGGCGTCGTAGGTGTGTTCGCACAGCGGTTCGCTGTTGATGGGGACCAACTGCAGCGGCCAGACGCCCATGACGGACAGCCCCCAGTACCGGCGCGGCAGCAGGCGCATGAACTCCTTGCGCCAACTGCCGACCGCCATCGTCTCGCGCAGTCGGCGGTTCATCTCGGCCAGCGAGCTGAACGACTCGAAGCCGCGGGCCGGCGTGAACAGCACGACGTAGCCGGCATCGTCGGCCGGGGTCAGCTGCGCGACCACGGGGGTGTTTTTTTCGGTCAACACAAAGGCCCCGGCGAACTCAATCGTCTGGGCTCGATAGCTGAACGTCAGCGCATAGATGCCCGGTCGAAAGCTCGGCCCGAGCCCCAGGTTCTGCACCAGACGGGCCTCTTCACGATGCAGCAGAGAGTCCTGGATGTTGAGCCTGGCTTCGAGTTCCAACGCGACCAGGCCGGCGTCGTTGGCCATGAACGTGCGCAGGCTTTGGCCGCCCAACACCCCGGTTTCGTCCAGTTTTTGCAAGTGCGCCGTGAGGTCGCGCTTGAGCGTCGCCAGCCGTTGCTTGCCCTCGTCACTTTGCAGGTCGGCCTGCGCCACATCGGCATACAGCGCACGACAGCGGTCGAAGTGAGCGCGCGCGTGCGCCGTGAGCGTCTGGTTGAGTTTTTCAAGCTGTTGTAACTCGACGGGGAGCGGCCGCTTGGACAGTAACGGGGTGTCGGTTTCGAGCAACTGGTGACCGATCTGATGCAGATACCCGCGTATTTCCAAGGAGGTTGGCGAGTAAGGGGGAGAAATCAATGTGCTCATCGCACTGGCTCCATGCACATGGGAAGAGCCATCAGCATGCTGGGCGCATCACGCGGGACGGTGGTAGTTAAGTAGGCCGCGACCGTTGGTCGACTGATCTTGAACAGTATAAAGATATATCTTAAGTTATATCTTAACCAAAACGGAGAGACCCAAAATGAGAGAGCATCATCCCCATTCCCACGGCGACGGCCGCGACGGCTTCGAAAAACGCCCCGGCCGTGAACGCGGCGGTCGCGGCCCACGCGTGTTCGCCCCCGGCGACCTGAAGTTGCTGTTGCTGGCGCTGATCGCCGAGCAGCCGTGCCACGGCTACGACCTGATCCGCCAGATCGAAGGCCTGTTCGACGGCGCCTACAGCCCCAGCCCCGGCGTGATCTACCCGACCCTGACCTTCCTTGAAGAAAGCGAATTGATCAGCGGCGATGCCGAAGGCGGAAAAAAACGCTACACCATCACCGACGCCGGTCGTCTTTCTTTAAGTGAGCAGGCGATTGCACTGGAAGGCGTGCGAATGCGTATCGACGTGAGCAAACGCTCGCTGCGCGGCCATGATCGCCCGCCCGAAATCCACGAGGCGGTGCATAACCTGCGTCATGCCTTGCAACTGCACCACGGACGCTGGAGCGCCGAAGAAATCGCGCGGGTCGCCACGCTGCTCAACAGCACCGCACAAGCCATCGTCGACGGCCCGGCCGTTCAAGCTGTCCAGGGGGAAAATCAATGAATACGCCCGTCATCCATCGCGTCAGCCACGAGATCAAACGCCGTCGCCTCGACGTGCTGCGGGTGGTCGATATCACCCCGCGCATGCGCCGCATCACCCTCGGCGGCCCCGAACTGGCGGGGTTTGTCAGCCTGGGCAGTGACGATCACATCAAGCTGATGTTCCCGCAGAACGCCGCCGAGCAAGCCGCGCTGCAAAGCCCGACCTTCAGCATCAAGGGCGATGGCCCGCAGCCGGCCATGCGCGACTACACGCCACGGCGTTTCGACCTGAGCCTCGGCGAGTTGGACATCGACTTCGTGCTGCACGGCGACGGCCCCGCCTCCACCTGGGCCGAGCAGGCTCAAGTCGGCCAGCACCTGTACATCGGCGGCCCACGGGGCTCGATGATCGTGCCGGACATCTTCGACAGCTACCTGCTGATCGGCGACGAAACCGCCCTGCCCGCCATCGCCCGCCGCCTCGAAGAACTGCCGGCCGGGCGCACGGTGCTGGCGGTGATCGAAATCGCCGATGCGGCGGAACGGCAAACACTGCAAAGCGCGGCCGAGGTGGAAGTGATTTGGGTGGTGCGCGGCCAGGCCGACCTGCTCGACACCGTGCGCGCACTGACGCTGCCGAGCGGTGCGCTGTACACCTTCGTCGCGATGGAAACCAAGCTGTCGCGCCAGGTGCGCCGGGTGCTGCTGGATACGCACAAGGTCGATGAAGCGTTCCTCAAGGCCGTCGGCTACTGGCGCGCCGAGGGCAGTGAGGAAGAGTGAGTCATCCGTGGGGTTTGATGCTTTTATCCAACCCCA
The DNA here is from genome assembly GCF_003058185.1 of Pseudomonas sp. GV105. Taxonomy (NCBI): domain Bacteria; kingdom Pseudomonadati; phylum Pseudomonadota; class Gammaproteobacteria; order Pseudomonadales; family Pseudomonadaceae; genus Pseudomonas; species Pseudomonas sp. GV105. Next base: position 155,306 of record NZ_QBUF01000011.1, read on the forward strand.
CCACCGCCAGAGCAATCAGCACAAACCCCGCCAGAATCCCCCCGGCATTCACGAACACCTGTGGATAACCGAGGGTGCCGACGTCGAAAAACGGATACTGGTATTGCCCGAGCAAATCCCCGCGCAGCAGCACATAGGCGAAGTACACCAACGGGTACAACACCCACAGGCCAATGTGTTTGCACTGCAACGTGCCCTTGGGCACACAGCGCCACCAGTAGACGACAAACAGCAGCGGCATCACGTCGTGCAGCAATTCGTCGGCGATGAACTGGAACCCTTCGGGCTGCCACAGGTGCCGCAGCAACAGGTTATAGGCCAGGCTCACCAGCACGATGCTGGCGACAATCGCGCTGCTGACCCTGGGCGCCAGGAAAAACCGCTTCGCCGCTGAATCACGATCAACCACGGCGTAGCTCAGCACCACCACCACCAGGGTGTTGGTCAACACGGTGAAGAAGCTGAAGAAGTTGACCAGACCGCCCAACAGGCTGGCGCCCGTCGACCAGCGCGAATAGAAAATCAGGTATTGCTGAATCGCCAACCCCACCCAACCGGCCAGGGCCGCCGCCGTCACACAGCGTTTCATGGGCTCAGTCCAACGGGCGTTTGGTACGCATCAGTTTCACGTACAGCCCTTCGACTTTCTCCCGCGCCCACGGGGTTTTGCGCAGGAACGTCAGGCTCGACTTGATGCTCGGGTCGCTCTTGAAACAGCGGACATCGATGCGCTCGGCCAGACCGCTCCATTCGTAGTGTTCCACCAGGGTGGTGAGGACGTGTTGCAGAGTCACGCCGTGAAGCGGGTCGTTGCTTGTCGCGGTCATGCCAGGCCTTTTGCAAAAAGAGGAAATACAGCCGCGCACCTTAGCCGACGGGGCGAACAGGTGGAAGCACCGCATTGAATATAGCCCCTGGGGAAAAGTTGCCCTTTTCAGGGCAAAAAGAGATGTTATATTGTAACGATAGTTATCAACCGTAAGCTGTTCGTTACCGTTTGCCGCCTTCTCTTTTTGTCGTTTGCCAAGGAATGTCCGATGTCCCTCTCCTCTGCCTGGCGCTTGTCGCCCCTCGCCGCCGCCCTGCTGATCTGCTCCGAAGCCCATGCGCTGGAACTGCAACCCCAAGTCATCACCGCCAACCCCCTGGGCAGCGCGCAACTGGCTTCGCCGACCACCGTGCTGGAAGGCGATGAGCTGACCCTGCAGCAAAAAGGCAGCCTCGGCGAAACCCTGAACAAGCAACCGGGCGTGTCGTCGTCCTACTTCGGCCCGGGCGCCAGCCGACCGATCATCCGCGGCCAGGATGGCGACCGCATTCGCCTGCTGCGCAACGGCGTGGGCGCGCTGGATGCGTCGTCGCTGTCCTACGACCACGCCGTGCCGCTGGACCCGGTCAACGTCGACCGCATCGAAATCGTGCGCGGCCCGGCGGCCCTGTTGTACGGCGGCAGCGCCATCGGCGGGGTGGTCAACACCTTCGACAATCGCATCCCCACCGAAGCCATCGAAGGCATCCACGGCGCCGGCGAATTACGCTACGGCGGCGCCGACACCACGCGCAGCAGCGCGGGCAAACTCGAAGCCGGCAACGGCACCTTCGCCCTGCACCTGGACGCGAATGCGCGGGAATTCAACGACCTCAAAATCCCGGGCCAAGCCCGCAGCCGCCACGCCCCGGAAGCCGAAGACGGCCCCGGCAAAAACGGCCGCCTGGGCAACAGCGACGGGCGCCAGGACGGCGGTGCGCTGGGCGGTTCCTACACCTGGGACGACGGTTATGCCGGGCTGTCCTACAGCACCTACGACAGCAACTACGGCTCACCCGCCGAACAGGCTGTGCGGATCCGCATGAAGCAGGACCACTACGCGTTTGCCTCCGAGGTACGCAACCTGCAAGGCCCGTTCACCTCGGTGAAACTCGACGCCGGCTACACCGACTACGAGCACCGCGAAATCGAAGGCGGCGAAACCGGCACGATCTTCAAGAACAAAGGCTATGAAGCCCGGGTTGAAGCGCGCCACCAGCCGCTCGGCCCGTTCGACGGCGTGGTCGGCGCACAAGTGACCCGCAACGAGTTCTCGGCCCTCGGCGAAGAAGCCTTCGTGCCGCAGACCGACACCAACGCCGGCGCGCTGTTCATCCTCGAAGAAATGCAGGCCACCGAGCGCCTGAAACTCAGCCTCGGCGGGCGCCTGGAGCACACCAGCGTCGACCCGGACAGCAAAGGCAACGCGCGCTTCGCCAATGCCGACAAGACCAACGACTTCACCGCCGGCAGCCTGTCGTCCGGCGCGGTGTACACCCTCACGCCGATCTGGTCGCTGGCCGCAACCCTGGGCTACACCGAACGCGCGCCGACCTTCTACGAGCTGTACGCCAACGGCGCTCACGTCGCCACCGGCACCTACGAGTTGGGCAACGCCAACCTGAAGAAAGAAAAAGCCGTATCCAGCGACCTCGCACTGCGCTTTGACAACGGCACGCACAAGGGCAGCTTCGGCGTGTTCTACAGCCGTTTCTCCAACTACATCGGCCTGCTGGGCACAGGTCGCACATTGAACGACGAAGGTGAAGAAGACGCCGGCGGCATCCCCGAATACGAATACTCAGGAGTGCGTGCCCGTTTCGCCGGCTTTGAAGCCCAGGATCACTGGAAGCTCGGCGAAGGCGCCTACGGCAAGTTCGCACTGGAACTGTCGGGCGACTACACCCGCGCCACCAACCTCGACACCGGCGAAGCCCTGCCGCGCATCGCACCGCTGCGCCTGAACAGCGGCTTGCTGTGGGAACTGGACCGCTGGCAAGCGCGCATCGACATCGAACACGCCGCCGGACAAGGCCGTGTGCCCTCCAACGAAAGCGGCACCGACGGCTACACCACACTGGGCGCCAGCGCCGGCTATCGCTTCAACGTCGGCGGCAGCCAGTGGCTGGCATTCGTCAATGGCGAAAACCTGACCAACCAAACCGTGCGCTATGCCAGCTCGATCCTGCGCGACATCGCCCCGGCAGCAGGCAGAAGCGTACAAGTGGGCCTGCGCACCACCTTCTAACTATCCAAAAAGAACCGCCCCACGATGCAAAGCGAGGCTCTTGATCCGCTTTCGATCCAAAGCCCCCCACAATGCAAAACGAGGCTCTTGATCCGCTTTCGATCCAAAGCCCCCCACAATGCAAAGCGAGGCTCTTGATCCGCTTTTGATCCAAAGCACCCCACAATGCGAAGCGAGGCTCTTGATCCGCTTTTGATCCAAAGCACTCCACAATGCGAAGCGAGGCTCTTGATCCGCTTTTGATCCAAAGCACTCCACAATGCGAAGCGAGGCTCTTGATCCGCTTTTGATCCAAAGCACTCCACAATGCGAAGCGAGGCTCTTGATCTTGATCTTGATCTGAGGCGCCCCGTTAAACCACGCTGGCCGAACGCAGGCTTGAATCCGTGGGCAACCCGGCAGGACGCCGGGTTAGCCGTCCTGGGCCAGGGATGGCCCATGACGGCGGCCCACGGATTCAAGCCGGAGTGAGGGCACACCGAGCACTAGCGAGGTGCCGAGTGGTGGGGCAAGAGCCCTTTGGTTACTTTGGGGCTTTTCCAAAGTGACCCGCCGTAAGGGCGGAACCCATAGCCGCCGTTACCGAAGAAACGGATATGCCCCCTCCCCCAAGGCCATCCACCAGCCCCCTAACAACAACCCCACCCCCTCATCCCACAGCGACATTCTGTCACTGTTACCAAATCCGAAATAATGCATCTTGCGATTTTCACTTTCTCTCAACGCCCCACCGCATTATCCTTGGCGGCAATAACCTGAAACGATTCACTCTCGGTCAACCCCAACCTACCGAACACCCCTCGCCACAAAGACAGCGCTGTCTCACACCCGACCGCGCCTAAAAATAAATCACCCCCCTGTGGATACCCCCCGCTATCCCCAGGAAAAACCGACTCACGCTGAACCAAGCCCGTGCCAAATCGTCATCTACAGTGAAGACACACGGGGACACATAATTCCAACGTCACGGAGAAACACACTATGAGCACTGATGGTGCCTCAAGCCCAAGCCGCCTACTGCCCAGGCTGCTAGGCGTCTTGCTGCTGATCATGGGCCTGGCCTTACTGGCCGGCGGTATCAAGCTGAGCCTGCTCGGCGGGTCGCTGTACTACCTGCTGGCCGGCATCGGCATCACCCTGACCGGCCTTCTGCTGCTGGCCACCCGCCGCGCCGCGCTGGGCCTATACGCACTGGTACTGTTCGCCAGTACCGTGTGGGCACTGTGGGAAGTCGGCCTGGACTGGTGGCAGTTGGTACCGCGCCTGGCACTGCTGTTCGCCCTGGGCATCGTCATGCTACTCCCATGGTTTCGCCGTCCGTTGCTGCGTGGCCAATCGGCACCGCTGGGCACCGGCGCGCTGAGCGTGGCCGTGGTCCTGGCCGGCGCTGCCGCCGTGGCCAGCCAATTCACCCACCCGGGTGAAATCAAAGGCCAACTGGACCGCGACGCAGTACCGGGCATGGCCAGCGCCGCGCCGACCCAGGCCGATGGCGACTGGAATTCCTACGGCCGTTCGGCCTACGGCGATCGCTACTCGCCCCTGGCGCAGATCACCCCGGAAAACGCCCACAAACTGGTTCCAGCGTGGACCTACCGCACCGGCGACATCCCAGGCCCGAACGACCCGGGCGAGACCACCGCGGAAAACACCCCGCTGAAAGTCAACGGCATGCTCTACGTGTGTACCCCGCACAGCCAGGTGATTGCCCTGGACCCGGATACCGGCAAGGAAATCTGGCGCTTCGACCCGAAGATCAGCACCGAAGGTGCCGCAAACTTCAAGGGCTGGGCGCACATGACCTGCCGTGGCGTGTCGTATCACGATGACGCCGCCTACGCCTCCGAACAGAGCCCGACCGGCAGCGCCAGCCCGGCTGCCGCGCCGAACGCCTGCCCGAAACGCATCTTCGTGCCGACCGCCGACACCCGCCTGATCGCCCTGAACGCCGACACCGGCAAGATGTGCGAAGACTTCGGCGACAAAGGCCAGGTCGACCTGCGTGCCAATATCGGCAGCTTCGCCCCAGGCGGTTACTACTCCACTTCGCCACCGGCGGTGACCAAAAACCTGGTGGTGATCGGCGGTCACGTCACCGATAACGTCTCCACCGACGAGCCCAGCGGCGTGATCCGCGCGTTCGACGTCCACACCGGCAAGCTGGTGTGGAACTGGGACAGCGGCAACCCGGACGACACCACCCCGTTGGCCGAAGGCAAGACCTACACCCGCAACTCGCCGAACATGTGGTCCATGTTCTCTGTGGATGAAAAACTCGGCATGCTCTACCTGCCGATGGGCAACCAGATGCCCGACCAATACGGCGGCGACCGTACCGAAGACTCGGAAAAATACAGCGCCGGCCTGACCGCCCTGGACATCGACAGCGGCCACGTGAAGTGGACCTTCCAGTTCACCCACCATGACCTGTGGGACATGGACGTGGGCGGCCAGCCTTCGCTGATCGACATCAAGACCGAAGCCGGCGTGAAACAAGCGGTAATGGCGTCGACCAAACAAGGCAGCATCTACGTGCTGGACCGCGCCACCGGCCAACCGGTGGTGCCGATCCACGAAGTGGCCGTGCCGCAAGGCGCAGTCGCGGGCGATCACACCGCGCCGACGCAACCGAAGTCTGATCTGAACTTCATGCCACCGCCGCTCAAAGAGCGCGACATGTGGGGCGTGACCCCGTTCGACCAGATGCTGTGCCGCATCGATTTCAAATCCATGCGCTACGACGGTGCGTTCACCCCGCCTTCGCTGCAAGGTTCCATCGTTTATCCGGGTAACTTCGGCGTGTTCGACTGGGGTGGCATTTCCGTCGACCCGGTGCGCCAGATCGCGTTCGTGAACCCGAACTACATGGCGTTCAAATCGAAACTGATCCCGGCCGCCGACATTGCCAAGCAAGGCCCGCGCATCAGCGAAACCCAAGGCGTGCAGCCGAACAAAGGCGCGCCCTACGGCGTGATCCTCGAAGCGATGCTGTCGCCGATGGGCCTGCCGTGCCAGGCGCCGGCGTGGGGTTATGTGGCGGCGGTCGACCTGACCACCCACAAAACCATCTGGATGCACAAGAACGGCACCGTGCGCGACAGCTCGCCGGTTCCGCTCCCGCTGACCATGGGCGTGCCTAGCCTGGGCGGCACTTTCACCACCGCCGGTGGCGTGTCCTTCCTCAGCGGCACCCTCGACCAGTACCTGCGTGCCTATGACGTGAAAAACGGCAAGCAACTGTGGGAAGGTCGCCTGCCAGCCGGTGCGCAAACCACACCGATGACCTACACCGGCAAGGACGGCAAGCAATACGTGCTGGTCATGGCCGGCGGTCACGGCTCCCTGGGCACCAAGCAGGGTGACTATGTGATGGCGTTCAAACTGCCGGATTAAGCAAAACCTGCAGCAAAACAAAGGCGGCTACCCTCACAGGTAGCCGCCTTTTTTGGTTGGCATCAGCCTCGCGCGCGCATGAAATCCCCCCAGCGCCGCACCAGGTAGTTGTGTTCATCCATCACCGAGTTCCACACCGCGATATGCCCCATGCGCTGTTCATAGGAGCCGCCGTCGCGCACTTCGCCGATATCGATCAGCGGCAGGCCGTCGCTGCCCGGTAACTCTTCGCGCGCGGGCTTGCCGGCGTACCAGTAGTCCCATTCGGCGCTGGTCAAATGATCGCGGCTGCGTGCCGGGTTGCCGATGTAGTAACCCTGGCGTGCCATCACCGCGCCCGGCCAGCCGGACAACCACCAATTGAGGTACGCATAAGCCGCGTCGAGCACCGGGCCCTGGGCATGGCGCGACAACGACAGGCCGCCGAACCAGGCGCGATAGCCTTCACGCGGCACCGCCAGGCGGTACTTCACCCCGGCGCGATGCAGGCGCATCAGGGTCGGCGACCACAGGCTCTGGATATCGATGTTCGGGCTGAGCATCAATTGCGCGGCTTCTTCATCGTCGGACCAGAACGCCGCGAAGTGCCCTTCCTTCTGCTTGCGCACCAGGATATCGGCGAGCACGTCGATCTCTTCGATGCTCATGTTGCCGATGTCCCTGAACCTCGCCAGCCCGGCGCCCTGCACCGCCAACGCGGCATCGAGCGCGCCGATGGCGGCGTCACTTTGCAACGCGGTGCGCGCGCGCAACAGCGGGTCGAGCAGCCAGCCCCAGCTTTCGTTGCTGCGGCTGAACGCCTCGGGCAGGCGCTCGGGGCGGTAGGCGAAGCTGTCGGCGTTGTGGGTCAGCGGCAACATGCTGATGCGTTCGGTGACCGTGCTGCCGAGGCTACCATCGTGCTGCACAAACAACCGCTCGCTGGGCACGCTGCCACTGCCCAGGCGGTCGCTGGGCGACAGGCGACCGCGCTTGGGCAGGTCGTTGATCTCGTGCCACAAGGCGATGCGCCGCGTGTCGATGGGTTGGATCGCGCGGGCGGGCCATACGAAGTCGACGTTGTGGAACCACTGGTCGTACAGGTCGTAGCTGTCGGGCTGCATCACGGCGATGCGCTGGGCCTGTTCGACGTCATGCACCTGGTACACCAGGCGAATGCCCAGTTCCTGTTCGGCCCGCACGCGCAAGCATTCGAGCAAGGTCACCGACGTACCGAGGACTCTTAAGGTGATCATGCCGCGAACCGCCGTGAAAACGCCTCAAACGAGCGGCGCAGTAGCACCGGGTCGAGGCCGCGCAGGATAAACACCAGGCGCGATTGGCGGTCGCTGCCCGGCCACGCTGGCAGGTGGACCGGCGCATGCAGGCAGTGCTGCACACCATGAATGACGATGGGGGCCGAGCTTGCGTTCACGTTGAGCAGTCCTTTGACGCGAAGGATTCGTTCGCCATGGCATCTTAACAGCATCGACAACCACACTCCGAAACCGACCCAATCCAGCGGCCGGTCGAAGCTCAGGCAGCAGACTTGCGCGGCGCCGTGGCGGGCGGTGGTGGTCCGGTGCAGTTGCCAGCGCCTGACTTCGGCGGCCGGTTCGGCGCTGCGCAGACCTGCGCCGAGCAGCAGTTGATCGCCGCTGTGGATGTCGCGGCTATCAAGGATCGGCGTGCCCGCGTTCAGCGCCTGCAGGTGCAGGCGCAGCGGCGTGCAGTCGTCCACAAGGTCGGTCTTGCTCAGCAGCAAGCGATCCGCCGCCGCCACCTGGGCCAGCCATTCCGGGTGCAGGCGTTCCTGCAGGGCCGCGTGGCTGGCGTCGACCAGGGTGATGACCAGGCCGATATGAACACGCCCGCGCAGTTGCACGTCGTTGTTGAGGGTCGCGAGGATCGGCGCCGGGTCGGCCAGGCCGGTGGTTTCCAGGATCACCCGCTTGAAGGCCGGGATCTCGCCGCGCTCGCGGCGTTGCAACAGGCTGAGCAATGCGTCTTTGAGTTCGCCGCGAATCGAGCAGCATACGCAGCCGCCGGGCAGCAGCACCGTGTCCGGCGCCACCTCTTCCACCAGCAGGTGGTCGATGCCGACGTCGCCGAACTCATTGATCAGCAGCGCCG
>NZ_QBUF01000011.1:164075-260559 GCF_003058185.1 Pseudomonas sp. GV105
CAGGGGGCATTCCAAGTGATCGAGTAGTTGCGGGTCGAGGGGGTCCAGCTGGCGCCCGAGCATGGTTTCGGCCGCTTGCCAGAGTTGATCCAGGCCGCTGGCCAACGCCTGCTTGCCGGTCGCGCCGAGCAGCAGGTACGACGCGCCCTGGAAGTCTTCGACCTTGAGCCGGAACACTGCCAGCACCTGGTTGATAGCGGCGATCCGGCGCAGGCGTTCGCGGCGCCGGGGCAACTCGTCGCCCAGGGGGTCGCTCCAGTGCAGGTCTTCGCCGAGCAGCCCGCAGAGTCCGCACATGGCTATACCCCGCTCATGGCATGACGTCGCCGGAGTTCGGGCCCAGGGTCTGGCCGACGAACAGGTTGCCGCCCGGCTCGCTGGCCAGCAGCACAGCGGTCGGCGCCACTTCGTCGGCCAGGCCGAAGCGGCCCAGGGGCAGTTCGGCGGCCTTGGCGCGCTTCCAGGTGTCGCTGATGCCGCCCACCAGCGGCGTTTCGATGGGCCCCGGCGCGATGGCGTTGACCAGCACGTTGTCCTTGGCGACTTCCAGCGCCAGGGATTTGGTGAAGCCAATCACCCCGGCCTTGGCCGCGGCGTAGTGGGTCAGCTCGGCGCCGCCCTTGATCCCCAGTTGCGAGGCGACGTTGATGATCCGTCCCCAGCCCTGCGCCAGCATGTGCGGCAAGGCGCGCTGGCTGGCGACGAAGACGCTGGTGAGGTCGACGCGCAGCATGTCGTTCCACATTTCGATCGTAAGGTCGACGCAGCGCGCCTGGGTGAGCATGCCGGCGTTGTTGACCAGGATATCGATGCCGCCGAAATGTTCGACGCAACGGTCGACACTGGCCTGGGCGCCTTCGACGGTGCCGACATCGGCCAGGCACTCGAACACTTGCGCGCCGAGGTTGCGGCAGGTGACGGCGGTTTCGGCGAGGCTGACGGCATTGCGGTCGGCCAGCAGCAGGCGCGCGCCTTCAGCGGCATAGGCACGGGCGATGGCGGCACCGATGCCGCTGCCGGCGCCGGTGATCACGGCGCGGCGGTTAGTCAGTTGGGGCATACACAAACTCCTGAAAAAACACAGTACCCAGGTGGGGTCAGTCGGGCCAGCGCACGGTCAGGCCACCGTCGATGACGATGCTTTGCCCGGTCAAATAGCTCGACGCGTCACTGGTCAAAAACTGCACCAGCGACGCCACTTCATCCGCCCTGCCCACCCGGCCCAGCGGAATCGCCCGCGCCGCCTTGGCCAGGCCTTGCGGCCCGAGGGAGTTCTGCGCATCCAGCGATTGCGGCGTCTCGATCAAGCCCGGGATCACCGCATTGCAGCGAATCCCCAACGGCGCCAGCTCCACCGCCAGCGAGCGGCACAACCCCGGCACACCGGCCTTGGCCGCCGCGTAATGGCTGTGTTCCTGCCAGCCATATACGCCGCCGGCAATCGACGAAATCGCCACCAGCGCACCGCCTGCGGGCATATGCCGGGTCGCTGCGCGGAAGGTACGCATCACCCCGGTCAGGTCGACATTGAGCATTTCGTCCCACACCTGATCGGTCATTTCCAGCAGCGGCGCCCGACGCAGCAGACCGGCATTGGCCACCGCGTAATCGAGGCGGCCAAAATGCTGCACGGCCTGGGCCGCCAAGGCGTCCACCGAGGCGCTGTCGCCGACGTCCAGCGGCAGCATCAGGCACTCGCCGCCCGCTTGCTCCACCAAGGACACGGTGGTGCGCGGGTCATGGGGATCGGCCGGGTAATACCCGCCCACCACGGCCACGCCGCAACGCGCATAGGCCACGGCGAGGGCTTGGCCGATGCCGCTGGCGGCACCGGTAATCAAGGCAACTTTACGGTTCATCGAACACTCCTTACTGCACGGTTTCCGGGCGCACATGGCGTGCGGCGAACATCAGCACGCCGGACAAAAAGCACGGCACGGCGCCGAACCACAGGGCGGCGGTCTGCCAGTCGCTGCCGGCGGACAACACTTGCGTCGCGCCGAACCCCGCGACCACCGCACCGATCGGGCCCATGGCATGGATGATTGCGCCGCCGGTGGCGCGGATGCTGGTGGGGAAACTTTCGCTGATAAAAAACAACGCCGCCGAATACGGCCCGATCAGGAAGAACAGGCCCAGGCTGTACAGCCCGACCACCATCGCCATGTTGCTCGGGCCGAACAGCATCCCGGCGAACGATAGCCCGCCGAGCATCCAGCCCAGGCCGATGACATTGCGACGACCGATCTTGTCGCCCATCCAGCCGTGGCTGAGGTAACCGCAGTAACCCACCAGGTTCGACAGCACGAGGATGATCAGCGAGTTCTCGAACGAGATGTGGTGAACGCTGACGATCACCGACGTGCCGAGCACGCTGAACACCTGGATCGCCGCCCAGTTGAGCAACAGCGCGGCGCCGATCACCAGGGTGGCGCGGCGGGCCGGGCCTCGGAAGGCGGCTTTGAGGCCGGCTTTGCTGTGCTCGTCGTAGTCCACGCCATAGGTCACGGCAACGTTTTGCGCTTCACTCACCGCGCCGCTTTTACGCAGCTCGCTGATACGCTGGTGGATCTGGAACTGCGGGCTCTCCTTGAGCTTGCGCGCCATGATCGCAATCACGATGGCCGGGATCGCAGCAAAAATGAAGCACCCCTGCCAGCCGATGATCGGCAGCAACAGCGCGGTCAAACCGGCGGCAATCAGCGCCCCGATCGGCCAGCCGCCCTGCACCAGGCTGTAGATAAACCCGCGACGCTTGGTCAGTCGGGGGTCTTCCGAGGCGCCATACAGCTCGCTCAAATACGTGGCGTTGACGGTTTCCTCGGCATAGCCCAGACCGCCCAACGAACGGATCAGAATCAGCGGCGACTTGCCCCACGCCCCACCGATCGCGGTCAGCGCCGAGCACACTGCGGAACCGGCCACGGTGAAGATGATCCCTTTGCGTCGCCCCAACTTGTCGACAACGGGGCCAATGGCAAACGCCACCACCGCCGTGCCCACCGCCACCCAGGTCGCGATTTCAGCTTGCTCCACCTCGCCCCAGCCGAAGTGCCGGCCGATCTCCGGCAGCAACGTGCCGAACAGGATGAAGTCGTACACCGCAAACACCCAGGCGAAAAATGCGATCCAGGTGGCGAAGCGCACTTCCTGGGACGTCAGTTGCCGGGGTTTCCAGCCAGTCAGGTCAAGCTTGTTGTAGATGGACATGAATCGCGCCTCAAAGGTGGGGGATCAGCTACGCGGTTTGAACCCATCTTGTAGGAGCGAGCTTGCTCGCGAAAATCATCAACGATGACGCGGGCATCCTGGATGCACGCGGCGTTCTCAGGTTTTTCGCGAACAAGCTCGCTCCTACAAGGGCTGGGGATCAGGTACGCGGTTGCCGACGGATAAAGTCATCAGCGATTTCGTCGAAGGTGACGAAGCGCACGCCGGCATGGCTCTGGATGTGTTCGATCAAGCGTTCGAGCATCAGCAGCACTTGCGGGCGGCCGGACACGTCGGGGTGGATGGTCATGGTGAACACCGCGTGTTCGTGTTCGCGGTAGACCCAGTCGAACTGGTCGCGCCACATTTCTTCGAGGTGACGCGGGTTGACGAAGCCGTGGCTGTTGGGCGCCTTTTTGATGAACATCATCGGCGGCAGGTCGTCGAGGTACCAGTTGGCCGGGATCTCCACCAGGTCGGTTTCTTCGCCGCGTACCAGGGGTTTCATCCAGGTGTCGGGGTGCTGGCTGTAGTCGATCTTGGTCCAGCTGTCGCCCTTGCGCACGTAGTAGGGGTGGAAGTCGTTGTGCATCAGGCTGTGGTCGTACTTGATGCCTTTTTTCAGCAGCAGCTCGTTGGTGACCTTGCTGAATTCCCACCACGGTGCGACGTAGCCGGTCGGACGTTTGCCCGTCACTTGGGTGATCAGTTCGATGGACTTGTCGAGCACGATTTCTTCTTGCTCGGCGGTCATCGCGATCGGGTTTTCGTGGCTGTAGCCGTGTACGCCGATTTCGTGACCGCCGTCGGCCACCGCCTTCATCTGCGCGGGAAAAGTTTCCATCGAGTGGCCGGGGATGAACCAGGTGGTGCGCAGGCCGTAGCGCTCGAACAGTTTGAGCAGGCGCGGCGTGCCGATTTCACCGGCGAACAGGCCGCGGGAAATGTCGTCGGGCGAGTCTTCGCCGCCGTAGGAACCGAGCCAGCCGGCGACGGCGTCAACGTCGACGCCGAATGCACAGAGGATGTCTTTAGCCATGGGGGTGTCTCCTTAGATAGTCAGTTGGGATTCGACGGACAGCGCCGCCCGCAACAGGCGTGCGTCTTCCCCCGTCGGGGCGCTGAGCAGCAGCCCGGTGGGCAAGCCCAGGGCGTCGCAGCCGCTGGGCAAGGTGACGCCGGGCATGTCGAGCAAACTGCCGGGCATGGTCAGGCGCAGGGTGGCGAGGTTGGTGCTTGCAAAGCGTTCGTCGTCGACTTCCAGCGCTGCCAGCGCCGGGGCGACATGGGCGACGGTCGGGGTGATCAACAGGGCGCCGTCGAGTTCGTCGACCAGTTGCTGTTGCAGGCGGCGACGCGCGTCGATCAGTTGGAGCAGGCGGCTGGCCGGCAGCGACCGCGCCGCTTCGAGGCGGCGCCGGACACGCGGGTCGAGCCGAGCGGCGTCGGGGCTGTCGAGCAGCGCTTCGTGCAGGGCGAAGGCTTCGAACGCGCCGAGCCAGCCTTGCTGCTGGATCAGTTCCAGGGTGGCCTGGAAGGTGGCGCACGGGCGCACGTCGATCAGCGCGCCGGCGGCGTTGAGTTGCTCGACGGCGCGCAGCAGGTTGTTGCGCACCGCCGGTTGCACGTCATCCAGCAGGCGTTGCTCAAGCACCAGGCGCAGGCCCTTGAGGCTGCGGGCGCGGTGGGTTTGCCGGCGGCCGTTGAGCAGGTCGTCGATGGCCAGCACATCACGCACGCTGCGGGTCAGCGGGCCGAGGCTGTCGAGGGTGCGGGCCAGCGGGAACACACCGTCGCGGCTGTAGCGCCGACTGCTGCTGCGGTAACCGACCAGGCCGTTGAAGGCAGCGGGGATGCGGATCGAACCAGCGGTGTCGGTGCCCATGGCGATGGGCACGATGCCAGCGGCGACGGCCACCGCCGAACCGGACGACGAACCGCCGGGAATCCGCGGCTGGTCACGCCCATGGGGGTTGTGCGGCGTGCCGAAATGCGGGTTCAGGCCAAGGCCGGAATAGGCCAGCTCGCTGAGGTTGGTCTTGCCCACGCTGACCATCCCGGCGCGGCACAACAGGCCCACGCTCGGCGCATCGAGCAAGGCGGCGGGCGCGTCGCGGCGGTAGGCGGCGCCGGCGGTGGTGATGCTGCCGGCCACGTCGAACAGGTCTTTCCAGGCCAGGGGCACGCCGTCGAACACACTCAAGGGCTGGCCGGCGCGCCACCGGGCGGCGGCGGCTTCGGCTTCGCGGCGGGCGCGGTCGGCGGTCAGGGTGATAAACACCGCGGCCGCGCGGCTCGCGTGGTCGAGCGCCTGTTCGAGGGCTTGCACCGGGTCGCTGCGACCGCTGGCGAAATCCTCGGCCATTGAAGTGGCGTCTGACATCAGGTTGACCCTCATAAAACGTACATATTAATAAAATGTACATTTAATAAAGGCAGCTTTCGTGCCAGTCTGTGTCGATGGCTTTTCCCGCGGTTGCGCTTTATCGACCAGAGCGCCGGGCTAGATGGTTTTGTAGGAAGCAAAAAAACCTGGCGCGGACTCTGCAACGCACGCCCAAGCCAATAATGTATCTTTTATTAATAAGTACATTTTAGTGCAGAAAAGTAACAGTCCTAGATTCAAGGCCCCAAAAAAGTGCCACCGACGTGGCGCGGAGTGACAGGCGCATCTATGAGAGAATCCCCGGCTTCGTCCTACATACACCAGACCTCTTTACCTCAGAGAACACGATGAAAGCAGTGTCCGCCTCGGCCTCCCGTTACGCGATGATTCACCAGCTTTTGCGTGACGCGATCGTCAACGGCACCGCCCGCCACGGCTTGGTCCTGCTCGAAGCGCCGCTGGCCGAATTGTTCGGCACCAGCCGCGTGCCGGTGCGCAAGGCGCTGGACCTGCTGCATGCCGAAGGGTTGATCTGCCGTTTCAACGGGCGCGGTTACCTGATCAACCCCGAGGGCGTGGCCATGGAACCGCTGCGCCTGCCGCTGAGCGCTGCGCACCTGGGCCTGAACGACGAGGACGAGTTGGTGGATACACGGCCGTTGGGCGAGCGGATCGTCGAGGAAATCGGCGCGGCGCTGTCCACCTGCATAGCCTTTGGCCATTATCGCCTGGATGAGCAAGCCGCCGCCGACCACTATGGCGTCAGCCGCGCAGTGGTGCGTGAAGCGCTGATGCGTCTGCGCGACCGTGGCCTGGTGGAAAAAGAGCCCTACTCCCAATGGCTGGCCGGGCCGTTGACGGCGCGGGAAGTCACCGAAGACTACGAACTGCGCGCCTGCCTGGAGCCTGAAGCGCTGCGCCAGAGCGCGCCGAACCTTGACCGCGCGCTGCTCGAAGCCATGTTGCAACGCGTGCTCGACGCCCAGGACAGCCCGCAGTGCAGCCTGGAAGCCATCGAGCAGATCGAAGAAGACTTGCACCAACGCTGCCTCGCCGGCCTGCAGAACCGCAAGATCGCCGCGCTGATCCGCCAGGGCCAGAGCCCGATGATCATCAGTCGGATTTTCTATCGCTTGCTGGGGATCGGCGCCGACCCGGCGATGCTCGCCGAACACCGCTTGATCCTTGAATTGTTGCTGCACGGCGCGTTCGATGCGGCGGCGTTGAACCTGCGCGAGCACCTGCAACGGGCGCGGCAGCGGATGTTGCAGCGGTTGAAGGTATTGTCGGTGTTGCCGGAACAGCCCCTGCCCGCCTACCTGCACAAAATCAGCTGACGGCATGCGGTTAACCTTGTGGGAGCAAGCCCCCTCCCACCTTGACCGAGTCTCTGCAGTAATTTCATGCAATATGTTGCTATCTAGCCCCCGCCATTGAAACCGCCGCTGGCCCGCCCCATCTAACTTGCATACTTCCTGATGCAGGTGCCCCATGAGCGACCAGCAAGATACCCCCGATTACGACGCCAACGAATACGCCGACCCTGAAAACGCCGAGGTTCACTCGTCCAATACCGGCCTGGCCCTGCCTGGGCAGAACCTGCCGGACAAGGTCTACATCATCCCGATTCACAATCGACCGTTCTTCCCGGCGCAAGTATTGCCGGTGATCGTCAATGAAGAGCCGTGGGCCGAAACCCTGGAGTTGGTGAGCAAATCCGACCATCACTCCCTGGCCCTGTTCTTCATGGACACGCCGCCCGAAGACCCGCGGCATTTCGACACCTCCGCGCTGCCGCTGTACGGCACCCTGGTCAAGGTCCACCACGCCAGCCGCGAAAACGGCAAACTGCAATTCGTCGCCCAGGGCCTGACCCGCGTGCGGATTCGCACCTGGCTCAAGCACCATCGCCCACCGTACCTGGTGGAAGTCGAATACCCGCACCAGCCGACCGAGCCGACCGATGAGGTCAAGGCCTACGGCATGGCGCTGATCAATGCGATCAAGGAACTGCTGCCGCTCAACCCGCTGTACAGCGAAGAGTTGAAGAACTACCTCAACCGCTTCAGCCCCAACGACCCATCGCCGCTGACCGACTTCGCCGCCGCCCTCACCTCCGCCACCGGCAATGAGTTGCAGGAAGTGCTGGACTGCGTGCCCATGCTCAAACGCATGGAAAAAGTCCTGCCGATGCTGCGCAAGGAAGTTGAAGTCGCGCGCCTGCAAAAAGAACTCTCCGCCGAGGTGAACCGCAAGATCGGCGAGCACCAGCGCGAATTCTTCCTCAAGGAACAGCTCAAGGTCATCCAGCAGGAGCTGGGCCTGACCAAGGACGACCGCAGCGCCGACGTCGAACAGTTCGAACAGCGCCTGGAAGGCAAAGTGCTGCCAGCCCAGGCGCAGAAACGCATTGATGAAGAACTGAACAAACTGTCAATCCTCGAAACCGGTTCGCCGGAATACGCGGTGACGCGCAACTACCTGGACTGGGCAACCTCGGTGCCGTGGGGCGTGTACGGCAAGGACAAGCTCGACCTGAAACATGCGCGCAAGGTCCTGGACAAACACCATGCCGGGCTGGACGACATCAAGAGTCGTATCCTCGAATTCCTCGCGGTGGGCGCTTATAAAGGCGAAGTCGCCGGTTCCATCGTGCTGCTGGTCGGCCCGCCGGGCGTGGGCAAGACCAGCGTGGGTAAATCGATTGCCGAATCCCTCGGGCGGCCGTTCTATCGCTTCAGCGTCGGCGGCATGCGCGACGAGGCCGAGATCAAGGGCCATCGCCGCACCTACATCGGCGCCCTGCCCGGCAAGCTGGTGCAGGCGCTCAAAGATGTGGAAGTGATGAACCCGGTGATCATGCTCGACGAGATCGACAAGATGGGCCAGAGCTTCCAGGGCGACCCGGCTTCGGCGCTGCTGGAAACCCTCGACCCGGAACAGAACGTCGAATTCCTCGACCACTACCTGGACCTGCGCCTGGACCTGTCGAAAGTGCTGTTCGTGTGTACCGCCAACACCCTCGACTCGATCCCCGGCCCCCTGCTGGACCGCATGGAAGTGATTCGCCTGTCGGGCTATATCACCGAAGAGAAAGTCGCCATCGCCAAGCGCCACCTGTGGCCTAAGCAGCTGGAAAAAGCCGGCGTGTCGAAAAACAGCCTGACCATCAGCGACGGCGCCCTGCGCGCATTGATCGACGGCTACGCCCGCGAAGCCGGGGTGCGCCAGTTGGAGAAACAACTGGGCAAGCTGGTGCGCAAGGCGGTGGTCAAGCTGCTGGATGAGCCGGACGCGGTGATCAAGATCGGCACCAAGGACCTGGAAAGCTCCCTGGGCATCCCGGTGTTCCGCAACGAACAAGTGCTGTCTGGCGTCGGCGTGATCACCGGCCTGGCCTGGACCAGCATGGGCGGCGCGACCCTGCCGATCGAGGCGACCCGCATCCACACGCTCAACCGTGGGTTCAAGCTCACCGGGCAGTTGGGTGAGGTGATGAAAGAATCCGCTGAAATCGCCTACAGCTACGTCAGCTCCAACCTGAAATCGTTTGGCGGTGATCCGAAGTTCTTCGATGAAGCCTTCGTCCACCTGCACGTCCCCGAAGGCGCCACGCCGAAGGACGGCCCCAGCGCTGGCGTGACCATGGCCAGTGCGCTGTTGTCGCTGGCGCGCAACCAGCCACCGAAGAAAGGCGTGGCCATGACCGGCGAGCTGACGCTGACCGGGCATGTCCTGCCGATTGGCGGGGTGCGTGAGAAGGTGATCGCGGCGCGGCGCCAGAAGATTCACGAGCTGATCTTGCCGGAGCCGAATCGCGGCAGCTTTGAGGAATTGCCGGAGTATCTGAAGGAAGGGATGACCGTGCACTTCGCCAAGCGCTTTGCGGATGTGGCCAAGGTGCTGTTCTGATCGTCCTTTAGCGCTTGGGCGGGCGTCATCGCGCGCAAGCCCGCTCCCACACTTGACCGAGTACATCCTTTGGAAGGCGGCCAAGATGTGGGAGCGGGCTTGCGCGCAATGGCGTCCGTCGCCGCCCTCTTGTCACACCCTGTCGCATCTTCGGTTATGCTCGCCCTTCGTCGCACATCAACGGAGTCTTCATGACCGCTGCCCGCCTGCTTCTCCCCTTGAGCCTTGCCCTGCTGGCCGCGTGCGCCAGTGCCCCGCAGCAAAACGTCAGCGTGGAAAAACAGAGCGCCTGCCCGCTCCAGCTCAAAAACGGACAAAACCTGATCCTGACCCTGCCAAGCAACCCCACCACCGGCTACCGCTGGGCCATCCAGGATTCCGCCGGCGGCGTGCTGCGCGCCCTGGGGCCCGAGGTCTACAGCAGCACAGAATCCGGCGTGATCGGCGGCGGCGGCCAGTCCACCTGGCGCTTCCAAGCCTTTGCGGCCGGCCAGGGCCGTTTGCGCCTGACCTCCCAGCAACCCTGGGAACCGGAAGCCGAACCGGCCGAGACGTTCGACTGCGCCATCACGGTGAACTGATATGCCATGGCTGATTCTTGCGTTGATGGGCGCCGGCACCTTTATCTACGGCCTGACCGTCCACGCGGCGTTACTGTGCCTGCTGGTCAAACCGTTGCCGGTGCTGGCGCTGCTGGGCTGGCTGCATGATGCGCCGCCGAGCGACTATCGACGCTGGATCAGCCTGGGGCTGATTTTCTCCCTGGTCGGCGATGTGCTGCTGGCGTGGCCGGGCGACTTGTTTATCTTTGGCCTGGGCGCGTTTCTGTGCGCGCACCTGGCGTACCTCAAAGCCTATTTCAGCGACTGCCGACGCTTGGCGTGGCTGCCGTTGGTGCTGGCGCTGGGCGTCGGCGCGATGCTGCTGAGCATCCTGATCGCCCATGGCCTCGGCGACTTGCTGATTCCAGTGGTGGTCTACGCCTTGGTGATCAGCGCGATGCTCTGGCGGGCGCTGGCGCGACTGGGCAGCGCGGTGCCCAAGCGTTCGGCGCTACTGGCGGCGGCGGGGGCCGTATCGTTTGTGGTTTCCGACACGCTGATCGGTATCAATCGCTTTGTGCTGAGCTTCGACGCGGCGCCGTATCTGCTGATCGCCACTTACTGGCTCGGCCAATGGGGCATCACCGCCTCGGCGTTCCATCAGACAACCCGCGCATCCAAGGAGCAACTTGGCTAAAATGCCCGCCTTTCCCCCCTCGTCGCCGGAACAACCGTGAGCAAAGAACCCGATCGCCTATTCGCCCAGCCCCTGCCCCAGGTGCCGGACTTCGCCTTTAACGAAGACGTGGTGCGGGTGTTCCCGGACATGATCAAGCGCTCGGTGCCCGGTTATCCGACCATCGTCGAAAACCTCGGCGTGCTCGCCGCGCAGTTCGCCCAGCCCAACAGTGTGCTGTACGACCTGGGGTCCTCCCTCGGCGCGGTCACCCAGGCGTTGCGCCGCCACGTGCGTACCGACGGCTGCCACGTCATCGCGGTGGATAATTCGACGGCGATGGTCGAGCGCTGCCGCGAGTACCTCAATGGCCAGGACTCGATGTTCCAGGAGTTGCTGCCGGTCCAGGTGATCGAGGGCGATATCCTCGCGCTGCAGTTCCAGCCGGCCTCGGTGGTGGCGCTGAACTTCACCCTGCAATTCATCGCCCCCGATCAGCGCCTGGCGTTGCTCGGGCGCATCCGCCAGGCGTTGTTGCCCGGCGGTGCGCTGATCCTCTCGGAAAAGCTGCGCTTCAATGACCTTGAAGAACACGCGCTGCTCACCGACCTGCACATCGCGTTCAAACGCGCCAACGGCTACAGCGAGCTGGAAATCGCCCAGAAGCGCAGCGCCATCGAAAACGTCATGAAGCCCGACAGCCTCGAAGAACACCGCGAACGCCTGCTGGCGGCCGGGTTCTCGAAAGTCGTGCCGTGGTTCCAGTGTCTTAACTTTGCCTCGTTGATTGCCTTGCCATGATTGATCTGTCCCCCCTCGCCCGCCATCTGGTCGGCACTCCCCTGGCCGTGTGGGCCCAGGGCCTGCAAGCGCAACTCGATAGCAAGATGGAAAAGGGGCATGGCGACCTGGAGCGCTGGCAGAGCGCGCTGGATGCATTGCCGAAGATCCAGCCCAGCGAAGTCGATTTGCTCAATGGCCTGACCCTCGACAGCGATTGCGACGACGCCACGCGCGCGCAGATGCACAGCGCATTGATGGGCCTGTGCCCGTGGCGCAAGGGCCCGTTCCACTTGTTCGGCGTGCATGTGGACACCGAATGGCGTTCGGACTGGAAGTGGTCGCGGGTCGCGCCGCACCTGGACCTGAAGGGCAAGCGCATTCTCGATGTAGGCTGCGGCAATGGGTATTACATGTGGCGCATGCTCGGCGCCGGTGCCGACAGTGTGATCGGCGTGGACCCGAACTGGCTGTTCTTCTGCCAGTTCCAGGCGGTGCAACGTTACCTGTCGGCGCCGAACGCGTGGCACCTGCCGTTCCCGTTCGAGGACTTGCCGGCGAACCTGGAAGGCTTCGACACTGTGTTTTCCATGGGCGTGTTCTACCACCGTCGCTCACCGATCGAGCATTTGCTGGCGCTGAAAGACTGCCTGGTCAAAGGCGGTGAACTGGTGCTGGAAACGCTGGTGATCGAAGGCGATCAGCAACAGGTGCTGGTGCCGGAAGACCGCTACGCGCAGATGCGCAACGTATGGTTCCTGCCATCGGTGCCGGCGTTGATGCTGTGGCTGCGCCGGGCCGGGTTCAGTGAGGTGCGCTGTGTGGATGTGAGCGTGACCACGGTGGAGGAACAGCGGGGGACGGAGTGGATGAAGTATCAGTCGCTGAGTGACTTCCTCGACCCGGAAGACCATAGCAAGACGATTGAAGGGCTGCCGGCGCCGATGCGGGCGGTGATCATCGCCAGGAAGTAACCCCCGATCTCCCTGAAAAAATGAAGATCAAAAATGTGGGAGGGGGCTTGCCCCCGATAGCAGTGTGTCAGTCAGCTTATCTATAACTGACCCACCGCCATCGGGGGCAAGCCCCCTCCCACATTTGCTCATCAGTGTTCTTTAGAGGGCTGGTTTGGCTCTGCGGGCCTTGAAGAACTCGCTCAACACCGTCCCGCATTCCTCGGCCAGTACCCCGCCTTCAAACAGCACCCGATGGTTGAGAAAGCCCTGGGTAAAAAACTGCCCTTGGCTTTGCACAATCCCCGCCTTCGGCTCCAGTGCGCCGTAGACCACCCGCGCAATGCGCGAATGCACGATCAGGCCCGCGCACATGCTGCACGGTTCCAGCGTCACATACAGCGTGCTGCCGGGCAGGCGATAGTTGCTCAGCGCCTGGGCGGCGGCGCGGATGGCGACCATTTCGGCATGGGCGCTGGGGTCGTTGCCGCTGATCGGGTAATTGAAGCCACGGCCGATGATCACACCGTCCTGCACCAGCACCGCGCCCACCGGCACTTCGCCCAACGCCGCGCCCTGTGCCGCCAGGGCCAGGGCTTCGCGCATGAAATCCTGGTCGCGGCTGCGGTCGATGATCGCCGTGGGGCGAAACTGGCGCATCACGCTACCTCGATGGCGGCCATCAGGCCGGTTTCCATGTGGTCGATCACATGGCAGTGGAACATCCACACGCCCGGGTTATCCGCCACCAGCGCGACGCGGGCACGTTCGTTCTTGCCCAGCAGGTAGGTGTCGGTGAAGTACGGAATCACCGTGTGGCGGTTCGAAGCGATCACCTTGAAGCTCATGCCGTGCAGGTGAATCGGGTGCTGGTATTGGGTCATGTTTTTCAGTTCGAAAATGTAGCTTTTGCCCTTCTCCAGCTTGGCAATCGGGCGGTCGGCGCAGGCCTTGTCGGTGATGTCCCAGGCCTGGCCGTTGATCTGCCACAGGCTCGGCGGTTTGCCGTTGTCGACGTTGACCGACACCGAACCGACCCATTCGAAATTGAAGTTGAGTTTCTCGGCGTTGGCCAGGTCCGGCTCGCTGATCGGATTGGCGGGCAGCGCCGGCGGCCATGCGCTCGGCGCGTCGGCGTTGGCCACCGAACGGAACGTGCCCAGGCGCACCGGGCCGTTGCGGATCGACAATTCTTCGCCCGCCGGCGGGGCCTTGATCGCCAGGCAGAGGCGCATGCCCGGGCCGAGCCAGTATTCCTTGCCCAAGGGGCGCGGCTCGATGGGGTTGCCGTCCAGCGCATAGATCTGCGCGTCGGCGTCGGGAATATTGAGGCGATAGGTCAGCGTGTTGTCGAGGTTGAGCAAGCGCACGCGGGTGATCTGCCCGGCCGGCAAATCGATCACCGCCTGGGCCACGCCATTGATGGTCGACAGGCGCCCGGCCGTACCGCCACGCGCCGCTTCACGGGGCACGCTGAAGGCGACAAAGGCGCCCTCTTCGTCGACGTGCCAGCTTTTCAGGCTGAGGGTGCGTTCGTGCTTGAAACCGGTGGGTTCGCGCTCTTCCACGATGAGCGGGCCGACCAGGCCACGGCCGAGTTCTTCGCTGCTGTTCACATGGGGGTGATACCAGTAGCTGCCGGCGTCGGGCACGCGGAACTTGTAGTCGAAGTATTCGCCGGGCAACACCGGCAATTGCGAGACGTAGGGCACGCCGTCCATTTCCAGCGGCAGGCGGATGCCATGCCAATGGATGGTGGTGGCGACCGGCAGGTGGTTGATGAAACGCACCCGCAGCCATTCGCCCTGGCGCACGCGCAGCTCGGTGCCGGGGGCCGACGGGCCGAACGCCCAGGCTTGGGTCTTGTGCCCCGGCACCAGTTCCACATCGAGGGGCGCGGCGATCAGTTCGTAGTCGTGTCCCGCCTCGGCCTCGGCGACTTTCCCCAGCCAGTAGCGGTAGCCGCCACCGGCACCGACGCCCACTACGGCCAGGCCGGCAAGACCACCCAGGATTTGTCGACGGGAAAAGGATCGGGACACAACAACCTCACGTATCTGCTGCGGGCCGAGGGCCTGCAAAGGGCAGATACGATACACCTGCGACGGCTAAACAGTAAGACTTCGCATTGCCGCATGCCAAAAACACCGAGGACTGATGTGGGAGGGGGCTTGCTCCCGATTGCGGTGGGTCAGCTATAGATGAGTTGACTGACACACCGCTATCGGGGGCAAGCCCCCTCCCACATTGGATCTTCATTGCTTTTAGTGTTTGGCAGCGGCCAGGATCAGGGCCTTCATCTCGGCGACCGCACCTTTGAAACCGACGAACAGCGCATGCGCCACCAGCGCGTGGCCGATGTTCAGCTCGTTGATGCCCTTGATCGCCGCCACGGCTTCGACGTTGTGGTAATGCAGGCCATGGCCGGCGTTGACGATCAGGCCTTCACGCAGACCTTGGGCCACGCCGTCGATAATGCGCTGCAACTCGGCGGCGACTTCGCTCGGCGTGGTCGCATCGGCATAACGCCCGGTGTGCAATTCGATGGCCGGCGCACCGACCCGGTGCGCGGCTTCGATCTGGCGCTCGTCGGCGTCGATGAACAGCGAGACTTCGCTGCCGATCTGCGACAGACGCTCCACCGCAGCCTTGATCCGCGCTTCCTGGCCGGCCACGTCGAGGCCGCCTTCGGTGGTCAGCTCCTGACGGGTCTCCGGCACCAGGCAGATATGCGCCGGGCGGATGCGCTCGGCGAACGCCATCATTTCTTCGGTGACGCCCATTTCGAAGTTCATGCGGGTTTGCAGCACGTCCTTGAGCAGCAGCACGTCGCGCTCCTGGATGTGACGGCGGTCTTCGCGCAGGTGTACGGTGATGCCGTCGGCGCCCGCTTCTTCGGCGTCCAGCGCGGCTTTGACCGGGTCTGGGTAACGGGTGCCCCGGGCCTGGCGCAGCGTGGCGACGTGGTCGATATTGACGCCGAGAAGAATGCGATTGCTGGTGGTCACGGAAGCGCTCCTGAAAAGGGGAAAGAAACGCTGCACAGCATACACGGGGTTGTCAGGGCTTTCGAAACAACTCGCGACTGACCAGCGGCCGCCCGCCCAGATGCACGGCCAGGGCCTGGCGCATCAGGCGCTTGGCGGCGGACAAGGCGCCGGGGGCGCTCCAGTCGGCTTCGCTCATGGCCAGCAGCTCGGTGCCCTGGAACAGGCCGGGTTGCAGCAGGTACACACGCTCCAGGCCGGCGTCGACCTGCAGACGATACATGCCGTCGGCGGCAATGGGTTCGCCATGCAGGTCGTTACTCAGTTCGAAGCCATAGCCGAGGTCGTCGAGCAGGCGCCATTCGAACGCGCGCAACAGCGGCTCCAGCGGGCGGCCTTCGGCCAGGGCCAGCAGCGTCGCGGCATAGTGATCGAAGACCGCCGGGTGCGGGTCTTCGGCCGGCAGCAGGCGGATCAGCAATTCATTGAGATAGAGGCCACTGAACAGCGCTTCGCCATTGAGCCAGGCAGAGTTGCCGACGCTTTCCAGGCGGCCGACGTTTTTCAGCTCGCCCTTGCCACGAAACTCCACGTCCAGCGCCACGAATGGCCGCGCCAACGTGCCCGCCTTGCCCCGCGCACTGCGCAACACCGCGCGCAGGCGACCTTGGGGCGTGAGGAAGTCCACCAAGGCGCTGGTCTCGCGGTAGGCGCGGCTGTGCAGCACGTAGGCGGGCTGGCTGGGAGGCGGGGTTGAGGACATGGGTTCTCGTTGCTGGAATGCACTAGTGAAAACGACACAAACCTAATGTGGGAGGGGGCTTGCCCCCGATGGCGGTGGCTCAGTCAAAATATTTAGTGACTGACACTCTGCTATCGGGGGCAAGCCCCCTCCCACATTTTTTGCCCTGCGGTGTTCTTACAGGTCGCCGTAACCCAGGGAGCGCAATGCGCGCTCATCATCGGACCAGCCACCCTTCACCTTCACCCACAGGTTCAGCATGATCTTGGAATCAAACAGCAATTCCATGTCCTTGCGCGCTTCGGTGCCGATGCGCTTGATGCGCTCGCCCTTGTCGCCAATGATGATTTTCTTCTGGCCGTCACGTTCGACGAGGATCAGCGCATGGATATGCAGGGTTTTGCCCTGCTGCTTGAACTCTTCGATTTCGACGGTGATCTGGTACGGCAGCTCGGCGCCCATCTGGCGCATGATTTTCTCGCGTACCAGTTCGGCGGCGAGGAAACGGCTGCTGCGGTCGGTGATCTGGTCTTCCGGGAAGAAGTGCTCGTTCTCCGGCAGGTAGCCGGCGATCACGCGCTCCAGGGCTTCGAGGTTGTGCCCGTGCTGGGCCGAGATCGGCATGATCTGGGCATTCGGCAGTTGTTCCTGCAGCCAGCTCAGGTGCGGCATCAGCTCGGCTTTGTCTTCGATGCGGTCGGTCTTGTTCAGCGCGACGATCAACGGGCCGGTGACATATTGCACACGTTCGAGAACCATCTGGTCTTCGTCGGTCCACTTGGTGCGGTCGACCACGAAGATCACCACGTCGACGTCTTTCAACGCGGCCGAGGCGGTTTTGTTCATGTAGCGGTTCAGGGCTTTCTCGCCGCCTTTGTGCATGCCCGGGGTGTCGACGTAGACCGCTTGTACGGCGCCTTCGGTCTTGATGCCCAGCATGTTGTGACGGGTGGTCTGCGGCTTGCGCGAGGTGATCGCAAGCTTCTGGCCGAGGATGTGGTTGAGCAGCGTGGACTTGCCCACGTTGGGACGGCCGACGATGGCGACATAGCCACAGCGTGTTGCGGTTGAATCAGTCATGGCCATTCTCCACGCCCAGGGCAATCAGTGCTGCAGCGGCCGCTACCTGTTCGGCAATACGACGGCTCACACCCTGACCTCGGCTTTTTTCATTCAATAAGGTGATTTCACATTCCACGAAAAAGACGCGGCAATGGGGCTCACCCTGGATATCCACCACTTCGTAGCGTGGCAGTTCGCACCCGCGGGACTGCAGGAATTCCTGCAGGCGGGTCTTGGGATCTTTGTTGGTGTCGACCAGGGTCAGGCTTTCGATCTCGGACGTCAGCCAGGCGGTGACGCGCGCCTTGGCCGCTTCCATGCCCGCATCCAGATAGATGGCGCCGATCAGCGCTTCAAGGGCGTCGGCCAGGATCGACTCGCGACGGAAACCGCCGCTTTTCAACTCACCGGAGCCCAGGCGCAGGTACTCGCCCAGGCCAAAACCACGGGCCAGCACGGCCAGGGTCTCGCCCTTCACCAGCCGCGCACGCAAGCGCGACAACTGGCCTTCACGGGCTTGCGGGAAGCGTTCGAAGAGCGCTTCACCGGCAACGAAATTGAGGATGGCGTCACCGAGGAATTCCAGGCGTTCGTTGTTACGCCCAGCAAAACTGCGGTGTGTGAGGGCAAGGACCATCAGTTCCTGGTCCTTGAAGGTGTAGCCGAGCAGGTGCTCGAGACGGCTTAGAGAAACGCTCACGGTTTACCCATATCTGTTTGGTGGCACCGGCGGCCATCGACGATTGACGCAGTGTTCAAATTCAAATCCTGATTGGTGCTGCATGAGGCCGGAAATTGTCCCAGCCCCAGAAAAGCATTCGGCGCTGTGATCACAGCGCCGTCTGTATTACTTGATCAGCCCGACCCGCGAGAAGTTCGGCAGGTGGCTGAGCTTGGGTTCCGGCCAGCTCATCCAGACCGCGAAGGCCTTGCCGACGATATTCTGGTCGGGAACCATGCCCAGCAGGTCCTTGGGAATGGTGGGGTCATCCCAATAGCGGCTGTCGTTGGAGTTGTCGCGGTTGTCGCCCATCATGAAATAGTGCCCGGCCGGCACTTTCCATTCGCCATCGGGCATCGCGCGGTAGCGGCTCATTTCCTTGCGGATTTCGTGCTCCACCGCACCGAGTTTTTCCTGATACAGCTCGGCGCTGCCCAGGGTGTTCGGCTCGGCGCCCAGCAGCTTCTCGGCCACCGACTCGCCGTTGATGAACAGCCGCTTGTCGCTGGTATAGCGAATCACGTCACCTGGCAGGCCGACCACACGCTTGATGTAGTTGACGTTCGGATCGCTCGGGTAGCGGAACACCATCACATCGCCGCGCTGCGGGTCACCGATCTCGATGACTTTCTTGTCGATCACCGGCAAGCGGATCCCGTAGGAAAACTTGTTCACCAGGATGAAGTCGCCCACGTCCAGGGTCGGTTTCATCGACCCCGACGGAATCTGGAACGGCTCCACCAGGAACGAGCGCAGCACCAGCACGATGAACAGCACCGGAAAGAACGATTTGCCGTATTCAACCAGCAAAGGCTCTTTGTTCAGCTTCTCGATCACCACGACATCGGGCTGGCTGACGCTGCCCTGATAGGACGCGATAGCGGCCCGCCGACGCGGGGCGAAGAACACCAGATCGAGCAACGCCAGGAGTCCGCAAACGGCAACGGCGATGACCAGCAACAGCGGGAAATTTAGCGACATAGGACCTAACTATCCAACCTGAGCACCGCAAGGAAGGCTTCTTGTGGAATTTCCACGTTGCCCACTTGCTTCATGCGTTTTTTACCGGCCTTTTGCTTCTCAAGCAGCTTGCGCTTACGGCTGACGTCGCCACCGTAGCATTTGGCCAGTACGTTCTTTCTGAGTGCCTTGACGGAAGTCCGCGCAATGATCTGCCCGCCAATGGCGGCCTGGATCGCGACGTCGAACATCTGGCGCGGAATCAGTTCTTTCATCTTCTCGGTCAACTGTCGACCTTTGTAGTGCGCGTTGTCCTTGTGCACGATCAGTGCCAGGGCATCGACCTTGTCGCCGTTGATCAACACATCCAGTTTCACCAGATTAGCCGATTGGTAACGATCGAAATGGTAATCCAGCGAAGCATAGCCGCGACTGGTGGATTTGAGACGGTCGAAGAAGTCCAGGACCACTTCGTTCATCGGCAAATCGTAGGTCACTTGTACCTGGGTTCCGAGGAACAGCATGTCGTGCTGGATGCCGCGCTTCTCGATACACAGGGTAATGACGTTGCCCAGGTGCTCCTGCGGCACAAGAATATTGGCGCGCACGATCGGCTCACGCATGTCTTCGATGGAAGACAGGTCCGGGAGCTTGGACGGGTTGTCGACGTAAATCGTTTCACCGTTTTTCAGCAACAGCTCAAAAATAACGGTTGGCGCGGTGGTGATCAGGTCCAGGTCGTATTCGCGCTCAAGGCGCTCCTGGATGATCTCCATGTGCAGCATGCCGAGGAAGCCGCAACGGAAGCCGAAGCCCAGGGCGTCGGAGCTTTCCGGGGTGTACTGCAACGACGAGTCGTTGAGGGTCAGCTTCTGCAGGGCTTCGCGGAAGTCTTCGAAGTCGTCGGAGCTGACCGGGAACAGGCCGGCGTAGACCTGCGGCTGGATGCGTTTGAAGCCCGGCAGCACGTCGACGTCAGGGGTGCTGCTCAAGGTCAGGGTGTCACCCACCGGCGCGCCGTGGATGTCCTTGATGCCGGCGATGATGAAGCCGACTTCACCGGCTTTCAGATCAACGGTGGCGGTATGCTTCGGGTTGAACACACCGACGCTGTCCACCAGGTGGATCTTGCCGGTGGATTTGACCAGGATCTTGTCGCCTTTCTTCACACGGCCATGGCGCACGCGTACCAGGGAGACAACCCCCAGGTAGTTGTCGAACCAGGAGTCGATGATCAACGCCTGCAGCGGATCTTCGATGTTGCCGGTAGGCGCGGGGATGGTCTTGACCAGGCGCTCGAGCACTTCGTCGACGCCCAGGCCGGTCTTGGCGCTGCACTCGACGGCGTCGGTGGCGTCAATGCCGATGATTTTTTCGATTTCTTCCTTCACGCGGTCCGGATCGGCCTGCGGCAGGTCGATCTTGTTCAGCACCGGCATGACTTCCAGGCCTTGCTCGATGGCGGTGTAGCAGTTGGCCACGGACTGGGCTTCGACGCCCTGCCCCGCGTCCACCACCAGCAGCGCGCCTTCGCAGGCCGCCAGGGAACGGCTGACTTCATAGGTGAAGTCGACGTGGCCGGGGGTGTCGATGAAGTTCAGCTGGTACTTGATACCGTCTTTGGCGGTGTAGTACAGAGTCACGCTGTGGGCCTTGATGGTGATCCCGCGCTCGCGCTCGAGGTCCATGGAGTCCAGTACCTGGGCTTCCATTTCACGCTCGGCAAGGCCGCCGCACATCTGGATGAATCGATCGGCCAGCGTCGACTTGCCATGGTCAATGTGGGCGATGATGGAGAAATTGCGGATATGACTCAAATCACTCACGGATCAACACTCAAAAAGGCTGCAGGCAGACTGCCCGCTGAAAAATAGCCGGGAATTGTACCTGATGCTCGGGCAGGACGTCATCTTTGCTGACCAGAACAAAAATGCCCCGATCTCTCGAACGGGGCATTTTTTGCTCATAAGCGCAGGCTCACCCGGCGCGGCGCAGCAGCCAGAACCCGGCCAGGGCGCAGATCGCGGTCGGCACCAGCACCGCAAACAGCGGCGAGAAGCCGAACACCAGGCTCGACGGGCCAAGCAAATCCTGGGCAATACGGAAGGCAAAGCCCACCAGCACGCCGGTGAAGACCCGCTGACCGAGGGTCACGGAGCGCAACGGGCCGAAGATGAACGAGATCGCCATCAGCACCAGCGCGGCGGTGACCACCGGCTGCAGCACCTTGACCCAGAACGCCAGCCAGTAACGGCCGTTATTCAGGCCCTGATCCTTGAGGTAGTGGATATAACTCCACAAACCGGAGATCGGCAGGGCTTCCGGGATCATGACCACGGTATTGAGCAGTTCCGGCTTCAGGGCGATGTCCCATTGCTCGGTCGGCACACTGATCACTTCGGTGCTGGCCTTGATGCCTTGGCCCACATTGCGGAAGTAAGTGGTGGTGACATCACTCAGCGTCCATTTCTCAGCACTGTACTGCGCGCGCCTGGCGAAACTGGAGGTCAGCATGTGCCGCTCTTTGTCGAACGTGTAGCGCGTCACACCAATCAGCAGGCCGTCGGGCTGCACGGCGTTGATGTGGATGAATTCATCACCCTGACGGTGCCACAGGCCGTGCCTGGCGCTTTGCGCATCGCCCGAACCCTGGGCCAGGGCACGATTGGCCTGGGCAGTGGCTTCGGACGGTGGCGCCACGTACTCGCCGATCAGCACGCTGCACGCCATCAGCAACAGCATCGGTTTCATGACGGCCCAGACGATACGGCCGATGGAAACCCCGGCCGCACGCATGATCGTCAGCTCGCTGTTGCTGGCCAGGCCGCCCAGGCCGATCAGGCAGCCGATCAACCCGGCCATCGGCATCATTTCGTAGAGACGACGCGGGGCGGTCAGCGCCACGAAGCTCAATACGTCCGTCACGGTGTAGGTGTCGGTGACGTTGCCCACTTCATCAATGAAGGCGAACAACGACGCCAGCCCGAGAATGATGCCCAACACCGCCAGGATGGCGATCAGTACGCTGCTACCGATGTAGCGATCGAGCTTAGCCACGAGCCAACTCCTTCTGGCCACGACGGCTCTTCATTTTCAGACGTATAGGTTCCCAGTAGAGCAGCCCGAGGCCGATCATCAGGAAGACCCCGTGTACCCACCACAGGCCCAGGGTCGGCGACAGCTTGCCCTTTTCCAGGGAACCACGGGCGGAGATCAGGATGGTCAGGTAGGCCATGTACAGCAGGATCGCCGGCAGCAGCTTGAGGAAGCGGCCCTGGCGCGGGTTGACGCGGGACAGCGGCACGGCCATCAGCGTCACGATGAACACCAGCAACGGCAGGGAAATACGCCATTGCAGCTCGGCGATGGAGCGCAGTTCCGGGCTGCCGAAAAGCGACGACGTCGGGAGTGCATCGCGGTCGGTGACTTCTTCGCTGATATCAGGACGAGCCAGCATTACGCCATAAGTGTCGTATTTGATTGCCCGATAATCCGCCAGGCCCGGGCTGCCGTCATAGCGATAGCCATTTTCCAGGATCAGGTAACGGCTGCCGTCGGGGCGAACTTCCTGCCGGCCGCTGTCGGCCACCAGAATCGAAATGCCACGGTCTTTCTGGTTCTGCCCAAGGTTTTTCTGGGAAATGAACACGCCGCCGAGGTTGGCGCGGTCATCGGTCATGGTTTCGGTGTAGGTCACCCGCGTGCCGTCGTTGAGTGCCTGAAAGCGCCCGGGCTCGAGGGTGTCGAACTCAGTCATCGCGTCCTGTTTGTTCAGCAGCAACTGGAACTGCATGGCACCTTGCGGCGCCAGGCTCATGCTCAACCAGGCCACCAGCAGGGCAACACCGGCGGCCGGCACCATGGTCATGGCCAGCAGACGCTGCTGGCTCATGCCGGTGGCCGAAAGCACAGTCATTTCACTTTCAAGGTACAACCGGCCGTAGGCCAGAAGAATGCCGAGGAACAGGCCGAGCGGCAGAATCAGCTGCAGAAAGCCAGGCAGGCGAAAGCCCATGATCAAGAACAGCGAGCCCGGATCCAGGGCGCCAGAAGCCGCCTGGGCAAGGAACTTGACGAAACGACCACTCATGATGATGACCAGCAATACCGCGCTCACGGCACTCAGGGTCAACAGGACTTCGCGGGACAGATAACGGAAGACAATCAAACCAGACACTCCAGGGTTGTCAGGCTAAGGCGGCCAAACAAGCAAGCATAACGAGTCGGCCCGTTTAAACAGGCCGGCTAAAAAGATTGCGCATTATCCTGTGATTGACCGCGCCTGTCACGGAGCTTACTCATGCGCGTACACAAAGCCTGCGGCAAGGGTTGTCAGGCTCCGCCGCCGAGGTTCAAACTGCGGCCTTTGTCGCTGGCGGTTTACACGGCTGCCAGGCTTTAAAAGCCGGAGCACACAGACTCCAGGCTCACAGACCTTTATAAGGGACCCGAACATGGAATTGGTTGTAAAAAGCGTTAGCCCCGAAACGTTGAAAACCGCCACCCTCGTGGTCGCTGTCGGCGAAGGCCGCAAGCTCGGCGTTGCGGCCAAACAACTCGACGAACTGAGCGGCGGCGCCATCAGCGCGGTCCTCAAGCGCGGCGACCTGGCCGGCAAGGTCGGCCAGAGCCTGCTGCTGCAAAGCCTGCCGAACCTGAAGGCCGAGCGCGTATTGCTGGTGGGCGTGGGCAAGGACGCCGAACTCGGCGACCGCCCGTTCCGCAAGATCATCAGCGGCATTCTCACCACCCTCAAGGGCCTGGGCGGCAGCGACGCGACGCTGGCACTCGATGAAATCGTGGTCAAGGGCCGTGACAGCTACGGCAAGACCCGCCTGCTGGCCGAAAGCCTGCTCGACGGCGGCTACATCTTCGACCAGTTCAAGAGCCAGAAAGCCGAACCGCGTGCTTTGAAGAAAGTCACCCTGCTGACCATCAAGGCCGCCCAGGCCGAAGTCGAACGCGCCGTGAGCCACGCCCAGGCCATCGCCGCCGGCATGTCGTTCACCCGCGACCTCGGCAACCTGCCGCCGAACATCTGCCACCCGACCTACCTGGGCGAGCAGGCCAAGGCGCTGGGCAAGGAATTCAAAAGCCTGAAAGTCGAAGTGCTGGATGAGAAGAAGATCAAGGAACTGGGCATGGGCTCGTTCTATGCGGTCGGCCAGGGCAGCGACCAGCCGCCACGCCTGATCGTGATGCAATACAACGGCGGCAAGAAGGCCGAGAAGCCTTACGCCCTGGTCGGTAAAGGCATCACCTTCGACACCGGCGGCATCAGCCTCAAGCCGGGCCT
Organism: Pseudomonas sp. GV105; assembly: GCF_003058185.1. Lineage (NCBI taxonomy): Bacteria > Pseudomonadati > Pseudomonadota > Gammaproteobacteria > Pseudomonadales > Pseudomonadaceae > Pseudomonas > Pseudomonas sp. GV105. The sequence continues at coordinate 188,303 of NZ_QBUF01000011.1, forward strand.
GGGCATGGATGAGATGAAGTACGACATGGGCGGCGCCGCCAGCGTGTTCGGCACCCTGCGCGCGGTGCTGGAGCTCAAGCTGCCGATCAACCTGGTGTGCATCCTGGCCTGCGCCGAGAACATGCCGAGCGGCGGCGCGGCCCGTCCGGGCGATATCGTCACCACCCTGAGCGGCCAGACCGTCGAAATCCTCAACACCGACGCCGAAGGCCGCCTGGTGCTGTGCGATGCGCTGACCTACGCCGAACGCTTCAAGCCACAGGCGGTGATCGACATCGCCACCTTGACCGGTGCCTGCATCGTCGCCCTCGGCTCCCACACTTCGGGTCTGCTGGGCAACAACGACGAGTTGATCGAGCAACTGCTCAGCGCCGGCAAGGCCGCCGACGACCGCGCCTGGCAACTGCCGCTGTTCGATGAGTACCAGGAACAGCTGGACAGCCCGTTCGCCGACATCGCCAACATCGGCGGCCCGAAAGCCGGCACCATCACTGCAGCCTGCTTCCTGTCGCGGTTCGCCAAGAACTTCAACTGGGCGCACCTGGACATCGCCGGCACCGCCTGGACCAGCGGCGGCAAGGACAAGGGCGCTACCGGCCGTCCGGTGCCTCTGCTGACCCAGTACCTGCTGGATCGCGCCAAGGCCTGAAAACCGTGACTCCGGGGCGGCGTTACCGCCGCCTCGGGCTCCAGGAACCGCAATGACCCAAGTTGACTTCTATATACTGCCCAGCGCCGATCCGCTCGCGCGCCTGGACTTTGCCTGCAAACTCACCGAAAAAGCCTGGCGCATGGGCCACCGCATCTACCTGCATTGCAGCGATGCCGCCCAACGCGACGAGCTCGACGCACGCCTGTGGCGCTTCAAGGGCGAAAGTTTCGTGCCCCACGGCCCTGCGGAAAGTGAACCCGACGGCCAGGTGGTCCTGGGCGTAGGCGACAGCTGCGGCGATCACCATGACCTGCTGGTCAACCTCGACCTGAAAGTCCCGGCCTTTGCCAAGGCGTTCGCCCGTGTGGCGGAAGTGGTGGTGGAAGATCCGGCTATTCGTCAGGCCGCGCGGGAGAGTTTCCGTTTCTATCGCGAACAGGGCTATCCTTTGCAGGATCACCGGCTACAACGACTTTGAGTGCATGATGGACACCCCGAACACGCTAAAAAAAGACGACCACCTGTTGGACGACCTGGAGTCGATCCGTCAGTTGCTGGGTGATGACAACCTTCAACCGCCGTTATTGACAGAAACCGTCAATGGCGACGTGCAGATCCCCTTGTTGTTCGACATGGTCGGCGCCAAGCCGGTTGAGCCGCTCGAACCGCAACCTGCGCCGGCCCCACCGGTTGTCGAAGCGGCGCCCGCTGCCGCGCCTGCCGAAAAAACCCCGGATGCCTTGCTGCTGCACCTGGACAACGAACTGCGCGCCGCCGCGCAACTGATCATGCAAGACGTGATCGACGACTTCGCCCCGCATATCGAAACCGAGATCAAGCGCCGGATGGATGCGCGGATGGAACGGTTGCTCAGCCAGTACCAGAATTAGCGCCCCTGTAGGAGCGAGCTTGCTCGCGAAAAACGTCAATGATGGCGCGGACATCCTGAATGAACGCGCGGCCCTTCAGGTTTTCGCGAAGCAAGCTCGCTCCTACCCCTCGCCCCTATCCCCCGTTATACTTGCCGGCTTTCCTGAATTAATGCCAACTAGGGTCCCGCCGCGCATGGATAAGACCTACCAGCCGCACGCTATTGAAACTTCCTGGTACCAGACCTGGGAGTCCGAGAATTATTTCGCTCCGCAAGGCGCGGGCGATTCCTACACCATCATGATTCCGCCACCGAACGTCACTGGCAGCCTGCACATGGGCCATGGCTTCAACAATGCGATCATGGATGCGTTGATCCGTTTCCGCCGCATGCAGGGCCGCAACACCCTGTGGCAACCGGGCACCGACCACGCCGGTATCGCCACGCAGATGCTGGTGGAGCGCCAACTCGAAGCCACCGGCCAGAGCCGTCACGACCTGGGCCGCGAGAAATTCCTGGAGAAAGTCTGGGAATGGAAGGACCAGTCCGGCGGCAACATCAGCCGTCAGATCCGTCGCCTAGGTTCGTCCGTCGACTGGAGCCGCGAGCGCTTCACCATGGACGACGGCCTGTCGGAAGCCGTGAAAGAAGCCTTCGTGCGCCTGCATGAAGACGGCCTGATCTACCGCGGCAAGCGCCTGGTCAACTGGGACACCAAGCTGCACACGGCGATTTCCGACCTCGAAGTGGAAAACCACGACGAGAAAGGCTTCCTGTGGAACCTCAAGTACCCGCTGGCCGACGGCGCCAAGACCGCTGAAGGCCACGACTACCTGATCGTCGCCACCACCCGTCCGGAAACCATGCTCGGCGATGCCGCCGTGGCCGTGAACCCGAACGATGAGCGCTACCAGGCCCTGATCGGCAAGTTCGTCGAGCTGCCGCTGGTCGGCCGCCGCATCCCGATCATCGCCGACGACTACTGCGACCCCGAATTCGGCACCGGCTGCGTGAAAATCACCCCGGCCCACGACTTCAACGACTACGAAGTCGGCAAGCGCCACAACCTGCCGCTGCTGAACATCTTCGACAAGAATGCCGCCGTACTGCCGGCCTGCCAGGTCTTCAATCTGGACGGCACGCTGAACGCGAGCATCGACGGCAAGATCCCGGCCGAATACGTCGGTCTCGACCGTTTCGAAGCGCGCAAGCAGATCGTTGCCGCCTTCGACGCCGCCGGCCTGCTGGTCAGCGTCGACGACCACAACCTGAAAGTGCCGAAGGGCGACCGCTCCGGCACCATCATCGAACCGTGGCTGACCGACCAGTGGTACGTGTCTACCAAGCCGCTGGCTGAGCCTGCGATTGCAGCCGTGGAAGATGGCCGCATCCAGTTCGTGCCTAAACAGTATGAAAACATGTACTTCTCGTGGATGCGCGACATCCAGGACTGGTGCATCAGCCGTCAGCTGTGGTGGGGCCACCGCATTCCGGCCTGGTACGACGAGTCGGGCAAGGTCTATGTCGGCCGCGACGAAGCCGAAGTGCGCGCCAAGCACAACCTCGGCCCGGACGTGGCGCTGCAGCAGGACAACGACGTACTGGACACCTGGTTCAGCGCGGGCCTGTGGACCTTCTCCACCCTGGGCTGGCCGCAGCAGACCGAGTTCCTGAAGAAATTCCACTCCACCGACGTGCTGGTCACCGGCTTCGACATCATTTTCTTCTGGGTTGCCCGGATGATCATGCTGACCATGCACCTGGTGAAGAACGAAGACGGCACGCCGCAAGTACCGTTCAAGACCGTGTACGTCCACGGCCTGGTGCGCGATGGCCAGGGCCAGAAGATGTCCAAGTCCAAGGGCAACGTTCTGGACCCCCTGGACATCATCGACGGCATCGACCTGGAAACCCTGGTGCAGAAACGCACCTCGGGCATGATGCAGCCGAAACTGGCGAAGAAGATCGAGAAGCAGACCCGCGACGAGTTCGCCGACGGCATCGCCAGCTACGGCACCGACGCCCTGCGCTTCACCTTCTGCTCGCTGGCGTCCACCGGTCGCGACATCAAGTTCGACATGGGCCGCGTCGAAGGCTATCGCAACTTCTGCAACAAGATCTGGAACGCGGCGCGCTACGTGCTGGATAAAGGCGAAGACTGCGGGCAGAACGGCGAAGAAGTCGAACTGACCCTGGCCGACCGCTGGATCATCTCGCAACTGCAGCGTACCGAAGCCGAAGTGACCCGCCAACTCGACCAGTTCCGTTTCGACCTGGCCGCGCAGGTCTTGTACGAGTTCATCTGGAACCAGTATTGCGACTGGTACCTGGAACTGTCCAAGCCAGTGCTGTGGGACGAAAATGCGCCGGTCGAACGCCAGCGCGGCACCCGTCGCACCCTGGTGCGCGTCCTCGAAGTGGCACTGCGCCTGGCGCACCCATTCATGCCGTTCATCACCGAAGAAATCTGGCAGCGCCTCGCGCCGCTGGCCGGTATCCAAGGCAAGACCATCATGCTGCAACCTTGGCCGGTGGCCAACGAAGCCCGCATCGATGAGGCTGCCGAAAGCGATATCGAATGGCTCAAGACCCTGATGCTCGGCACGCGCAACATCCGCGCCGAGATGAACATCGGCCCGGGCAAGCCACTGGCGGTGTTCGTGAAGAACGCCAGCGCCGAAGACCAGCGTCGTCTCAGCGAGAACGATGCGCTGCTCAAGAAGCTGGCCAAGCTCGAATCGATCACCGTATTGGCGGATGGCACCGAAGCGCCACTGTCGGCGACCGCACTGGTCGGCGACATGGAAGTGCTGGTGCCGATGGCCGGCCTGATCGACAAAGGCGCGGAACTGGCCCGTCTCGACAAGGAAATTGCACGCCTGCAAGGCGAAGTGCAGCGGGTCGGCGGCAAGCTGTCCAACGCGGCATTCGTCGACAAGGCACCGGCTGAAGTAATCGACAAAGAACGCGCCAAACTGGCCGAGGCCGAACAGGCCCTGGGCAAGCTGGCGGAGCAACATGCGCGGATTTCCAGCCTGTAAGGGCTAGCCGTGTGAAAAAAGAGACCTGCGGGTCTCTTTTTTTTCCTTTGCAAACCCGATCAATGTGGGAGGGGGCTTGCTCCCTCCCACATTTGATCGAGTTGACCTCAGGATGTGTGACAATGCCCACCACTTTGAGCCAACACCAGAATCATCATGACCGCCCCCAGCACACCGAAACCTCCGCGCAAGAAGCCCAAGACCGCCACCACGGCCAAACCCGTCGTGCCGCGCAAAGAGGCCAGCCTGCACCCGCGCAACCGCCACCAGGGCCGTTACGACTTCCCGGCGCTGATCAAGACCACGCCGGAACTGGCGCAATTCGTGATCATCAACCCCTACGGCAAGGAAAGCATCGACTTCGCCAGCCCGGACGCCGTGCGCGTATTCAACCGGGCGCTGTTGAAGTCCTTCTATGGCGTGCAGCATTGGGACATCCCGGCGGATTACCTGTGCCCGCCGGTGCCAGGGCGTGCCGACTACGTCCACTTCCTCGCCGACCTGCTGGCCAGCGTCAATGACGGCGAAATTCCCCGCGGCGCGCCGGTCAAGGTGCTGGACATCGGCATGGGCGCCAACTGCGTCTACCCGCTGATCGGCTACAGCGAATACCGCTGGCACTTCCTCGGCTCGGAAGTCGACCCCACCGCCGTCGCCGCCGCCAAGGCCATCGTGCAGTCCAACGGCCTGAACAAGGCGATCCAGCTACGCCAGCAAAGCAACCCCAAACAGATCCTGCTGGGCCTGCTGGAACCGGGCGAGCGCTTTGACCTGACCATGTGCAACCCGCCGTTCCACGCGTCCATGGACGAGGCCACCAAAGGCAGCGAACGCAAATGGCGCGCCCTGGGCAAGGCTGACCCAAAACGCAAGTTGCCGGTGCTGAACTTCGGCGGCCAATCGGCCGAACTGTGGTGTGAAGGCGGTGAAGCGCGCTTCGTGACGCAATTGATCGCCGAGAGCGCGCACTTTGCCCACAAGGTGTTGTGGTTCAGCACCCTGGTGTCGAAAGCCTCGAACCTGCCCGCGATCGAGACCGCGCTGAGAAAAGCCGGCGTGCTGCAAAGCCAGGTGGTGGAAATGTCCCAGGGCCAGAAACAGAGCCGCTTTGTCGCCTGGACCTTCCAGACCCCATCCGAGCAGCAGGTATGGCGCCAGCGCTGGGCGCGCAAAGACTGAGCCTAAATCCCGGGCAACAAAAAACCGTGCCCGGATCGCTCCGGCGCACGGTTTTTTTTTGCTGCGTCTTACTTGTTAACAGCGTCGGTCAGGCCTTTGGCCACAACCAGCTTGATAACTTTCTTGGCAGCGATTTCGATGGCAGCGCCAGTCGAAGGGTTACGGCCAGTACGGGCAGGACGCTCGGTCACTTTCAGTTTGCCAACGCCTGGCAGAGTGATTTCGCCGCCGTTTTCCAGCTGATCAGCAACAACTTGGCTCAGTTGGTCCAGCAGAGCGCGCACGGTGGTTTTCGGTGCGTCTACTGCTTCAGCCAGGTCAGCGATCAGTTGGTCTTTAGTAATAGCCATTGTGGTGTTCCTTCCCTATCAAATTCATATGGATTGCAGAGTGCAGTGTCAGCCGTCGAGCCCGACCGTCAAGGCCTGGCATCCCCGGCTATAACCTCGGAGATCGGGGTTATAGATGCTTGAAACGAGGATTGGTTCGACCTGACAAATACTGAATGCACGCTTAACGCCGAGTCTTGGGCGTAAGACCGGGCAAAACTAGCACAGAGACGGGGAAATATCCGCTTCTACCTACCCATTTGGTCAGCTTTATCGCTCTAAACCGTGAAAAAAAGGCATATGGCCCGTCGGAGGCCTTCCAAAACACCTTCAAAGCACGTCTTGGCCAATGGGTGCGGTACACTGGGCGACTTTTCGGGGAGGCCAACCGCTCCCCTATCAACCAGCCGAGAAGCCTATGCCGATCCGTCATTGCATCGTCCACCTGATCGACAAAAAACCCGACGGCACACCCGCAGTTCTCCACGCCCGCGACTCCGAACTTGCCGAGTCGGCCGCGATCGAGAACATGCTTGCCGACCTCAACGAGAGCTACAACGCCAAACAAGGCAAGGCCTGGGGTTTCTTCCATGCCGAGTCGGGCGCGCACCCGTTCAGCGGCTGGTTGAAGGAGTATTTCGACGGGGGCCAGGATTTCACCACGTTCAGCCGCACCGCCGTCGAACACCTGCAGAAGCTGATGGAAGAGTCCAACCTGTCCACCGGCGGCCACGTGCTGTTTGCCCACTACCAGCAAGGCATGACCGACTACCTGGCCATCGCCCTGCTGCACCACAGCGAAGGCGTGGCGGTCACCGACGAACTGGACGTGACGCCATCGCGCCACCTGGACCTGGGCCAGTTGCACCTGGCGGCGCGGATCAACGTGTCCGAGTGGCAGAACAACAAGCAGTCCAAGCAGTACATCTCGTTCATCAAGGGCAAGAACGGCAAGAAAGTCTCGGAGTACTTCCGCGACTTCATCGGCTGCCAGGAAGGCGTCGACGGCCCGGGCGAAACGCGCACCCTGCTCAAGGCGTTCAGCGACTTCGTTGAAAGCGAGGACCTGCCGGACGAAACCGCCCGCGAAAAGACCAAGACCCTGGTGGACTACGCCAGCAGCCAGGCCAAGCTCGGCGAGCCAATGGGCCTGGAAGAATTGTCGGGGTTGATCGATGAAGATCGGCCTAAGGCGTTCTACGACCATATCCGTAACAAAGACTACGGCCTGTCGCCGGAGATCCCGGCCGACAAACGCACCCTCAACCAGTTCCGCCGCTTCACCGGGCGCGCCGAAGGGCTGTCGATCAGCTTTGAAGCGCACCTGCTGGGCGACAAGATCGAGTACGACGAAGCCGCCGGCACCTTGATCATCAAGGGCCTGCCGACCCAACTGACCGACCAGCTCAAGCGCCGCAACTGATGCTCGGCGGGGTCCTTAAAAAAGTCCTGCTGGTGTTGCTGGTGGTGGTGGCGATCCAGAACTGGGGCAAGGTCGAACGGCTGTTCAACCCGTCCCAGGTGGTCCCGGAGCAAACGCGGGCTTCGGCGCGCGTGGTGCTCTACTCCACCGAGTGGTGTGGCTACTGCAAACAGATCCGCCGCTTCCTCGACCAGAAAGGCATTCCGTACCAGGCGCTCGATATCGAAAAAGACGCCCAGGCGCGCAAGGCCTATGAAGCGTTGGGCGGCGGCGGGATTCCGTTCGTGGACGTGAACGGCACGTTGATTCGCGATTACAGCCCCGAGAAGATCATGGCGGCGCTGAAGTAATCAGCGCACCACGATCAGCCGCCCCAGCAGCGTGTGCTGCTCGAACCCCAGCACCGCTTGCAAGCCATTCAGCACGGCTTGCGGATCGTTGCTCGGGAAACTGCCGCTGACACGCCGGGAGCCCACTTCGTCGTTGAGCAGCAGGATGCGCCCAGGGTAGTAACGCTGCAGATCCTCGATCACCTCGGCCAGCGGTGCCTTGTAGTAGTTGAGCCAGCCGTCGCGCCAGGCCAGGCGAGATTCGCTGTCGACCGCGTGCAGGGGCTCGGCCACGCTCTCGGCGTAGCTCATTTGCTGGCCCGCCGTAAGAATTTGCTGCGCACCCTGCTTGGCCGGCGTGACGCCGACCCGCCCCGACAACACTGTCACCTGCGCGCCCGCCGGTTGCAGACGCACTTCGAACTGCGTGCCCAGCACCCGTGTTTCACCACTGCCCGCGCCCACCACAAATACCGCGCCGGTGTGAGTCACGCTGAAAAAGCCCGCGCCGCGCCGCAGTTGGACATGCCGCTCACCTTGGCTGAAATCCACGGCGATGGCGCTGTCGGCATCCAGGGTGACGCGGGATTGATCGGCCAGGGTCACGGTTTTCACCTCGCCCGGCGCCGTCACGTAGTCCGCCCCCAGGTCATCGACCCAGCGCGACGGTTGCCAGCCGCCGCCCATGCACACCATCAACACCAGGCACGCGGCCATGGCCAGGGCGCCCACCCCGCGCATGACCCGTGAGCGCTGCGAGGTGTGCATCGCATTCAGGTAGCCGTGTAAGGCCAACGCGTCTTCGTCCGCCAGTTTACGCGCCGGCACTTCGCTCAACTCCCATAACACCTGGGCCTGGGAATAGGCCTCGACGTGTGCCGGATCAGCCCGCAGCCAAAGGCTGAAGGTGGCCTGGTCGCCGCTGCTGGGCTGGTCGTGCAACAGGCTCAGCCAGGCCAGTGCGGCCTGTTGCTGGTCGGGCGTGGGAGTGACATTCACGGTGCTTTCCCTGGCGTGCGTGGAGGCGATGGCTCGCGAAGGCTGGCTTTGCAGGCTTCGAGGGCACGCATCATATGTTTTTCCACGGCACTTTGGGACAGCCCCATGGCCTTGGCGATTTGCGCGTATTTGCGGCCATGGATGCGGTTGAGCAGGAAGATCTGGCGGGTGCGCTCGGGCAAGCTGCGCAAGGCCGCCTCGACGTGGCGCAGGTCGTTGCCGGCCTCCAGTGCAGCCTGGGGTTCGGAGCCTTGATTGTCCTGCTGCTCGGGCAACCAGCCTTCGTTGCTGCGCACCCGCGCGCCTTCGCTGCGCAGGTGGTCGATGGCGATATTGCCGGCGCAGCGCAGCAGGTACGTGCTGAGTTCTTCGACCTGCACCAGCGGCCGGCGCCAGAAGCGCAGGAACAAGTCCTGCACCAGGTCGGCTGCAGTGGCACGACAGCCCACGCGCCGGCTGACCAGCGCTTCCATCTGCGAACGCTGGGACAAAAACACCTGCAGGAAATGCGCGCGCCCACCCGCCGCGTCCGCGTGCGGGCTGTCCTGGGGTTCCGGTGGCGTACTGATCATCATGCGCGGCTCACAGGGTGGCAAAGGCTGCGACGGGACCGGCCAGCAGGCCGACGCCCGCCAGGCTCAAGGCCAACCTCGGCCAATACGGCAACAGCAGCACCAGCAGCAGCGCGCTGAGCATCAACACCGCGCACCACTCCACCAGGCCTTGGGCCCACCCCGAGGCAGCCACCGCTGGCCAGATCGATAGCGTCAAGCCCCCCCCACCGACCGCGCGCAACCCCAGGCGGCGGCGCGGCGACGGCTTGCTGCGCAGCAGTTCGCCATGGTGACGGTCGGTGGACAGGCACAGTGCGGTAAACCCGACGTAGCACATCAGCCATGCAAGCAGCATTCAATGCGCCTCCGGTTTGAGAGTGAGCGCGCGCGCCCGTTCGGCCTTGGGCTGGGGCGCCGTGCGGTGGTGCATCTTCCAGGCGGCCCAGGCGAGGAATACCCCGCTGCCCAGGCACGTCAGGTCGAAGCCGGCCATGGCCCAGTCGCCCGTCGCCAGTGACACGCCCAAGTGGTGCGAGGTGGTCAGCGCGTTGAGCGCAGGGATCGCGCCAAACAACAGCGCGCCAACGCTCAGTTGCTCGACCCAGGCCTGGCGCCCTCGGCGCAGCATGGCGTGCAACAGGCTCAGGCCCCACGCGATAAAGAACATTTGCACTTCCCAGTCGGCGCGCTGGGCGAAGCTCACCGGCAACAAACGGTTGGCCCAGAAGAACGCCGCGATGGCGATCAACAACCCGGACATGCTGGCGATATTGAGCACTTCGACCAGGCGCAGCTCAAACGGCATGCCGCCGGTTTTGGCGTGCTTGAGCTGGCGCTTGCCGAGCCAGATCACCAGGCCGGTGCCGATCATCGCGGTGCCCGCCAGCCCACAGATAAAGTACAGCCAGCGCAACACCGGGCCGGCGAAACGGCCCATGTGCAGGCCATAGAAACTGCCACCGATCGCCGCCGGCAGCGATTGCTCGGCGCTGACCCGCAGCCGCTCGCCGGTACTGCCGTTGAACGACACGGTGCTGCCGAAATCATGCACCACGCGGTCGGCGCCGGCGCGGACCACATTGACCGAGGCATTCGCATCACTCGGGTTATTCACCACCAAGCGCCCGACATGCCCGCCCGCCCACTGCGCCCGCGCCTGTTCGTACATCGGCAGCAACGGCAACAATGTGCCGGGCTGGCCCAGCGCCGGGGCGTTGTCGGTGGCGGGGAACACCTCGTTGAAGAAGGCCCGGCTGTCGTTGCCGTAAGAGGCCACGATCGGGGCCGGCATGACCATGCTCATGAAGATCACCAGGCTGCTGTAGGTGATCATCAAATGAAACGGCAGCACCAGCACGCCCACGGCGTTATGCCCGTCGAGCCAGGAGCGCTGGCCCTTGCGGGGGCGGAAGGTGAAGAAGTCCTTGAAGATTTTTTTGTGGGTGATGATGCCGGTGATCAACGCGACCAACATCACCATCGCGGCGAAGGTGGATAACCAGCGGCCCCAGGGGTACGGCATTTGCAGCTGGAAGTGGAAGCGATAGAAGAACTCGCCGCCCATGCTTTCGCGGGCTTGCACGGCTTGGCCGCTGACCGGGTCGAGGACTTTCTGGATGAAGTTGCCGCGTTTGCCCGGGTCGACCTTGTCTTGCCACATCACCGACAGGCCAGGGTCGCGGCTGTTCGGCAAGGTGATAATCCAGCGCGCGGCGGTGGGCGCCTGCCGCTGCAGGTAGGCTTGGGCCACCGCGAGGCTGCGCCCATCGTCCAACGGCCTGGCCTGCACTTCGGGCTGGGTCCAATGGCTGATTTCATCCTTGAAATACGACAAGGTGCCCGTCAGGAAAATCGCAAACAGCAGCCAGCCAAAGATCAGTCCGGCCCAAGTGTGCAACCAGGCCATGGCCTGGCGGAATCCTTCTTTCATGTGCGTGCCATCCATACACCCACACCTGCCAGGGTCGCGAACAACGCGCTCGGCAGCATCACGCCACACCATGCACGCCATGCCGTGCGGCAGGCAAAGCACCACAGCACCGCCAACAGGTAGAACACAAACGAACTCATCATCCCGGTGATCACTGCGTCGGCGCGGGACGTGGGCAGCCACAGCGCCAGGCAGACGGCGGCCAGAGACGCCATCAGATAGCCGCCGACCACAGCGGCCAATGCGCGTGACGTGACAGCGAGGCGGTAAGCGGCGGGAAGCGAGGTTTTGCTTTTCATGCGGGGAGCGCCAGGTTCATCAGAGCGCAATATTAATGATAAATATTCTCATAAGCAAAAGAGAACGGATGAATCACCTGCTCGAAGGCGTGAGATCTAGCTGCCCGCCAGGCAACTCGGGGTGCCCGCGACCAGGGCGTCGATGGCGCAGCGCGTCTTGGCCGGCATGTGCGCCGCGGTGGGCCAGATCACATGGATCGGCGCGGGTTGCTCGCGGTAGCTCGGCAGTACCGCTTCCAACTGCCCGCGCAGCACATAGTGCGCGATCAGCCAGCTCGGCAACCAGGCCAGGCCCACGCCAGCGATGGCGGCATCGGCCACGGCCTGGAGGTCGTCCATCATCAGCGGCGAGGCGACCCGCGCGCGGTGCGGGCGGCCTTGGGCATCATTGAGTTCCCACTCCAGGCGCGGCGCATTGCAGCGGTAGGCAATGCCGCGGTGCCCGGCCAAATCTTCGAGACACTCGATTCGACCGACGCGGCGCAAATACGCCGGCGCCGCCGCCAGGCCGATGGCCTGTTCGCCCAGGCGCCGCGCGCTCAAGCGGTCGGTGTCGGGTAACGCGCCGATTCGCACCGCCAGGTCGAAGCCTTCCTGGGCCACGTCGATCAGCCGGTCAGAAAACGAAATATCAATCTCCAACTGCGCAAAACGGTCCAGCAAGCCCCACAACGCCGGCGCCGCGTAGTGATGCCCGAAAGCCAGCGGCAAGCTCGCCCTCAAGCGCCCGCGAGGCTGCTGCCGACCGCTTTCGAGCACGGATTCGGCCGCTTCCAGCTCGGCCAGCGCGCGCAGGCAATGCTCGTAATAAGCCTGCCCGTCCTCAGTCAACCGCTGACGGCGGGTGGAGCGCTGCAACAGGCACGTGCCCAGGCGCGCCTCGAGGCGCGCCAAGCCTTTGCCCACGGCCGAACGGGTGAGGTTCAGCCGTTCGGCGGCTTCGGTCAGGTTGCCGCTCTCGACGATCTGCAGAAAGAGTTCAACGCCATCAAAACGTGGGGTGGCCATGCTGTAATTGTCGCCTTTGATTCCCTGATTGAAGGAAAACTTGTCACGAATAAAGAATCTACTTCCCGCGAGAATGACACGCTCCACCTCTCGAAAGGAAGACCCCATGCCTCCCGCCGTCGCTGTATCGGCTGTCAGCCCATCAAGCTCCGCCAGAAACGCGCTCGCCCTCACCGCCGTGTGCCTGGTGGCGCTGATGTTCGGCCTGGAAATCTCCAGCGTGCCGGTGATCCTGCCCACGCTGGAACAACAATTGGGCACGGGTTTCCAGGATGCCCAATGGATCATGAACGCCTACACCCTGGCCTGCACCAGCGTACTGATGGCTGCCGGCACGCTGGCCGACCGCTTTGGCCGGCGACGCATGCTGGTGCTGTGCCTGTGGCTGTTTGGCTTGGCCTCGCTGGCCTGCGGGCTGGCTGAAGACGCGTCCCAGCTGATCACGGCGCGTTTCGTCCAGGGCGTGGGCGCCGGGGCGATGATGATCTGCCAGTTCGCGATTTTGTCGCACCAGTTCCGTGAACCGGCGGCGCGGGCGCGGGCTTTTGCGGTGTGGGGCGTGATCGCGGGCCTGGGCCTGGGCTTCGGGCCGATGGTCGGGGCGTTGATCCTGGCGGTGGCGGACTGGCGCTGGGTGTTTCTCGTACATGTGCCGCTGACCTTGCTGACTCTGGTGCTGCTGCATGTCAGCGTGCAGGAGTCGCGCGACCCGGCCAGCCATCGCCTCGATATCGCCGGCATGCTCACCTTGACGCTGTCGGTGTTTGCGTTGGTTTATTTCATCACCCAAGGCACCGAGAATGGCTTTGGCGCACCGGCCATGCTGGGCTGGGCCGGCCTGTCGCTGGCCGCGCTGCTGCTGTTCAGCTTGATTGAGCGGCGCAGCGCCCATCCGATGTTCGATTTTTCGGTGTTTCGCATCCAACGCTTCAACGGCGCGTTGATGGGGTCGATCGGCATGAACTTCAGCTTCTGGCCGTTCATGATCTACCTGCCGTTGTACTTCCAGGCGGGCCTGGGCTACGACACCCTGACCACCGGCAGCGCCCTGCTCGCCTATACCCTGCCCACCTTGCTGGTACCGCCGCTGGCCGAACGCCTGGCCCTGCGCTACGGCGCCGCACGCATCATCCCGCTGGGCCTGGGGGTGATGGGCACCGGCTTTCTGGCCATGGCCGCCGCCAATGGCGCCGCGCATCCAAACATCGTGCTGGTGCTGTTCAGTTGCGCGATGGCCGGCGTGGGCTTGGCGCTGACCAACTCACCGACCACCAACACCACCACCGGCTCGGTCTCGGCGGATCGCGCCGGCATGGCCTCGGGTATCGACCTCAGTGCGCGGCTGATCACCCTGGCGCTGAATATTGCGCTGATGGGTTTGGTGCTCTTGCTGGGGATCAGCCATCAACTGGCCGAAGTGCTGCCCGAAACCAGCGCACTGGATTGGCCCGCGATCAGTCAGCACATTGCAGCGGGCAAGCTGGAAGTGCTGAGCTCGATGGGGCTGGCGCGCGCGGATGCCCAAGCGGCGCTGCGCCACGGCGCAGGTTGGGCGATGTTGTTTGCGGGCGTAGGGGCGTGTGGGTTGGCGTGGTTGAGCGGGTATTTTTTCCGACGCAGCAGGTAAACAAAAACGGGCCTGCATCTGCAGGCCCGTTCTCAGTGGGGAATGAAAAAACTGTCAGCTGTTAATTGCAGCGTTTTCGTTTTCCAGGAATTCCTCTTCAAGCGCGTCATCATTCACTTTGTTGGCCGGCACATTTTTCGCGGCAGCGCGTGGCTTGCCTTGCAGTTTGCCGAACAGGTGTTCCAACGCATGGTCCAGCTTGGTCGCGGCACCGTCGATCGCCAGTTCCAGCGTATCGGCTTTATGCAGCACCGAAAGCGGTTGATGGCCCTTTGGCCGTGCTTCCAGGCGGCAGCTTAAATCGTGGGGACCGGGCTTGTCGCCGTTCTCATCCCGCAGGTAGACCTCAACGCGGGTCAGGTCTTCTTCATAACGTTCGAGCGTGCTTTCAATGGTATTACGTACCCACTCCTCCAGTCGGATGCTGCTTTCAATATGGTTATCGCTATTGACTTGGATTTGCATAGTTCTTCCCTTATTTCAGCTAGCTCGCGAGAGGTCACAAACTGCAACACCGGGGTGGTGAAACCATGACCTCTTGATTACACAATTGAGCAGTCAGAGAAACAATTCAACCCCTTTGCAAAGATAAATCCCACATTACAAATTAACCCTGACTACAAGCAAAAACGCTGGTAGGGTGGGGAGTTAGTTACATCTTCCTATGCCCCGCAATCTTCATCGTTGCCCCGCGCGTGCCTGCTTGCGCCGCCGACCAATCATGCACCGCATTCTCGCTATTGCCCTGAAACAAAGCACGACGCCAACCCATGTGGGAACCGGCTCGCCCGCGATAGCCGTCTCTCAGCCGAGGATTCATGAGCTGATCCCCCGCAATCGCGGGCCAGCCCTCTCCGACAGGTGTGTTCCAGCGTCAGACAGGTCGCTGTACGGCACGGCCCTTGCTGTACAGCTGATGAGGCAAACGGATGTTGTGAACCCTCAGCGACGGAGTGGCCGGTGGTCAGGCAACGCGAACTAATCCAGACCTCGGTCGTCAATGACTGCATGTTCTTATCAGGCGGTAACGCACCATGGACAATCCTTTTCAGATCATCACCGACACCTTCACCCCACAATACCGGGTCAACCTGAGCATCCAGCGCCTGGATGGCAGCATCATGCTGACCCTCTCGAATGAGCAGGGCGTGGTGGTCAAGCGCATGATCAGCGCCGCACAACGCAACGACCCGCAACGGCTCAAGCGCCTGGTGCAAAGCATCCAGTTCGGCATTGCCATCGAGCAGGGCCACAGCGCCATGGAAATCCTGGCAGTGATGACGGACGGGGACAGTCACAAGCTGTTGCAGCGACCGCCCACCCGCGCCCAGCCCTTGAGCGCCAGGCTTTAAAGCTCGCCTTTCTCTGTTTCAGGGCTCTCGCCCTTGCGGTGCGGGCCTTGCACCTTCACCGAGGGAAACGCCGACGACGCGTAGCGCACCACCAGAATCGAGAACGCCAACAACAGAATCCCGCCGCACAGGTAGATGATGCCGATGTCCGGCGGGTTGTGGTGGGACACGTTGGAGATCAGCAGACGCGTCAGCGCGGTGATCGCCACGTAGATCAGGAAGCGCACCGGCATGTGGTTGGTCTTGAAGTAAATCCCGACCATGGCGCCCAATTCCAGGTAGATGAACAACAGCAAGATGTCATCGATCTTGATGTGCCCGTTCTCCAGCATCCCCAGAAATTCCATCACCGCCGCCCAGGCGGTCACCGCACCGATAGCGAACAACGCCAGGTAGTGGAACGTCTCGACAAACAGATTGCCCAGAGACTCGGCCAGCCCGTGGACATTCTGACGCAGCTTTTCGGCCCAATTGATTTTCACGATGATGCTTCCTTAGGTCGGCTCGACCGGATAGTGCCGCTTGGACGTGACGGTTGTTCTGCATGCAGAAAAAAGGCCAGCGGCAGGGGTAAGATGATGGCGGGGTGACATGAGACACTCCAAACCTGTATTTCCGGGCTACATTAAAAAACTGCTACCCAAACCCCACGGTTTGGCTTACCCTTTTAGCTGTATATAAATACAGTAGTCGCAAAAGACAACTATCGTGAAGGCATGTGAGGTGGTGAATGGCCGTCGAAGTGGTATACCGCAGCAGCCGAGATCTGGAGCGTTTGTTCATGGATAAAGCCGAAGCTGACCGTCATGACAAGATGCTTGAACTCGCTGAGTTGCTCGCAGAAGTGTTGCAAAAAGCCGTGCCGTCGTTGAGCGAGCAGCAGGTTGAAGAGGCCGGGATCTACATGGCGAAAAACCGCGATGTCTTTGCCAAGGCGTTCAAGAGCCAACCGGACGCGCTGTCCGAGTTGCTGAACCCGCCGGCGGAATAAAGCCCGAATTGAACAGGCCCTGAATCGATGATTCAGGGCCTTTTTAATGCGTGGGCTAGCGGTAAAGCAGGCGCTCGGCCAGTTCATCGGCGACCCGTGCGGGGGAGCGTTTTTCGGCCTGGGCGTGGGCGAAGATTTCGGTCAGGCGCGTGCCGATGTTCGACAGGTGCGCGGTGATGGTCGGCAGTTCGGCGCCGCTGTGTTTGAGGGCGACGTAGATCAGGCCACCGGAGTTGATCACATAGTCCGGGGCGTAGAGGATGCCGCGCCCTTCCAACTGGTCGGCGACTTGCAGGTTGGTCAGTTGCGCACTGGCGGAACCGGCCACGGCGGCGCAACGCAGTTGGCCGACGCTGTTGCGATTGAACACGGCGCCGAGGCCGCAGGGCGCGAGGATGTCGCAGGGGGTGCTGAGCAAGGCGTCATTGGCGATCGGGTGTGCGCCGAGTTGCTCCATGGCCAGTTGCACTTTGCCTTGGTCGATGTCGCTGACCAGCAGTTCGGCGCCGGCGGCATGCAGTTGTTCGGCGAGGGCGTAACCGACGTTGCCCAGGCCCTGGATCGCCACGCGCAAGCCTTCGAGATTGTCGCTGCCCAGGCGCGCCATCGCGGTGGTGCGGATACCGGCGAATACGCCCATGGCGGCATGGGGCGCAGGGTCGCCGGCGGCGGTGGTGCTGGTGACGAAGCGGGTTTGCTGGGCAATGCAATCCATGTCGGCCACCGAGGTGCCGCTGTCGATGGCGGTGATATAGCGGCCATCAAGTTGCTCGACACATCGCCCGAAGGCTTCAAACAGGGCTGCGCGGCTTTCCACATGGGCGGGGCGCAGGATCACGGCGCAACCACCGCCTACCGGCAAACCCGCCAGGGCGGCCTTGTAGCTCATGCCTTGGGCCAGGCGTGCGGCGTCGGCCACCGCGCTTTCGTCGTCGGGATATGCGAGGTAACGGCAACCACCCAGGGCAGGCCCCAGGCGGCTGTTGTGGATGGCTATGATCGCCTTCAACCCGGTCGTCGGGTCGATGCTTAGGTGCAGCGATTCAAGGCGGGTGCTGTGCATGAGAGCAAACATCGTCAAGCTCCCGAATCACTTCTGGTGTCGCCAAGTATAGGCCTGCGGCAGAAAACTGCCGAAGTGCGCGGGAATAAGCCACCCGGTTTTGCGGGGCCTGCGACATAAGCAAGTAGGATATCTCTCAAGCTACTGGACGAAAATTCTCAGCAAGGCTAAAACGGGAGCATCCGCCGGAGAATGCAATGAACCCCCGTCACGCCTTTTTCGCCTGCCTGGAACGTTCGCCCCCTGCGCTGTTTGAAGCTGCGCTGTGGATTGCGGCCGAGCATGACCCAACGGTGCAACCGCTGTTGATCCTGCAGGAGCTCAACGTGCTGCAACAGCAGGTCAGCCTGGGCATGCCCCTGTTGCCGGCGGATGAGCTCGGCCAGCCGTTGCTGCGACGCCTGAATGACCTCGGGTTCGCCCAGGATGACTTCACCCCGCTGCGCCCCGCCGCCGCGCTGCTGGACAAGGTGTTGCAGCGCAAGCGCGGACAACCCCTGGCCATGGGGCTGATCGCGATGGAACTGGCGCAACGCCTGAATATCCCGATGGTCGGCGTCAACTTCCCCGGCCACTTCCTGCTGCGGGTACCCGGCGCCGATCACCTGCTCGACCCTTGCGGCGGCCGACGCCTGTACCCCAACGATTGCCGCGAACTGTTGCAACGCCAATACGGCCCCGACCTCAAGCTGCAAGCCGACCACCTGCGCACCGCCAGCCCACGCTCGATCCTGCAACGACTGTCGCGCAACCTGCGCCAGTTGTACCTCTCCAATGACGACCCGCTGGCCGCCCTGGTCGACGCCGAGCGCGTGCTGGAACTGGGCCATGCCAGCGCCGCCGATTACCTGGCGCGGGCCAGCCTGTATCAACGCCTGGACTGCCCAAGCGCCGAGCGTTTCGACCTGGAGCACGCGCTGCTGCTCAGCGAAGACCCGATCCAGCGCCTGCGCCTGACCCAGCGGCTGGGCCACTTGCCGCCCAACTCGGTGATTCACTGAACACAACGAGCGCGTCTAGGGTGTATCAGGCTGGTTGGCAGGGTGCGCCTGGATAAACGCCGGATGCTGCGCCGCCAAAGCCGCCACCCGCCCGATACGCGGATACCCCGCCAACGCCACCTTGAAGCGCTCGGCGGCATACAGCTGCGGAATCAGAAACGCATCCGCCAGCCCCGGCTGCTCGCCAAAGCAAAACCCGTGATCGCCAATCAACTGCTCGACCGCGTCCAAGCCCTGGCTGATCCAATGACCGATCCAGGCCAGCACCTGGGTTTCATCGTGGCCCCACTGGCGCAACAGGTTCTGGGTGCTGGAGTTGTGCAGCGGGTGAATGTCGCAGGCGATGATCGACGCCACCGCGCGCGCATGGGCGCGGGCTGCCAGGTCCTGGGACAGCAGCGGCACCTGTGGATAACATTCCTCCAGGTATTCGATGATCGCCGACGACTGGATCAACAGTTCGCCGTCATCGGTGCGCAGCGCCGGGACGCGACCTTGTGGGTTGATCGCCAGGTACTCCGGCTGGCGATGGGCGCCGCCCGCCGGCGCCACAAGGTTGACCGGCACGGCGGTGAAGTCCAGGCCCTTGAGCGCCAGCGCGATCCGTACCCGGTACGACGCGGTAGACCGATAGTAAGTGTAAAGCTCCATCGCCCTGCCCCTCAGCGCGCCGCGACCACCGTGCCACGGCATTCGCCGAAGCCGATGGAGGCAAAACCGTCACGGCTGCAACGGCCGCGCAGGATGATTTCATCACCGTCTTCGAGGAATTTACGCACCTCGCCCGACGCCAGTTCAATTGGCTTCTTGCCACCCTCGGTGATCTCCAGCAGGCTGCCGAACTGCCCCGGCTGCGGCCCGGACAAGGTGCCCGAACCGAACAGATCGCCGGCCTGCAACTGGCAGCCATTGACGCTGTGATGCGCAACCATTTGCGCCACGGTCCAGTACATGTACTGGGTGTTGCTCAGGGTCAGGCGCTGGGCCGGCAGGTTCTGTTCACGCATCGACGCCGTGGTCAGCAGCACCTCCAGCTCGATATTGAACGCGCCCGCCGCCTGATCGCCTTGATCCAGCAGGTACGGCAGCGGCTGCGGATCGCCTGCGGGACGAGCCGGTTGTGCCTGGCGGAACGGCGCCAGCGCTTCGGCCGTCAGCACCCACGGCGAGATACTGGTGATAAAACTCTTCGACAGGAACGGCCCCAACGGCTGGTACTCCCAGGCCTGGATATCCCGCGCCGACCAGTCGTTGAGCAGGCAGAAACCGGCAATGTGCTCGGCCGCCTCGCCAATGGCAATCGAGTCGCCCATGGCATTGCCCTGGCCGATCCAGATGCCCAGCTCCAACTCGTAGTCCAGCCGCGCGCAGGGGCCGAAGGTCGGCTCGGTCTGGCCGGCCGGCAGGGTCTGGCCTTTGGGGCGGCGCACCTCGGTGCCGGACGGGCGAATGGTCGATGCACGGCCGTGATAACCGATCGGCACGTACTTGTAGTTGGGCAGCAGCGGGTTGTCGGGGCGGAACAGTTTGCCGACGTTCTGCGCGTGTTCGATGCCGACATAGAAGTCGGTGTAGTCATTGATCTTGGCGGGCAGGTGCATCTGGCAATCGGCGGCGCGGTGCAGCACTTCGGCCTCGCGTGCTTGCAGCGGGCTGCCCTCCCCGAGCAATGCCAACAGGCGCTCGCGCAAGGCCACGCGCGGGCCACGGCCCAGCTCGAAGAACGCGTTCAACTGCCCGCCGGCAGTGGCATCGACGGCGCGCAGCGCTTCACCGTCAAACGCATCGCGGGCGGCCAGCAGGTCGAGAATGCAGTCACCGATCGCCACGCCACTGCGCGGCGCCGCGCCGTTGATGCTGAACACCCCCAGCGGCAGGTTTTGCAGGGGAAAATCACGATGACCGTTGGCGCTGGTGACCCAACTGCGGGCGAGCGTTGATTGCGTCATGGGTTATCTCCGGTTCGGGTCGAAGGTGACGGGCAGCGAGGCCCAGCACGCATCATAAGCAGATTGTAGTTGCGGGCAGTCCAGGGCGAAGCGCGTCGGGCGCAGCACTTGGCTGGTCTCGAACATGAACGCCATGGTGTCGTCGATCTTGTGCGGGGCCAGCTCGACATTGATCGCCTTGGTGCAGGTCTCGCCATCCGGGCCGTGGGCGCTCATGCAGCTGTGCAACGACGCGCCACCGGGCAGGAAGCCTTCGGCCTTGGCGTCGTAGGCCCCCTGGATCAGGCCCATGTATTCGTTCATCAGGTTGCGGTGGAACCACGGCGGCCGGAAGGTGTTCTCGGCCACCATCCAGCGCGGCGGGAAGATCACGAAATCGAGGTTGGCCAAGCCATGCACGCTGGTGGGCGAGGTCAATACGGTGAAGATCGACGGGTCGGGGTGATCGAAACTCACCGTGCCGATCGTATTGAACCGACGCAGGTCGTATTTGTACGGCACGTTGTTGCCATGCCAGGCCACGACGTCGAGGGGCGAATGGTCGAGTTCGCAGGCCCACAGTTCGCCGAGGAATTTCTGCACCAGGGTCGTCGGCTGCTGGCGGTCTTCGTAGTGGGCAACCGGGGTCAGAAAATCACGCGGGTTGGCCAGGCCGTTGCTGCCGATCGGGCCGAGGTCCGGCAGGCGCAGCGGGGCGCCGTGGTTTTCGGCGACATAACCGCGCGCCTGCGCATCCAGCAGTTCGACACGGAACTTCAGGCCGCGTGGCAGCACGACGATTTCCAACGGCTCGACCTCCAACACCCCGAGTTCGCTGGCGATACGCAAGCGGCCCTGCTCGGGCACGATCAACAGCTCGCCATCGGCGTTGAAGAACACGCGCTGCATCGAACGGTTGGCGCCGTAATGGTAAATGCTGATGCCCGACGGTTGCTCCGCCCCGGCATTGGCCGCCATGGCGACCAGGCCATCGATGAAGTCGGTCGGCTCGCTCGGTATCGCCAATGGGTCCCAACGCAGCC
Organism: Pseudomonas sp. GV105; assembly: GCF_003058185.1. NCBI lineage: Bacteria > Pseudomonadati > Pseudomonadota > Gammaproteobacteria > Pseudomonadales > Pseudomonadaceae > Pseudomonas > Pseudomonas sp. GV105. The sequence goes on from NZ_QBUF01000011.1 coordinate 209,922, forward strand.
GATTCGGCGTCACCGCGCCCAGCGGCCCACCAGCCAGTTGTCGCTCCAGTTTGACGAACGCCGGATGATGGGCCGACGGCTGGATGCGATACAGCCAGGTACGGCGCGCTTCACTGCGCACCATGGTGAAGGCCGTGCCGGAGAAGAGTTCGGTGTACAGGCCGTAAGGCGCTTTTTGCGGGGAGTTCTGGCCGACCGGCAGCGCGCCGGGCAGGGCTTCGCTGGCGAATTCATTGCCGAAGCCCGAGAGGTATTCGAGGTTCATGGATCATCCTCTGACGGAAGTTGTTTTTATCGTAATCCAGTTACGCATAACGTAATTTGATCGCTGTCGACCGTCAAGCTATAAAGACGCCCACTCATCTCTCGGATTCCCGTTGCCCCATGGAAAAGCCCCGCGACACCGGTAAACAGAAAGTCCGCTCGGCCGAAGTGGGCACCGACATCCTCAAGGCCCTGGCCGAACTGTCGCCCTCCACCTCGCTGTCGCGCCTGGCCGAGCATGTGCAGATGCCGGCGAGCAAGGTTCACCGCTATCTCCAGGCCCTGATCGCGTCGGGGTTCGCCGAGCAGAACAGCGCCACCAACCATTACGGTCTGGGTCGCGAAGCGTTGCGCGTAGGCCTCGCCGCACTGGGCAGCATGGACGTGCTCAAAGTCGGCGCCCTGCCCCTGGCCGAGCTGCGCGACGAATTGAATGAAACCTGCTTCCTGGCGGTGTGGGGCAACCAGGGTGCGACCGTGGTGCAGATCGAACCGGCGGTGCGCGCGGTCACCGTGGTGACGCAGTTGGGTTCGGTGTTGCCGCTGCTCAGTTCATCCACCGGGCTGGTGTTCAGCGCCTTTTTGCCAGCGCGGGAAACCATCGAATTGCGCGAGCGCGAGATCCAGGCGGGCATCGCCCACGCTCTGGCGGACGACCAGGCCTACGCCAGCGCCTGCGAACAGATCCGCGCGCGTGGCTTGCACTTTGTGCATGGCCTGCTGATGCCGGGTGTGGATGCGTTGTCGGCGCCGGTGTTCAACGCGGTCGGCCAGGTGGCGGCGGTGATGACCGTGGTCGGCCCCACCTCGCTGTTCCATGCCGATGAAGACGGCCCGGCGGCGCAGCGCCTGCTGGCGGCGACCCGGGCGGTGAGTTGGCGGATGGGCTACCAGCCCTGAGTCAGTCGCGCCATTGCGTCAGGGCGACCGCCAGGCGGTTCTCCAGAGCGCGGACCGGTGCGGCGTCGCTCAGGTAGTTGTTGCTGATCATCGAAAACACCAGGCGCCGCCCGTGGGCGTCGGTGAGGTAACCGCTCAATGACGACACGCCGCCCATGGAGCCGGTCTTGGCATGCAGGTTGTCTTGCGCCGGCGTGCCGCGCAGGCGATAACGCAGGCTGCCGCCGCTCATGCGCGCGGGGTTGCCGGCAATCGGCAAGGCGTTGTACCACGCGTCGAACCAGGGTTGCCTGGACGTCGCCAGCAGCAGGTCGGTGAGCGTCTGCGCCGACACCAGATTGCGCCGCGACAACCCCGAACCGTCCACCTGATTCAGGCTCGCCGGGTCCAACCCCTGGCGCCGCATGAAGGCCGCCACCGCCGCCACGCCCGCCTGCGCGGTTCCGGCGTTCGTGGTCTGGCGGCCCATGGCCTTGAGCAAGGCTTCGGACATGTTGTTGTTCGAAAGTTTGAGCAGCGGCGTGATCAGTTCCTGCAACGGGGCCGATTGATGCTCCGCCAGCAGCCGCGCCGTCGCCGGACTGCTGCCCCCGATCACTCGACGGCCCAGCACCTGGATGCCCTGCTGCGCCAATGCCTGTTCAAACAGATTGGCCACCAGTTGCGTCGGTTCCCACACACTCACCCATTGCCGGCTGTGCTTGCCCGGCGCCAGCGCGCCCGTGAGTTGCAGCAGGTTGGTGCCGTGCTGGCGCGTGATCCCATAGCTGTTGCCGGGGCCGCTCACCGCGCGGTTGCTCAGTTGCACGTAATCGGTCGCCGGGTTGATCGCCACACTGACCGGCTGGCCGGGGCTCATGGGCGCGGTGGCGGTGACCATCAAGGTGCCCGCATCAAAATCAGAATTGGGTGACACGGTCAGCGCCGAAATCTGCGCGCCGTAGTAGGTGCTTTCATCGTCCTGAGCCCAATCCACGCCGAGGCGCTGTGCATCGAACCAGCTGTCGTCGAACACCAGGTCGCCCTGCACCTGACGCACGCCCTGGCTCGCCAGTTGCGCGGCGAGTGCCTGGTAATCGGCGAACTGCGTGGTCGGGTCGCCCAGGCCGCGCAGGTACAGGTTGCCGTTCAGGCGTTCGCCTTGCTGCGTGCCGTTGCTCAGCAGTTGGGTGGAAAACCGATACTGCGGGCCCAGCACGTCCATCGCCGCTGCGGTGGTCAGCAGCTTGAGGTTGGAGGCCGGCACCAGCCGCGTGCGCGGGTTGTGTTGATAAAGCGTGTTGCCGCTGCGGGCGTCGCGCACCACGAGTGAAACCGTGGCGCCATTGAGGGCCGGGTCGGCCAACAGGCGGTCCAGGGTTGAAGGGCCGGCGGTCGGCGCAACGCTGGCGCAGCCCCCCAATAAAACGCTCAAGCCGACCAGCATCGCGCTGGTGTGTAACCCTCGTGCAAACCGCATCAGTACCGTTTTCCGCAAAGCCGTCAGTGGCGGCAACGCTAACAGCTCATGCCGTTTGTGGCGAGAGAGCGTGCTCGCGCTGGGGGGGCGAAGCGCCCCTGACAGGCTCGACCACTGCCCTCGCCGCCGGCTCAGAACTCCAGCGTGCTGGACACCGACACCTGCCGCGCATCCCCCATCGACACAAACACCCGGCTGGCCGCCGAGGTGTAGTAGGTGCGATCGAACAGGTTCTTCACGTTGAGCTGGAACTTGACCTTCTGCCCTTCGATTTTGGTGTTGTAGGAGGCGAACACATCGGCCACGGTATAACCCGGCAGATTGAAGCTGTTATTCGCATCGCCTTCGCGCTGGCCGACGTAACGCGCGCCAGCACCGACGCGCAGATCATCCCCGCCGATCAAGCTGCCGACGTCGTACACCGCCGACAACGAACCGGTGTGCTTGGCCACGTTCTGCAGGCGCTTGCCTTGCAGCGCCGGGTCTTTGGTGACTTCGGCATCGGTATAGGCATAGCTGCCGATCAGGCTCCAGCGCTCGCTGAGCTGGCCGCTGGCGTCCAGCTCCAGGCCACGGGAGCGCACTTCGCCGGCCACGCTGTAGACCGTGTCGACACCGGAGCCGACGGACACCAGCACGTTGCGCTTGGTGATATCGAACAGCGCCGCGCTGGCGGTGATGCGCCCCGGTATGTCGAGTTTGGTCCCCAGCTCCCAGGCCTTGGATTGCTCCGGCTGCAGGTCGCCCTGAAGCACGCTGCCATCGTTCAGCGCGGCAATGGTCGAGTTGGGTTTGAACGACTCGGTGTAGCTGCCGTAAAACGACAGCTCGTCGGTGTAGCGGTACACCAGGCCGGCACGCGGCACCCATTTCTGGCCATTGCCGTCGGTATTGGCCTTGAACGGCACGCCTTTGCCGGCGTATTGGTCGTACATCTGATAGCGCGCGCCACCCACCAGAATCCACTGGTCGGTCAGGTGAATCGCATCCTGGAAGAACAGTGAGTCACTGCGCAGCAAGTCGGTCTGCGCGCTGTCCTTGGCGCTCACCGTGGTGCCTTGCACATCGTTGCCATACACCGGATTGACGTAGCTGAAGGCACTGCGCTGCGCCTGGCGGATCAGTTCGGCGCGATAGATCTTGCGGTACTCATCGTCGAGGCCGAACACCAGGTCATGCTGCATGCCGCCCAGCTTGACCTTGCCTTCCAGGCTGGCCGTGGCGAAGCGGTCGGTGGTCAGTGCGCCACGCGTGCCGTCCATGCTGCGGGTCAAGGTGCCGTCGGCATTCACCGAGGCGACGCGCACCTGGCTGGCGTCATAGGTTTCGCGGTTCCAGCTGTAGCCGACGTGCGCCTTCCAATCGTCGTTCAGGTCGTGATCGGCCTCCAAGCGATACAGGTCGGAGCGGCCTTCCATGTTGTTGAACGGCTCATCCAGGCGCCGGGTGGCGGGGATGTCCAACGGGTGATTGGTCTTGGGGTCGATGGCGGTGCCCCGGTCGAACGGCGAGAGAAACTCGCGGTGTTCGTATGCGAACACCACCTGGGTGGTGTCGCCATACCAGGCCAGGGATGGCGCGATCAGGCTCTCGCGGTGAGTGCCGTAGTTGCGCCAGTAGTCTTCGTCCTCGTGGTCGACGATCAGGCGATACGCCAGCCCGCTGTCGCCGATGGGCCCCGTGGTGTCGAGGTTGCCGCCGCTGCCGTTCTTGCCGTTGCCGAAGGTGGAGCCACGGACAGTCAAGGAGGTGGACTGCAGCAACTGCGGCTTTTTGCTGACGATATTGACCACGCCGCCCGGGTCCTGGATGCCATACAGCAGCGACGACGGGCCCTTGAGCACTTCAACCCGTTCGGCCGTAGCGTTCAGCGCCCGGCCCTGCACCACGGGCATGCCGTCCTGCATGATCGAACCGTTACGGTTGTCGCCAAAGCCGCGCAGCATCACCGCATCCTGGGTGCTGCCGAGGGTGTTGGCCTGGGTGATGCCGCTGATATTGGCCAGGGCGTCATCCAGGTTGCGCGGTTGTTGATCACGCAGCACTTGGGCGGGCACTACGTTGACGGTTTGCGGGGTCTCCAGCAGCAGGCCACGGGAACGCATGACCGAGCTGGTGGGTGGCGGCTGGTAGCTGGTGCTGTCAGCGGGTTCGGCGACCGCGCTGATGGTGGTGGCGCCCAGGTTCAGCGCGCCGTCGCTGGGCACCGGCTCCAGGGCCAGGGTGCGGGCGTCGATCTGGCGGAAGGTAAAACCGGAGCCGCCCAACAGGCGTTGCAGGGCCTGGGTCGCGCTCATCGGGCCGCTGACGGCCGGGGCATTGAGGCCGTAGGGGGCTTCGTCGGTGTAGATCACACTGAGCCCGGTGACCCGGCTGAAATCACTGAGCGCCTGGGGCAGCGGCTTGGCCGCCAGGGCAAAGTTGAACTGGGCACTTTGTTGTTCCTGCGCCTGCGCCACACTCAGGGGCAGCAGTGCCAGCCCCGATACCGTCAAGACCGAGGCTCCCAGCCACTGTTTAACCCAACCGCCCGCCGTCGATTTCATGCTTGTGAGCACCCGTGTAGAAAACGCTGTTAATGCGAATAGATCGCAGTTTCAAGCACTACACGGATGGGCGTCGGGTTTACCTCACCTCCGGTTGAAAATAATCCGGTTTTATTGCGCCTGAATGCAAAAACCCAGGCGCGGGAAGTGAACATGCACGGTGCCGCCGCGTTCGTCGGTACGGCGCAGGATCAGTTCTTCGCGGCCGGCAAACAACAACTCACCGAGCACCGGGTCGGTACCGTAGTCGGTGGCCGCAATGCTCACCTGCTGGCCGGCCGTGAAGCCATTCAAGTCCTCGAACACTTCAGCGGGCAACGCCGCCGGGGTGGCGTGACGCGCTACGTCAAGGGCTTGCTCGGTGCTCATCTCGGTGGCGGTGCCATGGCCAAAGCTCAGCACCCGGTCGAGCCAGGTGGCAACGGCGGGATGTGCGTCAACCAACGGCGCGGTCACCACCGAGCCTTTGAGGAACCACAGCGGATGGGCCAGGGCAAAGTCGGCAATCGAAGGCTCACCGAACAGAAAATCTCCCTCTTGGTGCTGCAATTGCTGGTCGATGCGGCTGATGATCGCCGGCCATTGATGCTTGGCCTGCTCCAGATGCAGACGGGCTGCGGTGCCGCCGCTGAACAGCTTGGCACGATCGGCCACCAGCACTTTGAGCATTTCGGGCGGCACTTTGGCGAACTTGGCCGCCAGGGATTCGGGCTGGAATACCAAGGCCACGGCATGGGCGAACACCACCGAATCGGCCCAGGCGGCGAACCCCTGGGCGACCAGTTCCAGGCCTTGGGGAAACAGCGCCGGCCCGGCTTTTTCCTGTTCCAGGCGGTGCGCGATCAGTGCTGTGTCACAGTAGATGTCGGCGCCGATCTGCAGCACCGGAGTCTTGCGATAGCCGCCGGTGAGGGCGATCAGGTCAGGCTTGGGCATCACCGGCGAGATCAGCACCGAGCGCCAGGACAAGCCCTTGAAGCCCAGGAGCAGGCGGGCTTTTTCCGCGAAAGGGGATTGCGGGTAGTGGTGCAGGATCAACTCAGACATGCCAGGCTCCGCTCAATTAAATGAGCATTCAGCTTAGCCTGCAAAATCACGCGTGGGTGAAATAGGCCCCCATCAATCAGGTCAATGAGCCACTCGCCGCCAGGCATTCCTTGGCGCTCTTCTTCAGTTTTTTGATCAAGCGTTCCTGGCGCAGCGCCTCGCCCTTGCTCGCACACTGCTCGGTGTACACCAGCGCGACGGCGGGGCTGGAGAGGAAGAACCGCGCGCCCTTGCCGCTTTGATGGGAGGCAAACCGGCGCAGCGGATCATTGCTGATGCCGCAATACAGCGAGCCGTTGGCGGCACGCACCAGGTACACGAACCAGGGCTTGGGTTCAGGAAGATCAGTCACGGGTCGATTCGGCAAACCAGAGGAGCGCCAATCTTATCAACGACTGGCCTGAAATGCCCTCAGGCCTTTGAGCGCCTGGGCGCGCACGGCGTTTTTCAGCGCGGGCGACCAGCCCAGCAGCAGCCCCTTGAGGCCCAGGGCCTGGCGCGACCAGCGCCACAGGTCGAAGTGGTCGTGGTGTTCGCAGATCTTGCCGTCGCGAAACACGAAGCGTGCGCCGATGTCGTTGACCACCGTATTGCCAGTCGCGCTGAACAGGTACGTCGCCACCCAATGGGCGCTGCCGGTACTGTCGTCACTGCGCACGTGGTCGAAGGTCAGGGAAAAGTCCTTGGCCCGCGTGGTGAGCATGCGCCACATATCCCCGGCATCGCGCCCGCGCAGCTCGCCGAACGCCGGGTCGCTGAACACCACGTCGTCGGTGTAGCAGGCGGCCATGGCTTCGGCATCCAGATGTTGGAAGGCCGTATAGAACTCGGTGATCAGGACGTTGTGGGCATCACTCATGGGCAACATTCGCACGATGGTCAGGGGTGCTGAACGATAATCCTCGTAACACGGGAAAGCCATGGTTATTCGTCACGAGAATAAGTGATGCCTGGCGGGGTTAAAGGTAGATAACGTCCAAAGTGGCGCTGCCGTCTATCTGGATTTCTTCCTCACCCGGCAGAGAGTCTTTGGGCGCGAGGACTGTACTCAACATCAGGTCTGTCTTAAGGGTCGTCACTGCCACGGGAATTATATTACCGTTACTCACGGTGCGCAGCCAACGTGGTTGCCACGTTGCGTTATCGGCAGCAAACCACGTCTCTTTATCGATGGACTCAATCACGACTCTCGGTTGTTCGTCGGCTGTCACATCGTTCATCTTAAGTTCGTACCTGCCGATCTTTTGCCCACCACTTGCCAAGCCCAAACCATACACGGTGAGCGGGTCATGTGACGGTGATTGAACAGCCGCAGTTCCGGCTCGATTGTCCAGACTCCTGACTGCCATCAAAGTCGGCGCGTCACAAGTAACCTCCAAGTTTATCGTCGCCGCTGGCAGTACCATCTCCCCCAGTCTAGGAAAATCGTTGATCGAGATCTTCCCATAATCCACCGTACCGGCATCAGATAAAGTTGGCGTACAGGCCGACGGAATGATAGTACCGACCACGCTGATATCCACACTGGATGCGGCCATTACATTAGAAACACCGGCCAGTAAAAACGCGGCGGCAACAAGTACACGGGACGGTTGCATAACAGGCTCACTTTCGGTCATTACTTGATGAGCCAGGCAAGCGCACAGACGCGCTTACTTTAACTCGCCAGCAAGACAAAACTATTAGAATGAAGTGTATGCCCCGACCAAACAATGCCAGGACAGCCATCGCAAGTTAAGGGATAACTCATTCAAACTTAATACAAGTAATACGATACTCAGACACTGCCTGACTCACTCTAGCACCGTCATGAAACTGCAACTTTCTACGGCACCATGCCCGCCGCACGCGCATAAGCGAACAAATCCACATCGGTGGAGATGCACAGCCGGGTCATCGCGGTGCTTTTCTGCTTGCTGATGGTCGAGATGCTGCGGTTGACCCGCGCCGCGATCTGGCTGACGGTCATGCCGCTGGCGAGCATCCGCACCACTTCGCGCTCTTTGCCGGACAACTGCGGCACGGCTTGCTGATTGCCCGTCCCGGCCTCCGCCAGTTGTGCGCGCAGACACTCGCTGACGAAGGTGCGCCCTTCACTGACGGCGGCAATCGCCAGGGGCAGTTCGCGGGCCGACGCGCTTTTGGCCAGGATCGCCCGCGCGCCCTGGGCAAACGATTCGCGCAACGTGGCGACGTTGGCAAACATGGTCACCAGAATCACCGGCAAGTCCGGGTGCCGGCGCCGCATCAGGCCGAGCAAGCCATAGCCGTCGGCTTGCTGGTTACCCGGCATGGCGAAGTCCGTCACCAGGATATCGCACGGGGTGCTGTCCACCAGCGCCAGCAACTGATCCGGGCCGTCGGCCTCGGCGACAACTTTGCACCGGCCATTGGCTTCTATCACCACTTTCTGCCCGATACGCACGATGGGATGATCGTCAGCAATAATTACGCGAAGCATGAGCACCACCATGATGGCAACTTGAATCCGCGCAAAATACTCCCGGATCGGATCGGCAACAACCGCCCCCAAACGCCGTAATGGCAGATAGCCCAGCAATCCCTGGGAGCAGAATTTTACCCCACAGAAAAAAAGGAAATTGCCCACTCTGAAGACCTACAGAAGCCATCGGTCTTAGCTGTCATCCTTTTCCTAATAGCGACAAATATTTCAGATACCCCATCAAGTCGCTGCGCAAGGCGAGCAAGCGCTGAAGGTGCATGGCCACACCGTCGCGGTTGATCGCCTCGATCAACTGATGACCGCGCATTTCCAGCGGTGTGGCGCCGAAGAACGCCACGCTGCCGATCAAGCGGTGCAAATGCTCGACCGTGGCCTGCGCTTGCAGGCCGTCGGTGGCCTGGGCCAGCGCATGCAGATCGAGCTCGGCCTCATACACCAGGCTTGCCAGGATGCCGGGCAGCGCCTCGCTGCAGCCGAACAGTTGCCCCAACCGGCCGCGACTCGGCCAGCGCCCCTCCACCGCCGTGACCGGCTGCGCGGTCTCGCTGATACGCGGGCCGGGCAGCCAGTCTCCGAGGACTTGGCGCAGTTGTTGAAAGGTCACCGGTTTGGCCAGCCAGGCATCCATGCCCGCAGCCTGGCACTGCTGGATTTCGCGCGCGCCCAGCTTGCCGGTGAACGCGATGACCGGCACGCGCTCCGTGCCGTCGCGCAGTTCGCGGCGGCGCAGCTCGCGGGTCATGGCATAGCCATCCATCACCGGCATTTGGCAGTCGCTGAAAATCAGGTCGGCGCGGCTGACGTCCAGAATCGCCAGGGCAGCCTGGCCGTGCGCGCACACTGCAAATGCCAGCCCCAACCGCTCCAGCATCGCGCCCATCAGCAGGCAATACGCGGGATGATCGTCTACCAACAACACCTTGAGCTCACGCCAATGCCGGGTTGACGCCGGCTGTGCGGCCAGGTCATCCCCTGCTCGGTCGCCTGGGATAGGGCCTGATGACATGACTACCTCAAATTCAATAAGCGCACGGCGCGGGGATCGGCAACCTCAATGGCCGACAGAACATCCGCCGACATAGGTACCGGGTACGGCACGCAACACGCCTGGCTGTTCGAATGTGCTGTGAAGATGTATCGGCCGGAACGCTATTTGAATTAGGCCGCCTGCGCGATACAACAACTACGAAACCCTTATATTTCCTACACACAAAAAAACGAGTTCCGACAAGTCGATTGGGCGTGTGCGACATCCGCCCATTGTCGTATTTGTTGTATTTGCCCGACGCCCTCCCCCCGATAGATTGCCCGGCATCCCCAGAGCGGGACGCGACCGGCCACTCCAGGCGGTCGCCACCTAGTTACCGACGGGTCCCCCTTTGCCCCTCGGCAATCAGTTTTGCATCGGAAGCTCGATCACATGAAAAAGCCCTTAGCCGCATTCACCGCCGTCATCGCCCTTGTCGGCAGCGGTATGACCTTCGCCGCCAGTACCGTGGAATTGACCGTCAAAGGCGTGATTACCCCAAGCGCCTGTACACCGACGTTGTCCGCCAGTGGTGTGGTGGATCACGGTAAGGTCTCGGTAAAAGACCTCAACCTCGACAGCCCGACCAGCCTGCCCACCGCCAGGCTGCAACTCAATGTGGACTGCGAGGCCGCAACCCTGTTTGCGTTGCGCACCACCGACAACCGCGCCGGGTCGTCAATCTACGGCTTCGGCTACGGCCTGGGCCTGATCAACAACCTGCAGAAAATCGGCACGTTCTGGCTCTCCCTGAGAAATCCGGTGGCCGACAACGTCGCCGTCGAGCCCATCGAGTCATTGGATGGCGTGAGCTGGCAAGCCATTGACGATGTGGTTTGGCAAAACCCGTACATGGCGGCGTTTGGCGACAGGTCGAACGGTCAGGATCCCAAGCCGATCCCGATCAAGAACGTGATCAGCGAGCTGGTGATCGACACCCAGATCGCCGCCGCCAACAGCCTGGACTTGAGCAACGAAGTGCTGATCGACGGCTCCGCCACGATCGAGGTCAAGTACCTGTAACTCATCATCCACGCAGGGCATTGCCCAGAGAGGTTGTTCATTTCATGGATAAATATTTCCCCGCATTGTTGGCGAGTCTGCTGCTGGCGAACGTGCCCAGCGCTTTAGCCAGCAGCCAGGCCGAGCTGAGCGTGAGCGGCGTAATTACGCCCAAAGCCTGCACGCCGGGCTTGGCTGAAGGCGGCACCATCGACCACGGAAAGGTGACCGTGCGCGACCTCAACCAAGACCGAGACACGTTGCTGCCGCGCAACACCCTGCACCTGAACGTGCGGTGCGAAGGCTCGACGCTCTTCGCCATGACCACCATCGACAACCGCCACGGCACATCGGTGATCCCCAACCACCACGGCCTGGGCACGACCCCCAACGACGAGAAACTGGGCAGCGTTTCGCTGAGTTTGAGCAACCCCATGGCGGACACCATGGCCGTGCGAACCATCGTGTCGCTGGATGGCGGCACCACGTGGACCCCCGGTACGCAGTTGGGCCACCTCAACCTGCTCGCGATTGCCGCAATGGACAACCCTACTCAGCCAATGGCCGTGACGATCTTCGAAGCAGACATTGTGCTCTACACCCGAATTGCCCGTGCCGATGGCCTGACCCTCACCGACGAAGTCCTCGTCGACGGGCACGCGACCCTTGAGATGAAGTACCTGTAACAGCGTAACCCCCTGTCCCCCTGGACCCCCTGTATTCCTATCCATCCCTGGAGCTTCACCCGTCATGAAAAAGCTACTGCGTACCAGCGTTACCGGCGTACTGATCGGCTGCGCTTTCCCGGTGCTCGCCGCCTCCACCGTTGACCTGACCGTCAAGGGCCTGATTGTGCCCTCGGCGTGCATGCCGAGCCTGTCGGCCGAGACCATCGACGTCGGCCGGGTCTCGGTCAAGGACCTTAACCTGGACACCCGGACCCAACTCACCCCGGTCACCCTGCAAATGGGCATCGACTGCGAAGCCTCGACCCTGTTTGCCCTGACGGCCACCGACAACCGCACCGACTCGGCAAACAGCATCATCGAATATGGCATCGGTAAGACCAGTGCCGGTCAGCGTATTGGCGGCTACCTCATGTTCCTCGACCAGGGCGTCGCCGATAACACGCCCGTCGGGATGATCCGGTCGTCGGACAACGGCACCACCTGGAACTCTATGCGGCCAGACATGGGCTGGCAAACCAATCAATTGATCTCGATCCAAGAGATCGGCGCGGCGCGGGTGCCTGTGCCGGCCCAGAACACGCAGGTGGCGCTCTCGGTCAAGCCATTCATCCTGCCGGCCCAGGGCCTGACGATTACCGAAGACACGGTGATCGACGGTTCGGTCACGGTCGAAGTCCTCTACCTGTAACGCCACCGCCTTGCCCGATGCCCGTACCACCCGTTCAACACCAGGTAACTCAAGCCATGAACCTGCTTACTCGCTTGCCGGCCCTCACCCTTCTGTTGGCGGCGGCGCCCTTGGCCTTCGCGCTCTCGAGCGTGGAGTTGGACGTCAACGGGCGAATCACCCCCAGCGCGTGCAGCGTATCGCTGTCGGACAACGGCCTTGTCGACCACGACAAGATCCTGGCGACGACGTTGCATCCGAGTGAGTTCACCGTGCTGCCGAACCAGCAGATGGGCTTGAGCATCAGTTGCGAAGGCCTGGTGTTGTTCGCCCTGGTGGGCATCGACAACAAGCGTGAGTCATCGCTGGCGCCGGATTATTTTTATGGGCTGGGCATGAACCCCCATGCCCCCGACGAACGCCTCGGGTCGGTCAGCCTGTCGTTGCGCGGCCCGGTAGGCGATTCGCAGCCGATGCAAACCCTGACCTCATCCGACCAGGGGGCTAGCTGGAAGCCCGAACCTAACATGTACCCGCGTCTGTTGATGGGCTTTGCCCGGGCCGGCGATACGCTGCCCGCGCCGATCCGGCAATTGGTGGCGTCCCTGCGGGTCGACACCTCGATCAGCCCGGCCAACACCTTGACGCTCCACGAAGAGGTGCCCCTCGATGGCTCGATCACGCTGGACCTGCGTTACCTCTGACACCGTGCCGTCGGCGCCCCGGTCACCCACCGCGCGCATGTCGGCCCATTTGAAGCGCCCTGTATAGAAGAGCCCTGTTATGAACTCGTTTTTTTCCGTTTGGCGCTGGCTGCCGCGTCTCTGCTGCGTGGCACTGGCCGTCCTCGGTGCAACCGTCGCGCGTGCCGACGGCATGGTCCCGGACACCTCGGTGGTGATCGTCAACGAGGCCGATGGCGAGGCCACGGTCTCGGTCACCAACACCGACACCAAAATGGCCTTGCTGCACGTCACCCTCGAAAACATCCCCGAGGACAGCGACACGCTGCTGTTCGTGACTCCACCCCTGACCCGCGTCGAGGCGTCCAAGAGCCAGTTGGTGCGCTTCATCCTGCAAACCCAGGCGCCGCTGCAAACCCAGCGCCTCAAACGGGTGATTTTCGAGGGCATGCCCGCCCAGCGCGACCCGGCCCAGCTCGGGCGCGCGCAAGTGGGCGTGACCGTGCGGCAGAACCTGCCGGTGATCATTCATCCCAAGGGGCTGGCGCCGAATCGCACGCCGTGGCTGGGCCTGCAATGGACCTTGAAAGCCGACCAGCTCAGCGTCCACAACCCGTCCCCGTATGTGGTGCGCCTGGCCCAGGAGCTGCAACTGCTGCCCGGCAATGCTTCGGCGATGCTGCCGCGCACCTATGTGCTGCCCGGTGAAACGCTGACCGTCACCGCCAGCGGCGCCGGCGCCGGCGCCGGCGCCACCAGCGTGCGCCTGCAACCGGCCACAGTGTATGGCTTTGCGGTCGCGCCCCACGACGCGCCCATAAGCCTGTGATGCAACGGCGCCCAGGGACACGACGGCGCCACTATCACGAAGTGGCCACCCGCTGAAGGCCACCGGGAAGACCTGACGCGATAGGGAATCACGCCGGGTACTTCCATCATCCGAGTGCATTTGTGTGAACACAGTCATCCATTACCGTGACGGCAAAGCCGTGCCCGGCGTTTCACCGCGCCTGGCATTACTGGTGCTGACGCTCAGTCAGGGGTTGCTGACGAACCTGGCATGGGCAGAGCAGTCGTCGACAGGTTCGTTTGATCCACAGACCCTGCTCCAGCGCGGCATCGATCCCGAACTCGCCAGCCTGCTGATGCAGACCCCGCGTTTTACCCAGGGGCGCCATGCGCTCAACCTGACGGTCAACGGCCAGCGGCGCGGGCGCGTCGATGTCAGCGTGGATCAGCACGGCGCCACATGCTTCGACCCGCCGCTGCTGGACGCCGCGCAGTTGGTGACACCGTCTTCGGGCCCGGCAGAAGAAAGCAGTTGTTATGCCTTTCTCGAGCAATACCCACAGACCGTGGTCGAGCACGACCCGGCCAACCTGAGCCTGAACCTGGTGGTGCCCACCCAGGCGCTGCGCCCGCTCACCCAGGACATTTCCGGCTATCAGACCGGCGGTTTCGCGGCGCTGCTCAACTACGACGTGACCGGCCTGTACAACCATTACCGCAACGATTCCAGCCGCTTTGGCTCGGCCAATACCGAGGTCGGCTTCAATGCCGGCGACTGGATCGTGCGCAGCCGCCAGGTACAGACCTGGCAGGACAGCCGCTCAAGCACCACCCATCTGGACGCCTACGCCCAGCGCACCTTCGCCAGCCACCAGGCGGTGTTGCAGGCCGGGCAGATCAACCTCTACAACCCGGTGCTCGCGGGTGCGCCAATCACCGGCGTGCAGGTGCTCACCGAACAGGCCCTGCAGGATCAGAACCAGGGCGCGACCATCAACGGCATCGCCAACGGCCCGGCGCAGGTGGAAGTGCGCCAGAACGGCGCGTTGATTCACTCCACAGTGGTGCCCGCCGGCCCGTTCAGCTTGAGCAATGTGCCGCGCCTCAACGGGCGCTCCGACGTCGAAGTCACCGTCAAGGAAAGCACCGGCGAGGAACGGCGCTTTACCGTGCCCGCCGCCATGCTCGGCCTGGGGCTGCCCGCGCCCGGCTACTCGGTGGCGGCCGGGCGGGTGCGCAATATCGGCGACGGCCCGGGCGCCGAACCCTGGGTGCTGAGCGCCGGCTGGAGCGCCGCGCCGCATCCGCAGCTCAGCTTCGGCAGCGGGCTGTTGGCGGCCGCGGATTATCGCTCGGCGGGCCTGAGCCTGGGCCTGTTGCCGCTGCCGGACAGTCAGGTGCAAGTGGCCGTGGTCGCCTCCGAAGCCTCGCGGCGCACCCAGGAACGCGGGGTGCAGACCGACCTGTCGTGGTCGCACAAACTCAGTGAGCGCTGGGCCTTCACGGCAGCCAATTCCTGGCGCACCCAGGGCTACCGCGACCTCACCGAATCGACCTACATCGCCGACACCCGCGAGCAGCAACGCGCGCGTTACCGCGACCAGCAGAGCGCCACCAGCTCGTGGTCGCACCCGTGGCTGGGCGCCTTCAGCGCGGGGGTTTCCCGTTCGTCCTCGTTCCAGGGCGACAGCAGCAGCCGCGCCCTCGCCTCCTGGGGTACGCAGGTCGCCGGTATGTCGATTTCCACCACCGCCGAATGGCACATGGGCGGGCGTCGTTACAACGACGACAGCCTGTACCTGACGGTCAGCCTGCCCCTCGGCGAAAGCCGTCGTGGCCGCGCCTGGGTGCGCAATTCCGGCGGCGAGCACCGCACCGGGATGGGGCTCAACGAGCAGATCAACGACCACTTGGCGTATCGCGTCGGCGTCGAACATGACACCCGCGACCGCGAAGTCGAATCGTCCCTGGGCGTGTCGGCCCTGCCGTTCTACAGCCAGTTGGACTTCAACTACACGCGCGCTGACGCCGAACGCTCCAGCTACCAGGGCGGCGCACGCGGCGGGATGGTGCTGCACGCCGACGGGTTGACGTTCTCGCCCTACCCGGTGCGCGACACCTTTGCCGTGCTGGCGGTGGGCGATATGCCCGGGATCAAGGTCAACACCCCCAGCGGCCCGGTGTGGACCGACTGGCAAGGCCAGGCCGTGGCGCCTCAGCTCAGCGCCTATGGGCGCAGCCCGCTGGAAGTCCACACCCGTTCGCTGCCGCGCAATGCCGACATCCACAACGGGCTTGCGGTGGTATCGGCAGGCCGCGGCGCGGTGGACCGCATCGAGTTCGGCGTGTCGCTCACCCGGCGTGCGCTGCTGACCCTGGACACCCCGATGCCACGCGGCTCGACCGTGACCACGGAGGACGGCGAGTTCATCACCCTGGTCCAGGAAGGCAACCAAGTGTTCTTGCCCGACGTGCTCGACACCCGCCCGCTATGGATCAAGGCCCCTGACCAGCCGCGCTGCCACTTGCGCTTTGAACTGCCGGCCAAGGCCGACCCCCACGTGTATTTCGAAACCGCACCGGCCCGCTGCCAGCGACCTTGAGGACCCCAATATGAAGCTTCAACACAGCCTGGCAGCCCTGCTGCTGTTCGCCGGCACGGCCCTGGCCGAGGACGACTGCCGCCTGGACCTGAGCGAATCGCGCCTGGATTTTGGTCTGATGAACCGCGCCGTCGCGTCAGCACCGGCAGCGGAACACCTGCTCGGCGAACGGCGCCTGTCCTTGACCTTGAACTGCCCGCAACCGGGCGACATGAGCCTGTTCTACCGCGCCCTGGCTGCCGGCACCGAGCGCTTGCGCTTGGGCGACGGCGGCAATTACCGCGTGCAAGTGCATGACGCGGTGCTCGATGGCCACGCGGTGCAACTCGGCTTGCTCGCCGGCCCAGGCCAGGCGCCCGCGCAAATCGGCACGAGCCTGGCCTGGCGCGCCGACCACGGCATCGTCCCGCTGCACGACGGCCAGCCCGCCACCGGGCGCAGTTTTGCCGCGCAACTGCAGGTGAGTGCGTGGGCGCGGGACGAAGCGATCCGCGTGCGCGATGCCGAAACCTGGGAAGCCTCGGCGCAGGTGGACGCGCCCACCTCCGGGCGTTCACGGGAATTGCAGCTGCAAGCGCGCTTCGCACCGACGGCCTGCACGCCCACCCTGGCCAACAACGGCACGGTGGACTTCGGCAAGTTGTCGGTCAGCGACTTGCACCGCGACAAAGACACCGCCCTGCCCGCCCGCGCGCTGAGCCTCACGGTCAGCTGTGACGGCCCGACTCCGTTTGCCCTGGTCATGCACGACAACCGCGCCGGCTCAGCCACCGGCGGCATCGATGAAACCGCCTACGGCCTGGGCCTGGATGCACGCGGGCAGAAAGTCGGCCGTTATTACCTGCTGGCCGACCCCGCCCAGGCCAGCGCCGACAACCTGCCCCAGCTGTATCGCACCGACTCGACCACAGGCGGCGCCGCCTGGAGCAGCGCCAGCGCCAGCGCGATCCCCTTGGGCGCGCGCAGCCTCCTCGGGTTTACCGCCACGGCCGGCAGCACCGAAGGCCCGAATGCCCTGCAAAACCTCAACGCATTACTCAGCCTGAAAGCCTTCATCGCGCCGCTCGACAGCCTGGACCTGCGCAGCGAAGTGCGGCTCGACGGTTCGGCGACCCTGGAAATCACCTACTTCTAAGCCCCTCGGAGCCTCCCATGATTGCTCGCTACCTGATCCTCGTGCCCCTGTTGTTCAGCCAACCGGCGCAGGCCGCCGCCCCCGTCGACCTGAACGTCAACGGCCGGATCATCCCGGTGTCCTGCGCGCCAAGCCTGTCGGCCAACGGCGTGGTGGATTTCGGCAAGATCGCCCAGCAAGACCTCAACCTCACGACCGGCACGCGGCTGCCGGTCAAGTCCCTGAACCTGACGGTGACCTGCAACGGCCCGGTGCGTTATGCCTTGCGCATGCACGACAACCGCGACGGCTCGGCCCACGTCAACAGCGAGATTTATTACGGGTTGGGCCTGGACAACAGCGCGAACAAGATCGGCGTGTACTCGCTGACGTTCGATCCGCAGCAGACCGTGGTGGGTGGCGTGGCCGAGGTCCACGGCACCGAGTCCACCACCGGCGGCGTGGCCTGGCGCGCGGCCAACCGCAACCCGATCAACATCGGCGCCAAGAGCCTGCTGGGCTTCACCGACACCGCGGGCAGCACCGCCGGCCCCATGGCGATCCAGAACCTGACCAGCACGCTGAGCCTGGAGACGGTGATCAACGCCAAACAGAATCTGGACCTGAGTACCGACATCCTCATGGACGGTTCGGCGACGCTGGAGGTGGAGTACCTCTAGACTTTCTCGCTGCTGACCTCGACGTACCGCGCGCGCCCCGCACCGAGGCCAGCGACGATGGCGCCCAGGCCGATCACCGCGAAGACCCAACCGGTGGCGGCCCAGCCGCCGGTCCAGTCGTGAATCAGGCCCACCGCGAGCGGGCCCAGGGACGCCAGGGTGTAACCGAAGCCCTGGGCCATGCTCGACAGGTTGGCGGCCACGTGGGCATCCCGCGAGCGCAGCACGATCAAGGTCAGCGCCAGGCTGAACGTACCGCCCTGCCCCAGGCCCAGCAGAATCGCCCAGCCCCACAGCCCGTCGAGGGGCGCGTACAGGCAGCCCATCAGCCCGCCGAGGGTCAGCAGCATCACCACCACGATGGCCAGGCGCTGGTCCTTGCCGCGCGTGGCCAGCCAAGGCGCGGTGAGGGCGCTGAGCAGTTGCACGATGATCGAACCGGACAGCGCCAGCCCGGCATCGGTGGCGCTCAGGCCGCGGTCGATGAGGATCGACGGCACCCAGCCGAACACGATGTAGGCCAGGGACGATTGCAGGCCCATGTACAAGGTCACTTGCCAGGCCAGCGGATCGCGCAGCAAGCCCTTCACCCGGTAGGCGACGCGATGCGCGCCGTGCTTCTGCCCGATTTGCGGCAACCAGCACAGCGCGGCCAGCAACGCCGGCACCATCCAGAAGCCCAACCCGATGCTCCAACGGTTGCCGAAGGAGTCGCTCAAGGGCACCGAGGCCCCCGCCGCCAACGCCGCGCCCAGGCACAGCGCCATGGTGTAGACCCCAGTCATCGCGCCCGCCTGCCTGGCGAAGTCGCGCTTGACGATACCGGGCAACAACACGCCGATGATGCCGATGCTGGCCCCGGCGATCAGGCTGCCCACAAACAACCCGACCTCACCGAACGCACTGCGCAGCAGAATACCGCCGGCCAGCGTCAACAAGATCCCCAGCACCACCCGCTCGGCACCGAAGCGCCGCGCAAGGAGCGGCGCCAGCGGCGCGAACAGGCCCAGGCACAGCACCGGCAAGGTGGTCAGCAGACCGGCCCTGGCCGCCGACAAGCCCAGGCTGGCCGAGACCTCACTGAGCAGCGGCGACAGGCTCGACAGCGCCGGGCGCAGGTTCAGCGCCACCAGCACCAGGCCCAGCAGCAACAGCCATGGCCGGCTCGTCGACGGGGGGCTGTGCTGGACTGCATCGTCGTCGGCCTCGGCGTCGATCAGCAATTCTTCCAACTCAGGCGTGCGTGGGGCGTCAGGGTTCATTGATCAACTGCCGGCAAAGGGATTTGGCGCGCTCCGGGTCTTGCTGCGCTACGGCATCAAGCAGGGCGGTGTGCAGGTCGAACACCGCCTGGCGACGCGGCGAGATGTTCAGGGTCTGGCGCAGTTGCGCGCCGATGATGCTGGAAAAGTACCGGTACAACTCGCTCAACGCCGGGTTGTGCGCCGCGTCCACCAGCCGTTGGTGGAATACCAGATCGGCGCTGATGTAGGCCTCCAGCTCACCGTGATACAGCGCGGCGCTGGCATCAAGCGCCTCGCGCAACCGGTGCAGGTCTTGCTCGGTGCGACGCAGGACGGCCAGACCGATGGCCTCCACTTCCAGGATCTGCCGCGTCTCCTGCGCCTGCTCCAGGCTGCAATGGGATAACGCGCGCATGGCGCCCAGCGGGTCCGTCATCGAACGCAGGTAACTGCCGTCGCCCTGGCGGACCTCGATCAATCCAGAGAATGCCAGCACCCGCATGGCCTCGCGCACGGTATTGCGGCTGATGCCCAGTTCCGCCGCCAGCTCAGGCTCGGTGGGCAGGCGCTCGCCGATGGCCCACGTACCTTGGGTGATGCGCTGGCGCAGCTGCTCGAGGGCTTGGTCGACCAGGGAGCGTTTGATCAGCGGGGAGATGTCTGTCATAGGGTTTGCGCTTTCGTCCAATCATAGGATGAATTTACCTACAGCCTATTCGGACTTGCCTACAAAGGCAACGCACTAGGGTTTTCAGGCAGGGAAACGGAGCAGTATTTTCGATTGTTAAAATTACCCTTAAAGGGTAATTTCAGCCTTAGGTGTCTTATGGAAAAGTACACACCTCATTACGATTTGGCGGTGATAAAGGCGGATGTCATCAGGTTGGGTAGCAGAGCATTCACCGCAAGCGCGCGGGAGGCGGCTCGACAACTTGAGTTGAACATCGGCCAGATGCGACTCGCGGTCTGCGCCCTTGAGAATCGAATGTTGTACACGTCAATGACGACCTATTCAGACCACCGTGTGTGGCAGGACGTCTATCTGATCAAGATTTACGCTACGGAGATTTACATCAAAGTGACTTACCGCCCAGGCGGTGGTCCTCCCGTAATCTCCTTCAAGGAGAAAACCTTATGAAAACCCAACAATGCGTGAGCTGCGGAACCCATGACGCAATGCAGCATTTCGAAGGTCGCAACTTCACGATCAACACACGCGGCATGATCCGGGATATCCCTGATATTGCAGGCTGGGAATGCCAGGCCTGTCACGAGGTCGAGTTCGATTCGGACACCGATAGCGCAGAGCGTTATTCCGATGCCAGCGATAAGTTGTTAATGGATGCCAGGACAATCATCGCCGCCGAAATGAAACGAATTCGCCGCAAATTGCATCTGACGCAGAAAGACGCGGTGAGGCTATTGACCGGCCGCGGCCATAACGCATTTTCCCGCTACGAAAGGGCTGAGATCTTTCCGCCCGCGCCACTGCTCACATTGATGCGTCTACTGGATAAACATCCGCATCTATTGGCCGAAATAGAGGCACTCAATGCCGGCGAAGACCTGAACCATCTGCTGATCGCAAAAGATGCGCAGCTTGCAACTCAAGCGTCCGCGTAAAAACAGCAGGCAAAAATAAACCCGGCCTGGTGCCGGGTTTATCGCTTCAAGCATCAACCATCGATCAATGCAGAATCTGGCTCAAGAACAACTTGGTCCGATCATTCTGCGGGTTGTCGAAGAAGTCATTCGGCGCCGCCTGTTCCACGATCTCACCCTTGTCCATGAAGATCACGCGGTTGGCCACGGTACGGGCGAAGCCCATTTCGTGGGTCACGCACAGCATGGTCATGCCGTCTTCGGCCAGGCCGATCATGGTGTCGAGCACTTCCTTGACCATTTCCGGGTCGAGGGCCGAGGTCGGTTCGTCGAACAGCATGATTTTCGGTTTCATGCACAGCGCCCGGGCAATCGCCACGCGCTGTTGCTGGCCGCCGGAGAGTTGCCCCGGAAACTTGTGAGCCTGCTCCGGGATACGCACGCGCTCCAGGTAGTGCATGGCGATTTCTTCGGCCTTGCGCTTGGGCATCTTGCGCACCCACATCGGTGCCAGCGTGCAGTTCTGCAGGATGGTCAGGTGCGGGAACAGGTTGAAGTGCTGGAACACCATGCCGACTTCGCGGCGGATCGCTTCGATCTGCTTGAGGTCGTTGGTCAGCTCCACGCCATCGACCACGATGCGGCCCTGCTGGTGTTCTTCCAGGCGGTTGAGGCAGCGGATGGTGGTGGACTTGCCCGAACCCGACGGGCCGCACAGCACGATACGCTCGCCCTGCTTGACGTTGAGGTTGATGTCTTTCAATACGTGGAACTGGCCGTACCACTTGTTCACGCCCTGCATCTGGATAATGCCTTCAGGGCTCACAGGCTGTTTGATCGCTTCGCTCATAACATCAACTCCTAACGCTTGTGGCCTGTGTCGAGCTTATGTTCCAAATGAATGGAATAGCGCGACATACCAAAACAGAAAATCCAGAACACCAGGGCGGCGAACACGTAGCCTTCAGTGGCCATGCCCAACCATTTCGGGTCGGCGGCGGCTTGCTTGACGCTGTTGAGCAGGTCGAACAAACCGATGATGATCACCAGGCTGGTGTCCTTGAACAGCGCGATAAACGTGTTGACGATGCCGGGGATCACCATCTTCAGGGCTTGCGGCAGAATCACCAGGCCCATGCTGCGCCAGTAACCCAGGCCCATCGCCGCGGCCGCTTCGTACTGACCTTTGGGAATCGCCTGCAAGCCACCGCGCACCACTTCCGCCACGTAGGCCGACTGGAACAGGATCACGCCGATCAACGCCCGCAGCAGCTTGTCGATGCCCATGCCTTCGGGCAGGAACAACGGCAGCATCACCGAGGACATGAACAGCACCGTGATCAACGGCACGCCGCGCCAGAATTCGATGAAGGTCACGCAGACCACACGAATCGCCGGCATGTTCGAGCGCCGCCCCAGCGCCAGCACAATCCCCAGCGGCAAGGCACCGGCGATGCCGACGGTGGCGATGACCAGGGTCAGCATCAGGCCGCCCCATTGGCTGGTGGCCACGCTGGTCAGGCCGAAAATGCCGCCACGCAACAGGAAGAAGGCAATGATCGGGTACAACACCAGAAAGCCCAGGCCGTAGATCGCCTTGCGTGGAAAACGCGAGATGAACAACGGCGCCACGCCCACGATGGCCAACCACACGGTCAGGTCTACGCGCCAGCGCAGGTCGCCGGGGTAGTAGCCGTACATGAACTGCCCGAAGCGCTGTTGGATAAACACCCAGCAGGCGCCTTCTTTGGTGCAGTCGGCGCGAGTGGTGCCGACCCAGTTGGCGTCGAGGATCGCCCAGTGCAGTATCGGCGGCACGACTAGGTAGATCAGGTAAAACGCCAACAAGGTCAGCAGGGTGTTGAGCCAGCTGGAAAACAGGTTGGCGCGCATCCATGCCATCGGCCCGAAGACTTTGCTCGGCGGTGGCATATCAGGTTTGAACGTATGCGAACTCATGCTCGTTTCCTCACCGCTCGATCAGCGCAATGCGCTTGTTGTACCAGTTCATCAGCAGGGAAATGCTGATGCTGATCGCCAGGTACACGCTCATGGTGATGGCAATGACTTCGATGGCCTGGCCGGTCTGGTTGAGCACCGTGCCGGCAAACAGCGAAACCATTTCCGGGTAACCGATACCGGCGGCCAACGACGAGTTTTTCGCCAGGTTCAGGTATTGGCTGGTCAGCGGCGGAATGATCACCCGCAGGGCTTGCGGGATGATGACCTTGCGCAGCGTCGGCCCGGGGCGCAGGCCCAGGGAGCGTGCGGCTTCGGTCTGGCCGTGGCTGACGGACTTGATGCCCGAGCGCACGATCTCGGCGATAAACGCCGCGGTGTACACGGTCAGCGCCAGGGTCAGCGCCAACAGTTCAGGGATCAGCACCCAGCCGCCGACGAAGTTGAAGCCTTGCAGCTTGGGCATTTCCCAGTGCAACGGCGCGCCGAAGACCAAGGCGCACAATGCCGGGATCACGATGAACAGCGCCAGACCCGCCCAGAACTTGTGGAAGGGAACGCCGGTCGCTTCAAAGCGCTTGTTGGCCCAGCGGGTCATCAGCACGACGGCCACGATGGCCACGACCACGCTGACCACGAACGGCCAGAACCCGTCGGCGGCCAGCGCGGCCGGCATGTTCAGGCCACGGCTGCTGACGAAGAACGTGTCGCCGAAGTTATGGCTGTTGCGCGGCCCCGGCATGGTCAGGAACACCGCGAAGTACCAGAACAGGATTTGCAGCAACGGCGGGATGTTGCGGAACACTTCCACGTACACCGTCGCCAGCTTGTTGATCATCCAGTTGGGCGACAAGCGGGCCACGCCGATGATGAACCCGAGCAGGGTCGCCAGGACCACGCCGATCACGGTCACCAGCAAGGTATTGAGCAGCCCGATCACAAACACCCGGGCATAGCTGTCCGATTCGGTGTAGTCGATCAGGTGCTGCGCGATGCCGAAGCCGGCACTGCGCTCAAGAAAGTCGAAGCCCGAGGTAATGCCCCGGTGTTGAAGGTTGGTCTGGGTATTGTTGAAGAGGTACCAGCCCAGCGAGACCACCGCCACAATCGTGATGATCTGGAAGAGCCACGCACGCACTTTGGGATCGCTGAAGCTGAGCTTCTGCTTTGGTGCGCCGATTTTATTTTGCATGAAGTGCCCCGGAAAGAATGGAACAGAACATCACCCGGCGGTTGGCCCACCGGGTGATAGAACCATCAGCGATCAGCGCACAGGGGGTGCGTATTGAATGCCGCCGTTGTTCCACAGCGCGTTCAGGCCACGGTCGATTTCCAGTGGCGTGCTCTTGCCGAGGTTTTTCTCGAACACTTCACCGTAGTTGCCGACCTGCTTGACGATCTGTACGACCCAGTCTTTCTTCACTTTCAGGTCTTTGCCGTATTCGCCGTCGGCACCGAGCAGACGCGCAACGTCCGGGTTCTTGGTGGACTTGGCTTCAGCTTCGACGTTTTTGGAAGTGATACCGGCTTCTTCCGCGTTGAGCATGGCGTAGCCAACCCAGCGCACGATGGCCAGCCACTCGTCGTCGCCATTACGCACGACCGGGCCCAGCGGTTCCTTGGAAATGGTTTCCGGCAGAACCACGTAGTCCTTCGGCGAGGCCAACTTGCTGCGCTGGGCGAACAGTTGGGACTTGTCGGAGGTCAGTACGTCGCAACGCCCGGACTCCAGCGACTTGGCGCTTTCGTCGGAGGTGTCGAAGGTGATCGGGGTGTATTTCAGACCGTTGCCACGGAAGTAGTCGGAAACGTTCAGCTCGGTGGTGGTGCCGGCCTGGATGCAGATGGTTGCACCGTCCAGTTCCTTGGCACTTTTAACGCCCAGCTTGTTGTTTACCAGAAAGCCGATGCCGTCGTAGTAAGTGATGAAGCCGGGGAACTTCAGTCCCATGCCCGCATCGCGGGAGCTGGTCATGGTGGTGTTACGGGACAGAATGTCGACTTCGCCGGATTGAAGCGCGGTGAAACGCTCCTTGGCGTTCAACTGGCTGAATTTGACCTTGCTCGCGTCGCCGAACACAGCAGCGGCTACCGCGCGGCAGAAGTCAGCGTCGATCCCGAGGATCTTGCCGCTGGCATCCGGTACCGAGAAACCCGGCAAGCCGTCACTCACGCCACATTGCACAAAACCTTTCTTCTGCACGGCGTCCAGGGTGGCGCCGGCTTGGGCGAAACCACTGACACCCAATACAGCGGCCGCGGAAACGATGGCCAGGGTGGATTTCAATACCTTCATTCAAACCTCCAGTTGCTCTTGTTGTGTCGGAGCTAGAACCTCAGCGCACCCTTATGAGGCGATATCGACCCGTGTTGGCTTTTATTAGGGTCAAGCAGCATGAGGCAGTCGCAGTAATTCCAGTTGCTATCCCACAAACGGCAGTCACTGATAGTGTTACCGTCCCAGGAAAGATCTGACATCGACCTACACATAGCAAAGCGCGTACCAGAGTGGCTGCTGAGTCGATTCAGCCCAAGGTCAATGGCAAAAGATTCAACCTTGCGACATTCTCGTAACAGATCAAACTATTGCGCACCGTTCCGTCGCACTCAATCGGAGCGCACGCACATCAATGGAGCAGACATGAGCAACCCCTTGATTCTTCAGCCCACCAAGCCTGCAGACGCCTGCGTAATCTGGCTGCATGGCCTGGGTGCCGATCGCTACGACTTCCAACCGGTGGCCCAAGCGCTGCAGGAAAACCTGCTGACCACCCGCTTCGTCCTGCCTCAAGCACCGACCCGCCCGGTGACCATCAACGGCGGCTATGAGATGCCCAGTTGGTACGACATCAGGGCGATGAGCCCGGCGCGGTCCATCAGCCTGGAAGAGCTGAAAGAGTCGGCCAAAATGGTCACGGATTTGATCAAGGAACAAAAAAGCAGCGGAATAGACGCCTCGCGGATTTTCCTGGCGGGTTTCTCCCAGGGTGGCGCCGTGGTGTACCACACCGCTTTCCATAAATGGCAAGGCGCCTTGGGTGGCGTGATTGCCCTCTCCACTTATGCGCCGACCTTCGACGACGAGCTGGAATTATCCGCCAGTCAACAGCGCATTCCGGTGCTGTGCCTGCATGGCCAGTACGACGAGGTGGTACAGAACGCCATGGGGCGCAGCGCTTACGAGCACTTGAAGACCCGTGGTGTCACCGTGACATGGCAGGAATACCCAATGGGTCACGAAGTGTTACCCGAAGAGATCAGCGATATCGGTACGTGGTTGGCCGAACGACTGCGCTGAACGCCGCCGTTTATTTAGCCACATGACAGACGCACTACGCCGCGCCCGATTCTTGCATTACACTGGCCGGCGTATATTCCTTAACCAATTAATGAGATCACCGTGCTCAAAGCACTCAAGAAGATGTTCGGCAAAAGCGAGGCTGAGCCGCTCGCGCCAGTTCCCAGTGCTCCCGTCCCGACACCCGGCAGCCGCCACGACGGTAAACAGCCTGGCCTGGCCGCGCCTGTGACCGCGCCGAAACCGCTCGAGGTGACGCCAACCGAACCGCCGAAACCGGCCGAAGCCGCTGCGGCAACTGCGCCTGCGCCTGCGCCAAAAGCCGCACGCCGTGAACGCGCGCCCAAGCCGCCCGTCACACCGTGGAAACTCGAAGATTTCGTCGTCGAACCCCAGGAAGGCAAAACCCGCTTCCACGATTTCAAGCTCGCACCGGAACTGATGCACGCCATCCAGGACCTGGGCTTCCCGTACTGCACACCGATCCAGGCGCAGGTGCTGGGCTTCACCCTGGCCGGCAAAGACGCCATCGGCCGCGCCCAGACCGGCACCGGCAAGACCGCCGCGTTCCTGATCTCGATCATCACCCAACTGCTGCAAACGCCGCCGCCGAAAGAACGCTACATGGGTGAGCCGCGCGCGCTGATCATCGCCCCGACCCGCGAGCTGGTGGTGCAGATCGCCAAGGACGCCGCCGACCTGACCAAGTACACCGGCCTCAACGTCATGACGTTTGTCGGTGGCATGGACTTCGACAAGCAACTCAAGCACCTCGAAGCGCGCCACTGCGACATCCTGGTTGCCACTCCGGGCCGCCTGCTCGACTTCAACCAGCGCGGCGACGTACACCTGGACATGGTCGAAGTGATGGTGCTGGACGAAGCCGACCGCATGCTCGACATGGGCTTTATCCCGCAAGTACGCCAGATCATTCGCCAGACCCCGCCGAAAAACGAGCGTCAGACCCTGCTGTTCTCCGCGACCTTCACCGAAGACGTGATGAACCTCGCCAAGCAGTGGACCACCGAGCCGTCCATCGTCGAGATCGAGGCGCTGAACGTCGCCAGCGAAAACGTCGAGCAACACATCTACGCCGTGGCCGGTGCCGACAAGTACAAGCTGCTCTACAACCTGATCAACGACAACGGTTGGGAGCGCGTGATGGTGTTTGCCAACCGCAAGGACGAAGTGCGCCGTATCGAAGAGCGCCTGGTGCGTGATGGCGTCAACGCCGCGCAACTGTCAGGCGACGTGCCGCAGCACAAGCGCATCAAGACCCTGGAAGGCTTTCGCGAAGGCAAGATCCGCGTGCTGGTGGCCACCGACGTGGCCGGGCGCGGGATTCACATCGACGGCATCAGCCATGTGATCAACTTCACCCTGCCCGAAATGCCCGACGACTACGTACACCGTATTGGCCGCACCGGCCGTGCCGGGGCAGCGGGTGTGTCGATCAGCTTTGCCGGGGAGGATGACTCGTATCAGTTGCCGTCGATCGAGACGCTGCTGGGCCGCAAGATCAGCTGCGAGACACCGCCGACGCACTTGCTCCGGGCTGTAGAACGCAAACGCCCGTAAGCTCAAATGCGGTCAAACATGTGGGAGGGGGCTTGCCCCCGATAGCGGAGTGTCAGTCGCAGAATTTGCCAACTGACCCACTGCTATCGGGGGCAAGCCCCCTCCCACATTTGATTTCAGCTGATTTTGAGATAGGTGTTCGGCTGGCTACTTCCAGCGATCCGCTGCGGCGTGGTCGCTGTCGCGCCCGTCCACCCAACGCGCACCTTCGCTGGTGCTTTCTTTCTTCCAGAACGGCGCACGGGTCTTCAGGTAGTCCATCACAAACGCGCAGGCATCAAACGCAGCCTGACGATGCGCGCTAGCAGCGGCGACGAAGACGATGGGCTCGCCCGGTTCCAGCGCGCCGATGCGGTGCAGCACTTCCAGCTTGAGCAGCGGCCAGCGTTGTTCGGCTTCCACGGCGATCTTGGCCAGGGCCTTTTCGGTCATGCCGGGGTAATGCTCCAGGAACATCCCCGCCACGTCGTGGCCGTCATTGAAGTCGCGGACATAGCCGACAAAACTCACCACCGCGCCGACGCCGACATTGGCAGCGTGCATCGCGTTGACTTCGGCGCCGGGGTCAAACGGCGCGGGCTGCACACGGATGGCCATGCTCAGCCTCCGGTCACGGGTGGGAAGAAGGCGACTTCATCACCGGCTTCGAGCGGCTCGTCGACGCTGCACATTTCCTGATTGCGCGCGCACATCAAGCTGGTCTCGTTGAGCACGTCAAAGCCCGGATCGCCGACCAATGCCTGGCGCACCGCGTCGACGGTGGCGAAGTCGCCTTCCATCTCCAGGGAATCCAGGCCGATCGTTTCGCTGTAGCGGGCAAAAAACAGTACGTTGATGCTCATGCCTGGTCCGCCTTGAAATGCCCGCTTTTCCCGCCGAGCTTTTCCAGCAGGCGGATGTTTTCGATGGTCATGCCGCGGTCCACGGCCTTGCACATGTCGTAGATGGTCAACGCAGCGACACTGGCGGCCGTCAGCGCTTCCATCTCTACGCCGGTCTGGCCCGAGAGTTTGCAGCGCGCCACGATGTGCACGGAGTCTATGCCCTCGGCGCTCAGTTCGACCTTGACGCCGGTCAACATCAGCGGATGGCACAAGGGGATCAAATCACTGGTTTTTTTCGCCGCCTGGATCCCGGCGATACGGGCCACGGCAAACACATCGCCCTTGGGATGGGCACCATCGACAATCATTTTCAGTGTCTCGGGCAGCATACGCACCCGCGCTTCAGCCACCGCCTCTCGGAACGTCACGGACTTGTCGGTGACGTCGACCATATGGGCGCGACCTTGGGAATCGAGATGAGTCAGCACAGGGATACTCCTGATCAGGAGCGTCGATTGTAAACCCTGTAGGAGCGAGCTTGCTCGCGAAAAACCAAAGAACAACGCGGGGCTCCAGAGACCCCGCGTTATCGTAGACACTCTTCGCGAGCAAGCTCGCTCCTACATGGACCGCGTTTACAAGTGAGATTCGGCGTATTCGGCCAGGATCGAACGTGGAACTCCCTGCAGCGCGATATGCACGCCGTTCGGGAAGTCTTTGAAGCGTTCCGTCAGGTAAGTCAGCCCGGAGCTGGTCGCGGACAGGTAAGGGGTGTCGATCTGCGCCAGGTTGCCCAGGCACACCACTTTGGAACCGGCGCCGGCACGGGTGATGATGGTTTTCATCTGGTGCGGCGTGAGGTTCTGGCACTCATCGATCAAAATCAGGCTCTGCTGGAAGCTGCGACCTCGGATGTAATTGAGGGATTTGAACTGCAACGGCACTTTGCTGAGGATGTAGTCGACGCTGCCATGGGTGTTTTCGTCATCCATGTGCAAAGCTTCGAGGTTGTCGGTGATCGCCCCCAGCCACGGCTCCATTTTTTCCGCTTCGGTGCCGGGCAGGAAACCGATTTCCTGGTCCAGGCCCTGCACGCTGCGGGTGGCGATGATGCGGCGATAGCGTTTGGTCACCATGGTCTGTTCGATGGCGGCCGCCAGAGCCAGGATGGTTTTGCCCGAGCCGGCGGCACCGGTCAGGTTGACCAGGTGGATGTCCGGGTCGAGCAGCGCATACAGCGCCAGGCTCTGGTAGATATCACGCGGTTTCAGGCCCCAGGCTTCCTGGTGCAACAGGGGTTCCTGATGCAGGTCGAGGATCAGCAGCCTGTCGACCTGGATCTCTTTGATCCAGCCCACGAAGCCCTGTTCGTCGATGATGAACTCGTTGACGTGTACCGCCGGCAGGTTGTCGATCAGTTGCACCTGGTGCCAGGTGCGACCGTGGTCCTGACGGGTTTCGACCTTGCTGACGCGGTCCCAGAACGAGCCGGTCATGGTGTGATAACCACGGGACAGCATCGACACGTCGTCGACCAGTTGGTCGGTACTGTAGTCCTCGGCAGCGATCCCACACGCTCGTGCCTTGAGGCGCATATTGATGTCTTTGGTCACCAGCACCACGCGCATGTCCTTGTCACGAGCGTGCAGGTCGATCAATTGGTTGATGATTTTGTTGTCGTTGAGGTTTTCCGGCAGCAGGCTGTTGGGCTCGCTGCGCTTGCTCATCAAAATCGACAACAAACCCTTGGGCCCGCTTTTGCCGCGCTGGATCGGCACGCCGACTTCGACGTCCTCGGGTGACGCTTCACCCAGGGTTTTGTCGATCAGGCGGATGGCCTGGCGACATTCGGCGGCCACGCTGTGATGCCCGCTTTTGAGTTTGTCGAGTTCCTCCAACACGATCATCGGGATGGCGACGTGGTGTTCTTCGAAGTTAAGCAGAGCGTTCGGATCGTGGATCAGTACGTTGGTATCAAGCACATAAAGGATTGGCTGGTCGGAAGAAGGGTTACGTCCATGATCATCCATACTCGGTCACCTTTGTGGGAGCCAGTCGACGCAATACCACAACAGTGCTGCGCCTCGATTCGACCACCGACTGCACCTTGCGTGACGTCAAGTGCAGTGCCCACATGAGGAGTCTTGGAAGACGCCACCTGTGTTGCAGGTTTCGGCGATCTGACTTCGTAATACCGCAAAACCCATGACAGGAAAAAGCACTTTGACGTTTTTTTGAAGTTTATTTTTCAGGATGACGAATAGCACTAGCCGAGTGCCAGCTACCCCGTTAAAGTCGGAAGTCGGCCCGCATAGAAATATCGTACAAAATCACCCCGAAAATGCCGCATCCCCAACGGGAGCGGGCACTTCAGCCTCTTCAGCGAAACGCCTCCCGGCAGTCCTGCCAACCCAGCCCGCTTTGCGCCGTTGCCTGCAATACCATCGGTAATGCGACCCGCGCCTTGTCCTGGGTGTCGTGAAACACAATCACCCCTTTGCGCCACAACAACATCAATGTCAGCACCCGCTGCGCCGACTCATCGGCCTTGAGCTTGCCCGGTTCGTCCTGGGAGTCGATATCCCACAACGCCACCTGCAAACCCTGGGACTGGAAGAAACCCTGGCTGTCCGCGCGGCGCTGGCCGTAGGGTGGACGGAACAGCGGCACGTAGTTTTCCGGCATCAGGTTCTGCGCCAGCGCGGCGCTGCGGATGATCGAACTTTGCCATTCGACCCAATGGCTGTGGGAACGGTACTGCCAACCTTGAGTGCCCACGCACTGCCCCTGATACAGCGCCTGCACATCCGCGACGGAACTGCGCTCCACACGGTTTTGCAGGCTGCTGCCGAGGGCGAAGAACGTGGCGTTCATCTTCTGCTTGCGCAGGTAATCGGTGAGCCAGTCGGTATTGCCGCTGACCGGTGCCGGGCCGCCGTCGAAGGTCAGCAGGAACAGGCGGTCGTTGAATTCGTCGCCATTGCGCTCATGGTCACCGAAACGTGCGATTTCGCTGCTGATCTGCGGGAACAGCGCGGCTTTGCGCAGCAGCTCGTCCAGGTAACGCTCGTGGAAATTGTGGCTCGGGCCGGCCCAGCCTATATAGAAGGAGTTGTCACTGACCTCGAACTTGCCGGCCTGCTCGCGCAGGTCGTCCATGTTTTCCACCAGGTAGCAGAACGACGCATCCTCCTCGCAACTTTCCTGGGCAGCGGTGTAATTCTCCAGAAGGCGCCGCCAGAGCTGGCGACGCAGATCGTCGATGGCCGCCAGGTTGATGATCTTCAGGCCCAGGCGCTGTTTGAGCGCCGCTTCATCCAGGGCTTCGCTGCCGATCAGACTGCGGGCGAACATCAATATTTCGGCGCGCGAGGCCACGTCGAACAGCGCAGGGCTGCTGAGTTTTTCCGGCCAGACGCCGCGATCCAGGCTGGCCACGTCCACCGGCGCCGCGTGGGCGTTCAGGCAAAACAGGCACGCCGACAATAAAAGCGCTATTCGCACACAGGGTCTCCCTCTCCAGAATCACCGGCCATCATAACGGATCGCGCCTATCGCCATCATAGGTGGAGTCAAAGTGCCCAACCCCCTAGAATCCCGCCCACGTTACAAGCACGATTACAGGAGCCAACTTCATGCTGATGGTGATTTCCCCCGCCAAGACCCTCGACTTCGAGTCCAGGCCTGCGACCCAGCGCTTTACCCAGCCGCAGTACCTGGACCATTCCCAGGAGTTGATCGAGCAACTGCGCCACCTGAGCCCGGCGCAGATCAGCGAATTGATGCATGTGTCCGACAAGATCGGCGGCCTCAACGCCGCGCGCTTCGGCAGCTGGACCCCGGCGTTCACACCGGCCAACGCCAAGCAGGCGTTGCTGGCGTTCAAGGGCGACGTGTACACCGGTCTTAACGCCGACACCTTCAGCGACGCCGACTTCAGCTACGCCCAGGACCACCTGCGCATGCTCTCGGGCCTGTACGGCCTGCTGCGCCCTCTGGACCTGATGATGCCGTACCGCCTGGAGATGGGCACCAAACTGGCCAACGCCCGTGGCAAGGACCTGTACGCCTTCTGGGGCACCCGGATCAGCGAGTGGCTCAACCAAGCCCTGGCCGAACAAGGCGATGACGTGCTGCTCAACCTGGCGTCCAACGAGTACTTCTCGGCGGTCAAGCGCACGGCGCTGAATGCGCGGATCGTCAATACCGAGTTCAAGGACCTGAAGAACGGCCAGTACAAGATCATCAGCTTCTACGCGAAAAAGGCCCGGGGCATGATGAGCCGCTTCGTGATCGAAGAGCGCATCAACGACCCGGCCCAGCTCAAGCAGTTCGATGTGCAGGGTTATCGCTTCAATGCCGAGCAGTCCAAGCCGGACAACCTGGTGTTCCTGCGCGATCACGCACCGGAATAAGGCCCTGCTCCGCCCTCATAGACGCTAAAGATCAAATGTGGGAGGGGGCTTGCCCCCGATGGGGGGGGATCAGTCATACATGGATAGACTGACACACCGCCATCGGGGGCAAGCCCCCTCGCACATTTTTGTCTGCATTTCACAGCGGAAATCGTCAATTGTTTGGCGTCAAAAAATATCCTGACGCATCTCTAACAAATATTTCACTCGACATTCGTCATTT
Organism: Pseudomonas sp. GV105; assembly: GCF_003058185.1. Classification (NCBI taxonomy): domain Bacteria; kingdom Pseudomonadati; phylum Pseudomonadota; class Gammaproteobacteria; order Pseudomonadales; family Pseudomonadaceae; genus Pseudomonas; species Pseudomonas sp. GV105. The sequence continues at coordinate 242,999 of NZ_QBUF01000011.1, forward strand.
TTTTTCGTAGTGGCACCACTTTTTTAAATCACTAGTGGCACAAAACTATTCCCGCGCGCCAACTCCCCGTAACTACTGGCCCAAATAGCAAGTGCTATCAATATAGTACCAGTGCCATCTTTGCTGATATTTCAAGAAATTTCCGGAAACAGGATGAGCGGCCAGGAACTTAGCCCTAAAGCACCGCTCATACCACCGGTAACGGAATTCTCTGTTTCTGTAAGAGATGACTTACATGGCGACCAACGGAAGTAGCAAAGTTGTCACATTAAACTTTGACTCTGGGCTCATATTACCAACCGATTAGTTAAGAGCGGCGATAAGGATCGATTGCCACACACTATAAGGCCAAGGCCGTGCTTACCCCAATGGGTCAGTGATACAACCCAAGGCATTGATAATTATAGGCTTACAGCCTTTTATCAAGGCCCTGTTGCACTGGCGCCAGGCCCTTCTCCCAGGAAGGCCGGCTGCATTTCAGGGCAAGCACCAATAACAAGGCCACGTTGCGCACAACTTGAGTGCAATCATTAGTCACTCGTTATTCAACATGCCTACACGCGGCAAGTCGGCGTCTATTCGCCTAACTTTCGCGGCATCAGTGACGCTTGCAAACATGAACTCCGGCCATTTAATGGCATGATTTAATACAGAGGTAAATGCGATGCGTATCAGCATATTTGGTTTGGGTTACGTTGGCGCAGTCTGTGCCGGTTGCCTGTCTGCCCGCGGCCATGAAGTGGTCGGCGTAGACATCTCCAAGGAAAAAATCGACCTGATCAACGCAGGCAAATCGCCGATCGTTGAACCGGGCCTGGGCGAGCTGCTGAGCCAGGGTATCGAGACCGGACGACTGCGCGGTACGACCGACTTCGCCGAAGCCATCCGCGCTACCGACCTGTCGATGATTTGCGTCGGTACGCCGAGCAAGAAAAACGGCGACCTGGAACTCAACTACATCGAATCGGTATGCCGCGAGATCGGCTTTGTCCTGCGTGACAAGACCACCCGCCACACCATCGTCGTGCGCAGCACCGTATTGCCGGGTACCGTGGCCAATGTGGTGATCCCGATCCTCGAAGACTGCTCCGGCAAGAAAGCCGGCGTCGACTTCGGCGTTGCGGTCAACCCGGAGTTCCTGCGTGAATCCACCGCCATCGCCGACTACGACCTGCCACCGATGACCGTCATCGGCGAATTCGACAAAGCCTCCGGTGATGTCCTGCAATCGCTGTACGAAGAACTCGACGCGCCGATCATCCGCAAGGACATCGCCGTTGCCGAAATGATCAAGTACACCTGCAACGTGTGGCACGCCACCAAGGTGACCTTCGCCAACGAGATCGGCAACATCGCCAAGGCCGTCGGCGTCGACGGGCGCGAAGTGATGGAAGTGGTCTGCCAGGACAAGACCCTCAACCTGTCCCAGTACTACATGCGCCCGGGCTTCGCGTTCGGCGGCTCGTGCCTGCCCAAAGACGTGCGCGCCCTGACCTACCGCGCCGGCTCGCTGGACGTGGAAGCGCCGCTGCTCAACTCGCTGATGCGCAGCAACGAATCCCAGGTGCAGAACGCCTTCGACATCGTCGCCGGCCACGACAAACGCAAAGTCGCCCTGCTGGGCCTGAGCTTCAAGGCCGGCACCGATGACCTGCGCGAAAGCCCCCTGGTGGAGCTGGCGGAAATGCTGATCGGCAAGGGTTACGACCTGAGCATCTACGACAGCAACGTCGAGTACGCCCGTGTCCACGGCGCGAACAAGGACTACATCGAAGGCAAGATCCCGCACGTGTCGTCCCTGCTCAACTCGGACTTCGACGATGTGATCAACAACTGCGACGTGATCATCCTCGGCAACCGTGACGAGAAGTTCCGGGCCTTGGCCCATAACGCACCGCACGGCAAGCAAGTGGTCGACCTGGTGGGCTTCATGTCCAAGGCCACCAGTGTGAGCGGCCGTACCGAAGGTATTTGCTGGTAACAGCAACCGCAAGTTTCGGGCTGCCGGCGTCCTGATCCCCAGCGCTTGCAGCTCGAAACCTCCTTCACCTGCGGATGACGCCTATGTCCAAGTTAAAACACGTACTGCTCCAATCCGCCGGCTGGCTGTTCTTCTTGAGCCTGCTGATGGGACTCGCCCTGCTGTTGCCGGCGAGTACGTTCGACTCCGAGTCGAAGAATTTTATTTTCCTGATTGGCGCCGTCGGTATCTGGCGCTACTCGATGGGTGCGACGCATTTCTTTCGCGGCATGCTGTTCCTGTACGTGGTCTACCCCCACCTGCGGCGCAAAGTGCGCAAGTTGGGCAAGGCCGCGGACCCGTCCCATGTGTTCCTGATGGTCACCAGTTTCCGGATCGATGCGCTGACCACCGCGCAGGTCTACAGCTCGGTGATCCGCGAAGCGATCGAATGCGGCTTCCCCACCACCGTGGTCTGCTCGCTGGTGGAAATGTCCGATGAACTGCTGGTGAAAAGCCTGTGGGAACGCATGAACCCGCCGGGCCATGTGAAGCTCGACTTCGTGCGTATCGCCGGCACCGGCAAGCGCGACGGCCTGGCCTTCGGTTTCCGCGCCATCTCCCGCCACTTGCCGGATGACCGCGCCGTGGTTGCAGTGATCGATGGCGACACCGTGCTCGCCGAAGGCGTCGTGCGCAAAACCGTGCCGTGGTTCCAGCTGTTCGGCAATGTCGGCGGCCTGACCACCAACGAGTTCTGCGAAGTGCGCGGCGGCTACATCATGAGCGAATGGCACAAACTGCGCTTCGCCCAGCGCCACATCAACATGTGCTCGATGGCCCTGTCCAAGCGCGTGTTGACCATGACCGGGCGCATGTCGGTGTTCCGCGCCAGCGTGGTCACCGACCCGGGCTTTATCGCCGATGTGGAAAGCGACTCGCTGCAACACTGGCGCCTGGGCCGCTTCAAGTTTTTGACCGGCGACGACAAGTCCAGCTGGTTCAGCCTGATGCGCCTGGGCTACGACACCTTCTACGTACCGGATGCCGCAATCAACACCGTGGAGCACCCGCCGGAAAAGAGCTTTATCAAAGCCAGCCGCAAGCTGATGTTCCGCTGGTACGGCAACAACCTGCGCCAGAACTCCCGCGCCCTGGGCCTGGGTGTACGTCGCCTCGGCCTGTTCACCAGCGTGGTGCTGTTCGACCAGCGCGTGTCGATGTGGACCTCGCTGCTCGGCCTGACCGTGGCGATCATCGCCACCTTCAAGTACGGCGGCGCGTTCATCCTCGCGTACCTGCTGTGGATCGGCATCACCCGCCTGATCCTGACCGTGCTGCTGTCGTGCTCCGGACACAGGATCGGCCCGGCGTACCCGGTGATTCTCTATTACAACCAGATCATGGGCGCGCTGGTGAAAATCTACGTGTTCTTCCGCCTCGATCAACAGTCCTGGACCCGCCAGGACACCAAACTGACCCGCGATTTGGCCAGCTTTCAACGTTGGTTCAACACCTGGTCGTCTCGGACCATGACCTTCTCCGCCGGCAGCATTTTCGTCGCCGTGTTGCTGATGATGGTCTGACCCTGCCAAGCCTGAATTAACTCTAGGAAATTGCCCTGATGAACAGCCAAGTAAACGCCAACGTTGTCCACGAATCCGAAGCCCAACGCCAGCACGCCCGGGTCAAAATCCCGGCCAAGTTGCGCTTTTTCAACACTGACCGCACGCCGACCGAAGCACGGGTCATCGACCTGTCCGCCGGCGGCCTGGCGTTCACCGCCACCCAGCCGCTGATCGTTGGCGAAGTGCACAAGGGTCGCCTGCAATTTGTCATCGACAACCTCGGCCTGGCGATGGATGTGGAGCTGCAGATTCGCTCCTACGACCGCCAGAGCGGGCGCACCGGTTGCCAGTTCCAGAACCTCGACGCGCAGGATATTTCCACGCTGCGTCACCTGATCACGTCGCACCTGTCGGGCGATATCGTGACCATGGGCGACGTACTCGCCACCCTGCAACGCGACAACTTCACCAAGGCGCGCAAGGTCAAGGACGGCGGCAGCAACATGAGCGTCTTCGGCCGCCTGCGCGCCGTGACGTTCAGCCTGGCGATCTTCCTGGTGGGCCTGGCGGCATTCGGTTTCGTCTTCAAATCGCTGTACGGCATGTACTTCGTCAGCCACGCCCAGGCCGGCCTGGTCAGCGTGCCCGGCATGAACGTGACCATGCCCCGCGACGGCACCGTGCAAAGCCTGCTCAAAGGCGACGCGGTGGCGGCCAAAGGCGCGCCGCTCGCGACCTTCAGCACCAGCATGCTCGACGTGCTCAAGGGCCATCTGGACGAAGACCAACTGCAACCGGCCAAGGTCGAAGAACTGTTCGGCAAGCAAATGACCGGCACCCTGACCTCGCCTTGCGACTGCATCGTGGCCCAGCAAATGGTGGCCGACGGTCAATACGCAAGCAAAGGCGACGTGATCTTCCAACTGGTGCCTCGCGGCAGCCTGGCCAACGTGGAAGCACGCTTCTCCTACCGCCAGTTCGCTGACGTTCGCCCAGGTACCCCGGTGAACTTCCAGGTCGCCGACGAAGAACAGACCCGCACCGGCACCATCGTCAGCAGCACCAGCCTGAACAGCGCCGACCTGTCCTCCGACATCCGCGTGCAGATCAAGCCGGACGCACCGCTGGACAGCGCCTACGCTGGCCGCCCGGTGGAAGTCACCAGCGACCGTGGCCCATCGCTGAACTGGCTGATCGATAAAGCCATGGCTGCCGGACTGTAAGCGAGGACATGCCTGTGACGACTCTCCTGAAAACACCGCAATCCCTGTGGGAGCGGGCTTGCTCGCGATGGGATCAGTGCGGTTTGCCTGACGGACCGCACGGCCTGCATCGCGAGCAAGCCCGCGCCCACAAGGGTCCTGTCGCGTTGCTGGCCCTTGCGGTCAGCCTCGCCGGTTGCGCCGGTCTGCCCGACCAGCGCCTGGCCAACGAAGCCCTCAAGCGGGGCGACACGCTCACCGCGCAGCAGAATTACCAGCAACTGGCGACCCTGGGTTACAGCGAGGCCCAGGTGGGCCTGGCCGATATCCAGGTCGGCACACGCGATCCGGCGCAGATCAAACAGGCCGAGGCCACTTACCGCGCCGCTGCGGATATTTCGCCGCGCGCCCAGGCCCGCCTGGGGCGCCTGCTGGTGGCCAAGCCCGGCGCCACCGACGCCGAACACCATGAAGCCGAAGGCCTGCTGAAAAAAGCCTTTGCCAATGGCGAAGGCAACACCCTGATCCCGCTGGCGATGCTGTACCTGCAATACCCGCACAGCTTCCCCAACGTGAACGCCCAGCAGCAGATCAACAAATGGCAGGCCGCCGGTTACCCGGAAGCCGGTCTGGCCCAGGTGCTGCTGTATCGCACCCAGGACACCTACGACCAGCATCTGGATGATGTCGAGCGCATCTGCAAGGCCGCGCTGAACACCACCGACATCTGCTACGTCGAACTGGCCACGGTCTACCAGAAAAAAGCCGAGCCAGAAAAACAGGCCGAACTGCTCAAGCAAATGGAAGCCGGCTACAGCAGCGGCACCGTCACCGCACAGCGCATCGACAGCGTGGCCCGCGTATTGGGCGACGCAACGCTGGGCAAGACCGACGAGAAAACCGCCCAGGCGCTGCTGGAAAAAATCGCCCCCGGCTACCCCGCATCCTGGGTCAGCCTGGCGCAATTGCTCTACGACTTCCCGGAACTGGGCGACGTCGACCAGATGATGAAGTACCTGGACAACGGCCGCGCCGCCGACCAGCCGCGCGCCGAGCTGTTGCTGGGCAAGCTCTACTACGATGGCAAGTGGGTGCCGGCGGACGCCAAGGCCGCCGAAGCGCATTTCGAGAAAGCCCTGGGCCGCGAAGTGGCCGCCGACTACTACCTCGGCCAGATCTACCGCCGTGGCTACCTGGGCAAGGTCTACTCGCAAAAAGCCCTGGACCACCTGCTGACCGCTGCGCGCAACGGCCAGAACAGCGCCGACTTCGCCATCGCGCAATTGTTTTCCCAAGGCAAGGGCACCAAGCCCGACCCATTGAACGCCTATGTCTTCAGCCAATTGGCTAAAGCCCAGGGCACACCAGAGGCCAATGACCTGGCCACGCAGCTCGAAATCCCGCTGACGCCGGAACAACGCGCCGAAGGCCAACGCCTGGTGCAACAGGAACTGGCCGCGCGCGGCACCCTGGCCCAGAGCACGCTGCAACTGCACGCCCTGCAAGAAGAAGACGGCGAGGAATCCCTATGAAGCTCAATCCATTCGTGCAGGCCGGTATCGGCCTGACCTTCGCCCTGCTGTGGTCGTGCCCGACCCTGGCCGCGCTGACCGAAGCCAATAACTTCGGCCTGGAAGTCAAAGTCACCGGCCAGTCCGAAGACGACCGCGACCTCGGCACCCAAAAGGGTGGCGACGTCAACGGCATCGGCCTCGACCTGCGCCCGTGGATCTACGGCGAAAGCGGCAACTGGAGCGCCTACGCCATGGGCCAGGCCGTTGCCTCGAGCGACATCATCGAGACCGACACCCTGCAGCAGTCCTCGGATGACACCACCGAGCAGTCGAGCAACAGCGACCGCACAGCGAAGAAAAACTACCTGGCGCTGCGCGAGTTCTGGGTCGGCTACAGCGGCTTCACGCCCTACCCCGGCGAGCTCCTCAAGTTCGGCCGCCAGCGTCTGCGCAATGACGACGGCCAATGGCGCGACACCAACATCGAAGCGCTGAACTGGACCTTCGACACCACCCTGCTCAAGGCCAACGTCGGCGCCGCCGAACGCTTCAGCGAATACCGCACCGACCTCAAGGAACTGTCGCCCAAGGACAAGGACCGCCAGCACTTCTACGCCGACGCCGCCTACCAGTGGACGCCGGGCCAGTGGATCGGCCTGCGCGGGCACCACACCCATGACGACGGCAAGCTCGACTACGCCGAACCCGGCGTGGCCAGCGACCCGCTGGACAAGCGCGAGAACGGCGACCTGACCTGGCTCGGCATCGAGGCCAACAGCGACGCCTACAACTGGCGCAACACCAACACCGTCAACTACTGGGCCAGCGTCACCGGCATGCAGGGCGACCGCGACACCGTCAACGCGTTGAACGCCGACGGCACCCGCCCGAGCAACGCCAAGCGCAGCGAAGACGTGAGCGGCTGGGCCACCGACCTGGGTATCCGCCTGCGCCTCGACCCGCAGTGGCAAGTGGGTGCGGCCTATGCCCGCGCCAGCGCCGAGTACGAACAGAACGGCCTGCAAAGCAACCGCTCGAACTTCACCGGCACCCAGTCCCGCCTGCATCGCTTCGGCGAAGCGTTCCGCGGCGAGATGAACAACATGCAGTCCATGAGCCTGTTCGGCTCCTGGCAGTTGCGCGAGGACTACGACGCCAGCCTGGTGTACCACAAGTTCTGGCGCGTCGACGGCAACAAGCCGGTGGGCAGCAACGGCATCGACGCCGTGCAGAACAACACCGACGACGTGACCGGCGCGATCCTGTCCAGCACCTCCCTGCCCCTTGAAGACGGCAAGAAAGACCTGGGCCAGGAGATGGACCTGGTCGTCACCAAGTACTTCAAGAAAGGCCTGCTGCCGGCCGCGCTCAGCCAGTCGATCGACGAACCGTCGGCCCTGGTGCGCTTTCGTGCCGGCGTGTTCAAACCGGGCGACGCTTATGGCAGCCAGGTCGACTCGTACATGCATCGCGCCTTTGTCGACGTGATCTGGAAGTTCTGATGGGAGCCCGCGCAATGATTGCTCACCCCTTCACAGGCAGATGCTTGCTGGTGACCGCGATGCTGATGGCCAATGCCACAGCCTTCGCCGATACCGCGCAGCCGGTCAAGGCGCCGACCATCGCCAAAGAACTGCAACAGGCCAAGACCTACACCATTTCCAGCCCGCCGACCGCGCCGCTGGAAATGCCCAAGCCGGCCCTGCCGGACCTGTCGGGCTACACCGCCGCGGCGATGGAAAAGAAAATCGTCAGAACCAAGCCGGGCAAAATCAGCATCCGCCGCATGATGCAGGAAGACGCGCTGAAGGACTTCATCGGCGGCGACAACAAGATGGCCGAGTGGGTGGTGCGCCAGCACGGCATTCCCCAGGCGATCTTTATCGACGACGGCTACATGAACCTCAAGGACCTGCTGGGCAAAGTGCCCAAGCAGTACCTCAGCGAAACCTCGCCGGGCGTGTTCCTCGCCAAGTTGCCGATCGTGGTCGGGCGCAAGGGCATCCTCGACATCGACAAGCACACCAAAGAACTGCGCCTGTCCCAGGAGGCCGGTGCGTTCCTGATCAACGACGGCCAGCTGTTCGTGCGCGATACCAAGATCACCGGCTGGAAAGAAAAGGCCAACGGCCCGGCGACCTACCAGTCGCCCAATGAGTTCCGCCCGTTCCTGCTGGCCTGGGGCGGCACCGAGACCTACATCGCCAACACCAAAATGGCCAGTTTCGGTTACGCCAACAGTAAGTCGTATGGGGTGAGTATTTCCCAGTACACGCCGAACATGGCCAAGGTGCTCAAGCGCCCTGAGCCGACCGGCTGGATCATCGACTCCGAGTTCTCGGACATGTGGTACGGCTTCTACTGCTACGAGACCGAAGGCTTTGTGATCAAGGGCAACACCTACAAAGACAACATCGTCTACGGCATCGACCCCCACGACCGTTCCCACGGCCTGATCATCGCGGACAACACCGTCTACGGCACCAAGAAGAAGCACGGCATCATCATTTCCCGGGAAGTGAACGACAGCTTCATCTTCAACAACCGCAGCTACGACAACAAGCTCTCGGGCCTGGTGATCGACCGTAACAGCGTGAACAACCTGATCGCCGACAACGAGATCTACCGCAACCACACCGACGGCATCACCCTCTATGAGAGCGGCGACAACCTGCTGTGGGGCAACAAGGTGATTGCCAACCGTCGCCACGGCATCCGCATACGCAACAGCGTCAACATCAAGCTGTACGAAAACACCTCGATGGCCAACGGGCTGACCGGCGTCTATGGCCACATCAAGGACCTGACCGACACCGACCGCGACATCGCCCTCGACCCGTTCGACACCAAGGTCTCGCTGATCGTGGTCGGCGGCGAACTGGCCGGTAACGGCAGCGGGCCGCTGTCGATCGACTCGCCGTTGAGTATCGAGCTGTACCGCGTGTCGATGCTGGCGCCGACCAAATCCAGCGGCATCAGCTTCTCCGGCGTGCTGGGCGATCGTCAGGAAGAAATTCTCGACCTGCTGGTACGCCAGCAGAAAGCCGTGCTGATCGACCCTGTCGAACGCCAGACCGAAATGCAGGACTGAGGATGACCCTTATGCACCCACACATGATCAAACTGTTGAGCCTCTCGGGTCTGACCCTCGGCCTGCTCGCGGCCAGCCAGGGCGTGCGCGCCGACGAGATCAAGGCGCCGACCTTCAGCGCCGAACCGTGCTGCAGCCTGTGCCCGGCGGCCCACGACGCGAAGAACTACACCACGCGCTACCAGCAGAACTTCACCACCCTGGTGCAAGCCCAGGGCGACTGGCTGTTCCGTACCCAGGAAGACCTGCGCACCGAATTCGACACCAGCCCCGCCGGCTACAAACGCATGCAACAGCTGCACGATGCGTTCAAGGCCAAGGGCGTGGAACTGGTGGTGGTCTACCAGCCGACCCGTGGCCTGGTGAACCGCAACAAGCTCAACCCCGAAGAGAAAGCCGCGTTCGATTTCGACAAGGCCCTGGGCAACTACAAGAGCATGCTCGGCCGTTTCGCCAAGATGGGCTACGTGGTGCCGGACCTGTCGCCGTTGACCAACGAGCAGTTGCCCGATGAATTGCCGGCCCACGATTTCTACTTCCGCGGCGACCAGCACTGGACCCCTTACGGCGCCCAGCGCACCGCGAAAATCGTCGGCGCCAAAGTGCGCGCGATGCCCGAGTTCGCCGAGATTCCCAAGCGCGAATTCGAAACCAAGCGCTCCGGGCGCATGGGCAAGACCGGCACCCTGCACAACATGGCCGGGCAACTGTGCGGCACCAGCTACGCGATCCAGTACATGGACCAGTTCACCACCGAGCCCAAGGGCGAAGCCGGCGACGGCGACCTGTTCGGCGATTCGGGCAACCCGCAGATCACCCTGGTCGGCACCAGCCACAGCGGCAAGAACTACAACTTCGCCGGCTTCCTCGAACAGGAAATCGGCGCCGACATCCTCAACGTCGCCTTCCCCGGCGGCGGCCTGGAAGGCTCGATGATCCAGTACCTGGGCAGCGACGAGTTCCAGAAGACGCCGCCGAAAATCCTGATCTGGGAATTCTCGCCGTTGTACCGCCTCGACCAGGAAACCATCTACCGCCAGATGATGGCGCTGCTGGACAACGGCTGCGAAGGCAAGACCGCGCAGATGAGCGCCAGCGCCACCCTGAAACCCGGCAAGAACGAATTGCTGGTCAACAGTTCGAACAAAGACCTGCGCAACGCCAACCATCAGGTCGACATCCGCTTCGCCGACCCGTCGGTGAAAACCTTGCAAGCCACCCTCTGGTACATGAACGGGCGCCACGAGGACATCAAGATCGAAAAACCCGAAACATCCGATACAGACGGGCGTTTCGCCTTTGAACTGCGCACCGACGAAGACTGGGCCTCGCAGAACTTGCTGGCCGTGGAAGTGCAGGGCCCCGAAGCGGGTGCTGCCGCGCAGAAAGTCGAAGCGAAAATTTGCACACGCAACGTATTCCCAAGCGGCGGTCAGAAGACTGCCTCACTCGGGCAATGAGGTTACCTATGCAGAAGTTATTGATCCCCACATTGCTGGGCCTGGCGATCTTCGCCGGTTCTGTGAATGCCGCCGCGCCACTGCGTCCGCCCCAGGGTTATTTCGCCCCGGTGGAAGCGTTCAAGACCGGCGACTTCAAGGACGGCTGCGACGCCATGCCGGCGCCGTACACCGGCTCGCTGCAGTTTCGCAGCAAGTACGAAGGCTCGGACAAGGCCCGTTCCACGCTGAACGTGCAGTCGGAAAAAGCCTTCCGCGACAGCACCGCCGACATCACCAAGCTGGAAAAAGACACCAGCAAGCGCGTGATGCAGTTCATGCGCGACGGTCGCCCGGAACAGTTGGAATGCACACTCAACTGGCTGACCAGCTGGGCCAAGGCGGATGCGTTGATGTCCAAGGACTTCAACCACACCGGCAAATCCATGCGCAAATGGGCGCTGGGCAGCATGGCCTCGGCCTATGTGCGCCTGAAGTTCTCCGACTCGCACCCGCTGGCCAACCATCAGCAGGAATCGCAACTGATCGAAGCCTGGTTCAACCGGCTGGCCGATCAGGTGGTGAGCGACTGGGACAACCTGCCGCTGGAAAAAACCAACAACCACTCCTACTGGGCCGCCTGGTCGGTGATGGCGACGTCCATCGCCACCAACCGTCGCGACCTGTTTGACTGGGCGGTGAAGGAATACAAAGTCGGCGCCAACCAGGTCGACGACCAGGGCTTCCTGCCCAACGAGCTGAAGCGCCAGCAACGCGCGCTGTCGTACCACAACTACGCCCTGCCGCCGCTGTCGATGATCGCCAGTTTTGCCCTGGTCAACGGCGTGGATCTGCGCCAGGAAAACAACGGCGCGCTCAAACGCCTGGGCGACAAGGTGCTGGCCGGGGTCAAGGACCCGCAGATCTTCGAGCAGAAGAACGGCAAAGAGCAGGACATGAAGGACCTCAAGGAAGACATGAAATTCGCCTGGCTTGAACCCTTCTGCACCCTCTACACCTGCGCACCGGATGTGCTCGAGCGCAAACATGGGATGCAGCCGTTCAAGACCTTCCGCCTCGGGGGCGACCTGACCAAGGTCTACGACCCGACGCACGAAAAAGGCAACAAAGGCATCTGACGAAACGCGGTTAGAAATGTGGGAGGGGGCTTGCCCCCGATAGCAGTGTGTCATTCAACACAGATGGCGACTGTTACACCGCCATCGGGGGCAAGCCCCCTCCCACATTTGAGCAATACAACCTCCCCCCGGATTCGTGGGGGGGGTTTGGGGGGGCTGCGGCCCTTGACTGTTGGTTAAACATGGAGAGATCGGGATGGTTTTCTCGTCCAATGTGTTCCTGTTTCTGTTCTTGCCGATCTTTCTCGGCTTGTACTACTTGAGCGGGCAACGCTATCGCAACCTGCTGCTGCTACTGGCCAGCTACGTGTTCTACGCCTGGTGGCGAGTGGACTTCCTGGCGCTGTTCGCCGCCGTCACGCTGTGGAATTACTGGATCGGCCTCAAGGTCGGTGCCGCCGGCGTGCGTACCAAGCCGGCGCAACGCTGGCTGCTGCTGGGCGTGGCGGTCGACCTGTGCATCCTCGGCTACTTCAAGTACGCCAACTTCGGCGTCGACAGCATCAACGTGATGATGAAGTCGGCGGGCCTGGAGCCATTCATCCTGACCCACGTACTGTTGCCGATCGGGATCTCGTTCTACATCTTCGAGTCCATCAGCTACATCATCGACGTGTATCGCGGCGACACTCCGGCCACGCGCAACCTCATCGACTTTGCCGCGTTCGTGGCGATCTTCCCGCACCTGATCGCCGGCCCCGTCCTGCGCTTTCGCGACCTGGCCGACCAGTTCAACAACCGCACCCACACCCTCGACAAGTTCTCCGAAGGCTGTACGCGGTTCATGCAGGGGTTCATCAAGAAGGTCTTCATCGCCGACACCCTGGCGGTGGTGGCCGACCATTGCTTCGCCCTGCAAAACCCCACCACCGGTGATGCCTGGCTCGGTGCGCTGGCGTACACCGCGCAGTTGTACTTCGACTTCTCCGGCTACAGCGACATGGCCATCGGCCTGGGCTTGATGATGGGTTTCCGCTTCATGGAAAACTTCAAGCAGCCGTACATCAGCCAGTCGATCACCGAGTTCTGGCGGCGCTGGCACATCAGCCTGTCGACCTGGCTGCGCGACTACCTCTACATCACCCTGGGCGGCAACCGTAAAGGCACGCTGATCACCTACCGCAACCTGTTCCTGACCATGCTGCTCGGTGGTCTGTGGCACGGCGCGAACATCACCTACATCGTGTGGGGCGCCTGGCACGGCATGTGGCTGGCGATCGAGAAAGCCATCGGCCTGAACACCTCGCCGCGCAGCTTCAACCCGATCCGCTGGGCGCTGACCTTCCTGCTGGTGGTGATGGGCTGGGTGATCTTCCGTTCCGAAAACCTGCACGTCGCCGGGCGCATGTACGGCGCGATGTTCAGCTTTGGCGAATGGTCGCTGTCGGAACTCAACCGCGCCAGCCTCACCGGCCTGCAAGTGGCGACCCTGGTGGTGGCCTACGCAACGTTGGCGTTCTTTGGCCTGCGCGACTTCTACAGCAACCGCCCTGCCGAGAAAACCAAGGCGGCCGACCCGAGCCTGATCAAGGCCGTACCGGGCGACGACCCAGGCAGCATCCACCAGCCAGGTTTCACCGTGGGCAAAGACGCCGCCGTGCAACCGGCCTACTGGACCGCTGACTGGCCACGCTACGCCATGCGCGCTGCCGTGCTGCTGCTGTTCGTGGCGTCGATTCTGAAACTGTCGGCGCAGAGTTTCTCGCCGTTCCTTTACTTCCAATTCTGAGGGAGCCGACCATGACCCGATCATTGCGCGTCCTCTATATCAGCCTGTTCCTGGTGGTGCTGCTCGCCCTGGGCGCCTGGTCGTTGCGCGGTTTCTTCGGCTTCAGCACCAATGCCGACGCCACCGTGCTCAACGGCCGCTGGACCAAAGCCGTCGAGACCCACTACGACGAACAGTTCCCGATCAAGCGCCTGGGCACCAACCTCTGGGCCGCGCTGGACTACAAGCTGTTCAATGAAGGCCGCCCCGGCGTGGTGCTGGGCCGCGATCACTGGCTGTACAGCGACGAGGAGTTCAACCCCGCCGTCAACGAAGAGCAGAACCTGGAGGGCAACTACGCCCTGGTCGAAGGCGTGCGCCAGCAGCTCAAGGCCCAAGGCATTCAACTGGTGCTCGCCATCGTGCCGGCCAAGGTGCGCCTGTACCCGGAACACCTGGGTGACGTGAAACCGGCGAGCATCCACGCCAACCTGTACCAGGACTTCCACGCCCGTGTCGCCGCCGACAAGATCCTCGCCCCCGACCTGCTTGGCCCGCTGCAACAGGCCAAGCTCGGCGGCCAGCAAGTGTTCCTGCGCACCGACACCCACTGGACCCCGGACGGTGCCGAAATCGCCGCCAAGCAACTGGCCAAGGCGATCGCCGACAAGGCCCCACTGAGCGGCGAACCGCAGCGCTTTGTCACCGAGGCCGAGAAAACCGCACCGCACAAGGGCGACCTGCGCCTGTTCCTGCCACTCGACCCGCTGTTCGAAAACCTGATGCCGCCCAAGGAGCCGCTGGAAAAACGCGTCACGCACCTGGCCGAAACCAAAGGCGACGACGCGCTGTTCAGCGACAGCGAAACCCCGGTGGCACTGGTCGGCACCAGCTACAGCGCCAACCCCAACTGGAACTTCGTCGGGGCGCTCAAGCAAGCCCTGGGCAGCGACGTGATCAGCTACGCCGAAGACGGCCATGGCCCGATCCTGCCGATGCTCAGCTACCTCAAAAGCGATGACTTCAAGAACCGCCCGCCCCAGGTGCTGATCTGGGAGTTCCCCGAACGCTATCTTCCTGTCAACAACGAAATCGGCGATGCCGACCCGCAGTGGGTCGCGCAACTCAAACAAGCCGGTGCGCGCCAACAGAACATGGCTCTGAACACTCCAGCTAAACACCCAAAATCCGAGACGCCCGAACGGGCGCAAAACTGAAAGAGAGGTAACTCACATGACTTTCACTACTACTCCGCGTCGTCTCGCCAAGACCCTGGCCCTGGTTGCCGGCATGAGCGTTGTATCGATGTCCGCCTTCGCCGGTGACGCGGCCTTGTACGGCCCTGTCGCACCGAAAGGCTCGAGCTTCGTGCGTGTCTATAACGCCTCCAATCAGGAAGTCAGCGCCACCGTCGGCGCCACCAACCTGAGCGACGTCGCCCCGTTGGCCAGCAGCGACTTCAGCTTCATGCCCGGCGGCGACTACAGCGCCAAGGTGGGCAGCCAGACCGTGTCGGTCAAGCTCGCCGCCGACCACTACTACACCCTGGTCAACAACAGCAGCGGTCAGCCGCAGTTGATCGAAGAACCGCCGTTCAAGAACAAACAGAAATCCCTGGTGCGCGTGCAGAACCTCAGCGACAAGGCCCTGACCCTGAAAACCGCCGACGGCAAGACCGACGTGGTCAAGGCCGTCGCCGCCAAAGGCCGTGGCGAGCGTGAAATCAACCCGGTGAAGGTCAGCCTGGCGCTGTACGACGGCGACAAGAAAGTCGGCGACGTAAAACCGGTAGCCCTGGAGCGTGGTGAGGCGGCGGTGCTGTACATCACCGGCTCCGGTTCAAGCCTGTCGCCAGTGTGGGTGAAACGCCCCGTGTCGACCCGCTAAACATTTCTCGGACTGACAGCAACCCACTGTAGGAGCGAGCTTGCTCGCGAAAATCGCCACTGATGACGCGGGCATTCTGGATGTACGCGGTGTCTGGAAGTTCTTCGCGAGCAAGCTCGCGCCTACAGAGGGCAGAGGCGTCAGTTCGGACCGAGACAAAAACAAGAGTGGAACGACAAACCTTCGTAGCTCTGACCCAAATCGATTCAAGGAGAAACCGCATGATCCCAGTAATCCTTTCCGGTGGTAGCGGCTCACGTCTTTGGCCGCTTTCGCGCAAACAGTTTCCTAAACAGTTCCTGGCCCTGACCGGCGAGCACACGCTGTTCCAGCAAACCCTGGAGCGCCTGGTATTCGATGGCATGGACACCCCAATCGTGGTCTGCAACAAAGACCATCGGTTCATCGTCAACGAGCAACTGAGCGTGCGCAAGCTGGAAGCCCAGCGCATCCTGATGGAACCCTTCGGCCGCAACACCGCGCCAGCCGTGGCGCTGACCGCGATGATGCTGGTCAACGAAGGCCGCGATGAGCTGATGCTGGTGCTGCCGGCCGACCATGTGATCGACGACCAGAAAGCCCTGCAACGCGCCCTGGCCCTGGCCACCGTGGCCGCCGAGCGTGGCGAGATGGTGCTGTTCGGCGTGCCGGCGACCCGTCCGGAAACCGGTTATGGCTACATCAAGTCCGCCAACGATTCGCTGCTGCCCGAAGGCGTGAGCCGCGTACAACAGTTCGTGGAAAAACCCGATGAAAAACGCGCCGTCGAGTTCGTCAAAAGCGGCGGTTACTTCTGGAACAGCGGCATGTTCCTGTTCCGCGCCAGCCGCTTCCTCGAAGAGCTGAAAAAGCACGACCCGGACATCTACGACACCTGCGTGCTGACCCTGGAACGCAGCGAGCAGACCGCCGACACCGTGACCTTCGACGAAGCCACCTTCGCCTGCTGCCCGGACAATTCCATCGACTACGCGGTGATGGAAAAAACCCAGCGCGCCTGCGTGGTGCCGCTGAGCGCGGGCTGGAGCGACGTGGGTTGCTGGGCGTCGCTGTGGGCGGTCAACGATAAAGACGTCAACGGCAACGTCACCAAAGGCGACGTGGTGATCCAGGACAGCAAGAACTGCATGATCCACGGCAACGGCAAGCTGGTGTCGGTGATCGGCCTGGAAAACATCGTGGTGGTGGAAACCAAGGACGCGATGATGATTGCCCACAAGGACAAGGTCCAGGGCGTCAAGCAGATGGTCGCCACCCTCAACGAACAAGGGCGCAGCGAAACCCAGAACCACTGCGAAGTCTACCGTCCGTGGGGCTCCTACGACTCGGTCGACATGGGCGGGCGCTTCCAGGTCAAGCACATCTCGGTCAAGCCGGGCGCGTGCCTGTCGCTGCAGATGCACCACCACCGCGCCGAACACTGGATCGTGGTCAGCGGCACCGCCGAAGTCACCTGTGACGAGAACGTGTTCCTGCTCTGCGAGAACCAGTCCACCTACATCCCGATCGCCTCGGTACACCGCCTGCGCAACCCGGGCAAGATCCCGCTGGAGATCATCGAAGTGCAATCGGGCAGCTATTTGGGCGAAGACGATATCGAGCGGTTTGAGGATATCTACGGTCGCTCGACGCCGGTGGAACGTGGCGTGTCGGTGAAAACGATCGCGCAGTAAAACAGTCGTAAAAGAAGCCCTCGCCCAGGTCATTGCGTCCCCTATCCGCAGTGGCTTGGGTGGGGGCTTTTTGTTTGGGATTTGCGCTGGTTGTGAGGGCCTCATCGGGGGCAAGCCCCCTCCCACATTTGAATGTATTCACAGATCAAAGGTGGGAGGGGGCTTTTTGTTTGGGATTTGTGCTGGCTGTGAGGGCCTCTCGGGGTGTACAGACGGAGACATCCTTTACAAACGAGACCGGGGACATCCTTTACGTTTCTGGGTGCTGGACAGCCGGCTTGCACTGCTGTCTAGCCTACCCAGTGGATAGTTACATAGGTACATGTCCCACACGTTGTCGTCCACTTCTCGCAGTCCAACGGACTCTCCTACCAGTGACT